>JAZOBE010000037.1:0-96955 GCA_045595785.1 Eubacteriales bacterium
GAGATATACTTGGGCGAGGACTTCCCTCTTATCCCAGACAAAGGCGGAAACTTTCTCAAGCCCGAGCGCTTCAGACGGCGTTATTACCGCCTGTTAGACGGTGCAGGCGTCGAACACCGAGGGTTGCACTCACTACGCCACACATTTGCAACGAACCTTGTAAACGGCGTTAAACAGTCCGACGGCACGATTATATCCCTAACACCAAAGCAGGTTGCAGACATCCTCGGACACAGCACATCGCAGATTACTGAGATGTATTATGTAAAAAAGGACAACACTCGACTAAACGGACTAACCGATGCATTTTCGATATAGGTGTCAATGGTTGGTGCGCCAAAAGCAAAAGAACCGAATCATTGTAATCCGGTTCTTTTGCTTTGGAATATAAAATAACTCGGTCAATACTATAACAAATGTGCCAAAGTGGCCAATTTTGACAAAAACGAACGTGAATTGTTGCCCGCGATATCATTTTACAGATCTCATTTGCATCAACACATCAATAATGTTGGCAGAATAAAATTTCTTCTCATGTGGAGAATTAATATGCACGCATCACCTATTGCTCATTTTGTAACCTATGAATTCAGCAATAGCGTACTCACAAGTAACTCTTGTGACGTCATCTTTCATTTTCTGCGCAAAATTTGTTTCTGTCAAACTATAAGATAAATCATAGTCACCTTTACAAAATTGCTCTTTATCTGCATGGACATAACCAACAATTACATATTGTCCTTTTTGCATCATCAAAAACTTAAACTCGCTATGATAATGTCCTCGACCGAATCGTTTTTTCAATTCGGTTATAACCCTTTGCCTTATTAGGATTTCTGGAGGTATCGATTTCTTTGCAAAATCAGAATAAGGTATTTCAATATCAATGCAATGGGATAGTTTGGATTTGCATTTTGTGAAATATATCTTTTTCTGGTTATAAATACATGCAAATATAACACGCAAATTATTCTGGGTCTTGTCGCAAGACTTGATGACCCATTTCGTATGTTCATCGGTGTTTGTAACAGAATTAACCATTTCCCATTTTTTTATAGGATTTGAGGAATCATAAAACTGCTTGCATTCCCTTTGGACCGAAACAGCCCCAACACCATTCTTAAAACACTCATGCTCGAAAGAAATTTTTCTTTTTGCGATATTTCCATCAAGCAACACAACATTACGAAAAACCCGTATTTCTGGAATCAGATATTTAGTATCCTCCGTGTTTAAATCTATTTCAATTAAGCCTTCTGTTGAAACTTTTTCTTTTCTTGAAATAGCAATAGCCAACCAACACGTTAATACGGTCATTAACAACGCAATTATCTCATTTGCGGTACTATACAAAGAGTCTTGAAAACTTTTTATAAATACAGCAACTGTGGCCAAAGAGAGTAACCCACATCCAACTTCGATTATTCTTCGGAACTTTTCCATAAAACGAGCAAAGTTGTTCATAGTCTTCCTTACAGGAGCAACAAACGAAGGAAAGGATTTTCCAACATGAAATAATTTTTCCTCAATAGAAGAATGTGTCTTTTTATTGTATATCAATTCAGAAAAGTCTTTTAGCGCGAATGAAACAGATGCCCACGCAGTATTCCAAAACTGTTTTGATTTGTCCGATTTTGCATTCTTGCATTGCAAAGTTTTTTCGGACAAATGATAATAAAGAACCTGTGTTTCAGCGGGAATGGCTATGATTTTTGTTGATTCAAATTTATCCTTGGTATAATAGAATCCTTCGCGTACAATTTCTTCGACAGTGCAGTCAACAACTACGGTCCCAAAAAAGTTCCATTGCATATATTTTTTATCATAGCCCAAGTAGTATTTTTTCGGAAGATGTAGCACTCCCATTGAGTCTAACATTTTACAATTAAGACCTCGTTCCTCATACAAAGCTCGCTTTGCAATAGTTTCAAGCATAGCGCTGTATTCTTTGTTCCCGAGCTTAAAATCGCTACAATTTAATCCTTCAACAACTGGAACATCCAATTCGCCGTTTCTAACGCCCAAAGTACCACGATTCACAAATATCACATATGGTTTTCGGATTCCAGTTTCGGATGAACCCTTTGTTGCAATTATGGATAAAACCATACCGATACCGATAGCAATGCTATTTCTGTGATTATTCTTGCTGGATCTCTTATTAACATCCCTTGCCTTAATAGTTTCGTTCATTAGCTGATACGGAGCAAAAAAGCAATTTAAAGCATTTATAGTTTTCTTGCTACGGTTTAGATTCGAACATAAACTGCATACTATACCGGAATCAAATTTTGGCGGAGTAGCGCTATCTGACAAGAATATCTTTTTTCCGTCCCACTCTTTTTCGCCTAAAACTTCTGATTTAAAATAATCCAACTGTGTTTCAGCAGTGAGTTGAAATTTAGATCCTATATCGTAATAGCAAAAACCATTCAAACAACTTATTTTCTTCATATTATACCTCCATATATCGTTTCTGCTTTTAAAGTCAGCAATATCTCTATGTAATTAATCATAACACTGTTTATAGAATCATTCAATGATTTTGTCATAAAAAAATTTTTATAAAATAAGCAAGCTCGGTCGAAAATAACCGTTTATATTGCTTGATGAAATGATATCACAGAAAATCCTAGGCAGTGTTTTGCTTTAAGCGAAAATTCGAATATTGATTTTGATTGATATCTATGTTAAAATTCATATAATGATAACACGTTGTTAGGAGTGTTAAATATGAGAATCGCTACATACAACATTTGGAATTCTCAAAACGGAATGCCATTTAGGGAAAACCATATTTTAATAGAACTCAAAAGCATCGATGCGGACATAATATGCTTGCAAGAAGTTCGTGATAGAAATATGGCAGAGAATATTGCTGAATCTATAAAATATAATTACTGTTATTTTGAAAGCTACCATAATGAATGCGAAGGTCTTGCTATTATAAGTAAAATCCCTTTTACAAATACAATTTCATTATTCAATAAAGCTAATACAGTAATTTGTACTTTTGAAATCAACGGCAAAAAATTATGTATAGCAAATATTCACCTTCCTTGGGATAGCACACTTAACAGAGAAAAACAAATAGTCGAAACCGTTTCATCGCTCGAAAATGAACCTTACGATTATGTATTGTTAGCCGGCGACTTCAATTGCAACGAAACATCCGATGTGAATCGTTTTCTTATAGGTGAATGTTCGCTAAACGGAAAAGAATCGAAATATATTTGGTATGATTTGGCACGTTCTTATGCAGAAAGAAACAATACAAGACCGGAATTTACTCTCAACTTTACCGAAAACCCACGTTTTGAAAACAATACAATTGAGATTAACAGTCGTGTTGACAGAATAATGTTGAGAAATACCTATCCTGCTGACTTTCCCGTTTTGACAGATTGCAGAATTTTTGGTCAAAAAATATACAATGAAACAGAATTAGCCGCGAGCGATCACTATGGGCTAATAGCAGAACTCGAGTTATAAAAGAATGGAGATTAAAATGAAAGAAGATATTTGGAATACCTTATATAACGAAGCAAAACGAGTACAAAATAGTAGAACCATATCCCCATTCATAGAAGCTGGCGGAGTTGCTTCTGCAATTTTAACAAAAGCAGGAAACATATACGTAGGTGTTTGTATTGATACTGCAAGCACATTGGGAATGTGTGCTGAGCGAAACGCTATCGCAAATATGATTACAAATGGGGAACATCAAATCGATAAAGTAGTTGCCGTTGTTGAAGACGGTAGTGTTGGTTCTCCTTGCGGTGCGTGTAGAGAATATATGATGCAATTAGACGAAAATAGCGGCGAAATAGAAATACTTATTGATTTAGAAACAAGAAAGACAGTTAAGTTAAAAGAGCTTATTCCCGATTGGTGGGGATCGAAACGATTTAACGAAGATTAATAAACAACACAAAAAATTCTTATTGAAACTGACAAAGAAACACCGCCGAGAAATCTCGGCTGCTTTTCTTTATAAATTGATGCTCTTTTGATGATGTAGTAAACGGAAAGCTTGAGAACAGAACGGAACAGATGGGAAAATGATGCTTGATTTGAGCGTCAAAGTGGGATTTAGTGGACCGTGGATCGCAAAAAATGAAAAAGCAAAAACCCGCAAGAATCAAGGACTCATGCGGGTTTTCTGCGTGGCAGGGGCAGTAGGACTTGAACCCACGACCAACGGTTTTGGAGACCGCGACTCTACCAACTGAGCTATACCCCTATAAAAATGGCGATCCGGATGGGGCTCGAACCCACGACCTCCAGCGTGACAGGCTGGCGTTCTAACCAACTGAACTACCGGACCACATTTGAATCGGTAAAACCGACGCACAATAGAATACCATAAACAACGGGATTTGTCAATAGACAAAACACATTTTTTAATTAAAATAAGTCCTTTTCTTCCGGCAAAGTTTTTTCCTCTGCCAGCGCGTTTTTCTTTTCCAGTTTTATTTCCCACTGGATGAGGAATGTCAACGCGGCGCGGAGGAGAATAACAGAGCCGAGTATGAGAATCTCGC
Source organism: Eubacteriales bacterium (assembly GCA_045595785.1). Classification (GTDB taxonomy): domain Bacteria; phylum Bacillota; class Clostridia; order Oscillospirales; family CAG-382; genus SFLA01. The sequence goes on from JAZOBE010000037.1 coordinate 4,545, forward strand.
TCCATTCGCGGACAATTACGGTACGCAACAGTTCTCCGCCCATTTTGAATTCCAAAGCGAGAGCTATTCCCTCTGCCAACGCCAAACGGATACCGCGTTTTTTACGCAAAATACCCACTACTGTTTTTACAACGGTATACACAAGCACCAAAGCGCCCACGAGCTCGATAAAAATAATACAGTATTCAAGAAAATAAACAAAATATTTTTCGATAATCTCCAGCAGTTTATCCACAGGAAAACATCCTTTCAATTAAACTTGATATAATTTTTCCATTTTTTTGAAGCCAATATACAAACAACTACTCCCAACAACGCTACCCCGCCCCAAGAAAGCAAGGTGGGAAGCCAGCCGAATGTAGAAGCGGTTGCGGCGATACCGTAGGATGATGCGGCGCTGCCCACGTAAACTGTGGCATTACAAATTCCCGTAACCGTTGCGGCTTTGCCGATTTTTTCAAATCTACGGGGCAGAAAGCTGATGAGCATTGAGTTGATACCGTGCATACATCCCGTAATAAGTGCCGCAAGAACCAGCGAAATAACGGGAGACGAGGAATAAAATACCGACAGCAAAACACACAAAACTATGGTAACCGCAAACAAAAACAGAGATTCCGCCACCTCGTTGCGGAACACCTTTCTGAACAGTAAAACAGCAAGAGATACGAACAAAATATTCGCAACGGGAATGAGCACGTTAAGCAGGATAGCATCTGTTGATTGCATACCGAACACTTCTGTAAAAAAGGTGGGAAGCCAGGACTGGATACCGTCCTTAAGATAACCCTGCAACGCAATGGCGACGGTTACCACCAGCACGCCCGACACCGCCAGAGAAGAAAACAGATTCACCTTGGGAGTATCGGCAGCGGAAGAGGCGGAAGAAACCGAATCCATGCGTTTTATAAGCAAAGGATATCCTGCGCACCACACGGCAAGAACTACCGCACCGAGCAGCGCTGCGAAAAAGAAGGCAAAGCGCCAATCTGCAATCTTTATACCGACGGGAACGATAACGTATATAAGCATTGTGGCGGCGTGGCAGGCATAGCTGACTGCGAGAGTGCCCTTGGTATAGCCGCTATCATTATAATAATGGGACATTATGCGAACGATAGGAGGCCAAAAAAGCGCTTGCGCAAAGCCGTTTATTCCCCAAAGCACCGTCATAAGGATTACACTGTTTTGAAAAAAAGGGAAAAACAGGTTGCAAAGTATGGTAAGCACAAGACCGAGAGAGATGATCTTGCCGGGGTCAAATTTATCACTCAAAAAACCGCTGATGATCTGCCCGAAGCCGTATGTAAAAAACAGCGCAGTACCAATGATGCCTGCTTCCGTCTTAAGGAACACGTTGGCACGTACCATCTCCGCAATAGAGGCGGAGAAATTAAGACGGGTTATATAGCTTGTAAAATACAGCAGTGAAAGCAACGCACAAAGCAACACCGCCGGAGACAATTTTTTGTTTTGCATGGCAAAAAGATACCTCGGCTAAACACTTATATCGGTTTTCTTTTTTTCTTTGAAATATCTTGCAAACACGGGGATATAGAAAAGTGCCATAAGCAGACAGGCTGCGGCAAATATTGCGGCGAGATAAATATACCAATGCCATATTTCCGTGAATTTGATATCGATAACAAATCTGTATGTAAAGAAGAAATTAGCGGTATCCTCTACACTTATGAGTTTGCCGTTTTCATACACAGCATCGGCAAAGATAGAGTTTAAGTACAGTGATATAAACGCCAGCGCACCCAAGCATCCCAAGGTGGTAAAATAGTGCTTGGGACGGAGCTTTTCCTTTTGAGTATAGTATATATGGAGACCGAGAATTACCAGCACTGCGTGATATAGGAAGTATTCATAGGGATGGAGGCGTGTAAACGCTTCCGCCGTGGGCACGGTATCGAATATAGAGGGCAGCACCATCGCTATAAAAGCACCTATTGTACAGGTGGGATACATAAACGCATGCAGTATTTCTTTTGCCTTGCCGTCTTTAGCAAAACGGGAGTAAAATATAAACAATATCTGTATTGAACACAAATGCAAGGGAAGATTGTTTGTTTCAATAAAGACAAAGGACTTGGTTCCGTCTGCCGTGGGAACCAGCTTCATTACCGAAAATGTTTTTACCAATTCTGCCAGCACAGCAGCAATGCAAGCCCATGACATAACCCTTTTGAAGGGCGGCTTGTATTTTCTTAATAAAACGGTGGCGGTTACTATAAAGGTAAAACAAATTGCCAGCCAAATAAAATGCGGTATTGAAAACATTTATCATTTCTCCTTTTTGGGATTTATCTGTGCGAGGATGATTGCAACAAACATTAACGCACAGCCGATCATCTCGGGCACGGAAAGATACTGATTAAGCAATACCCAGCCTGCCAGAACAGCAAAGACAGATTCAAGGCTCATAAGCAATGATGCCAAGGCGGGAGGAACGTTTTTTTGACCGATTATCTGCAAGGTGTATCCCACAGCAGAAGAAATGAGACCGGTATAAAGTATAGGAATAAGCGCCGCCTTAAGTGATGCCAAGGTAGGATGCTCAAGTATTAGGGCGGGTATGACGCACAGCGCGCCTGCAGTGATAAATTGTATGCACGCCAGCTTTATTCCGTCCAGCTTGGGTGCGAAATGGTCTACCAGCATTATCTGTACCGAAAAGCACACAGCGCAGGCAAAGACGTATATATCCCCTTTGGCAACCGTAAATTTACCGCTTCCGATACAAAGAAGATATATACCTACAGTGGCAAGTGCCACGCCGATCCACAGCGGAAAGGCAGGCTTTTTGCGAAAAAACATACTGATGATGGGAACGATAATTATATAAAGAGCGGTTATAAATCCCGCTTTTCCCACAGTGGTATGACCGATACCTATCTGTTGCAGCACACTTGCAACGGCAAGCGCTATGCCGCAAAGGATACCGCCCTTCCACAAGGTCTTTGTAACGGCAGTGGTCTTCTTTTTGGTTCCGAACAACGATTGTGCGCCTATTATGGGAAGCAGCGCTACGCCGCCCAACAGAAAGCGTGAGGCGGTAAAGGTAAATGGACCCACGCTACCGCTTCCCTTGCTTTGGGCGACCAAGGCAAGCCCCCAGACAACGGAAGCAACCAAAAGAAGCAATATTGAAAACGTCTTTTTTACTGTATAGTTCATTGTTGTATCCTGTAAGATTTTATTGATAAAGGTAATTAATTTTTATTTACCTATAGTAAGGTGTCTTTTGCGATTAAACTAATGTTTATTTCATTACACCAATAATTTTATATATTATTTTTGTAATAAAACAAGAAAGTATTGAAAAAAAGGTAAAACTCGGCGTTAAGATTAAAATTCCAATTATTAATCCATTGGATTCAACGGAGATTAATTCCGTAATCAAAAAAGCCAGTAACAAAGTTATTGCTAATAGTATTTGTTGAAACCATATTTTTTTGTAAACAACGTATGATATACAACCATATATTAGCGAATAAATAGGAAGTACTACCAAAACATATATGGAATGTAGATTAAACGAATACAACGTATTTTTTTGAATATATATATCTCCAAAAACATTCGAAAAAACAGTTCCAATTAACATAAGTGTATTTAGTAATATAACAAACCAATGATCACTTAAAAAAAGCAAAAACTTTTTTTTCACAATTATCCCTCCAGGTATTCTATAACTTTATCACAAACGGGTTTACGGTGAGGAATCTTCGAATTTGGTATTACTGTATAGTTCATTGTTGTATCCTGTAAGATTTTATTGATAAATACATTATAGCACAAAGAAAAGCAATATTCAACAAAAATGATGTTCCAAAACGCAACTAAAAAAGAGCAAACACGCAAGACGGAAGATCTTGTATGTCTGCTCTTTTTCGTGTGAAGTTTTCACCAAGTGAAAGTAAAGTTGACGAGCTTTGCTCGCAGTGAAGTTAAGTTTGCCTACCGCTTCGCCGTAAGGCGAAACTTCACTCACAAAGTAAACTTCACTATCGCAGATAACTTCACTTGCCCTCAGGGCAAACTTAGTTTAGTGCGGTTTTATTCTACCGTTACGACTCCGTCATCGCCAACGGTTATCTTCATTCCGTCCTTGACGTAATTCAGAAACTCATCGCCCAGAGAGTCTACAACGGGCATGGTGATCTTTTCCACCCAAACGTCGGCAAGGATAGCGCCTGCCGCCGCAAGGGAATCTATAGGCTTTGAGAACAGCATACACGCAGGGTTCTTTTCCATAGCGCAAGCGCAGTAGATTACAAGTCCGCCGGTGGTGGAGCCGATAGTCTGGGGCAGACAAAGTGCCTTGCCCAGCATGGATTTACCATGGAGGTCCTTGTTGTTCTGGTCGCCGCACTTAACCTCTTTATCGCCGAACTGCAACGCCATCTGGAAGGATGCCAGGGTATTGAAGCCCTCGGTGGTAACAAGCGCCTCTGCCGTTGCACTGCCGGGAACGATAACTCTTCCTTTGAACTGCTTCATCATTTCTTACCTCCTGTAATGGTGTTAAGAATCTCACCGTCGGTATAATATCTTGCGCTGGTATAGGTACGAAGCTTGTTGGAGGATGTCATAACCGGCATCTTCTTACAAAGAGGGTTGTTCATATACATAAGGGGGCAGATATAAGAGGTGATAACACCGGTCGCCTTAAGCCTCGGCGCATATTCGGTCTGCTCAAAGGCTTTAAGCACTCCGGGAGAAGCGGTAAATACGGTAGGAACGGTAACCTTGCTCTTTCCGTTTTGCTTTAAGGAGTTTTCGATATTCACTGTCCACTCCTTAAGCTGTTCGAGAGACAGATGAGGGCAGCCCACAAAGCAAAGCTTGGGAGAAGAGTTGGGGTTTTTCCACATAACGGGATAATTGTTTTTTACCCTCTCCAGCTCGGCGTCGTCAATAACATAAACACGGGCACCCTCGTTAATAAGAGACTTACCCTGCTCCACAGCCTCGGGAGTGAGATTTTCTATATGATAAAGACCGACAGCGCCGTTGGATGCGGTTGCCGCGCCGAAATCCTTAAGATACGCACAAACGGAATCAGTAAGCTCGGTACCCAGCCATTTATCAAGACCTCTTACAAAGGGAACGTCCTCCATAACCTTCATACCGATAGCAGAGCCTAGAAGCTGGGCTTCAGGCTTTTTGGTGGTCTGAATATCTATTACCCAAGTTGCTTTTCTGCCTTCATCGGTAAGAAGACCGAAGTAAGGCACACAGCCTACGATAGAGCCCATAATATCGATAATACCGGAATTACGGTTACATCTTGCGCCCAGAACCGAGTTGGCATACACTACCGCGGAGGATTCCGCCCAGGAAAGAATATCGCCCTTGCCCGGCTTGTTGCCCACCTCGTCCATATAGCAGGTGCAGGTGAATGCATCATCGTTCATAAGACCAAGCTCTTTAAGCTGTTTTTCATAAAAATCCTGCTTGGTATACATGAATTTATTAAAAACAAGATTCTGCAAAAAGTTTGCGGGTACGTTTTTATCAATAGGTCTGGGGTCAACGGAGAACTGCTGCTCAGAAACAACGCCTGCATCAAGAAGTTGCTGCATAAGATCATATACGGGAGACATTACCTTAAGACCGAAGGAGGTAACAAGGTGGTTGTATTTTGAAGTGATGGGAACAAGCTTTTCCGCATCAAAGGCTTCACCGTACATTACCAGAGTTTTCATAACCTTGGCAAGAGTTTCGCCCTTTTCGCCGTTAAGTATGGCTTGTTGTTCTTGTGTGAGAATCATATATATTTATCTCCTTTACAGCTTTGTTGCAACGTCCCAAGCCTGCCAGATTACTGTGCGCAGGTTGCCGACCTTGCTCGCGTCGCCAACGATATGCACGCCCTTTTGAGCGATAGGCGCGGGATTATAACCGACAGAAAGCACAACGGAATCTGCGGGAATAGTTTCTGTACTGCCATCCTTATGCTTGATGGTAACGCCGTTTTCGGTGATTTCCGTAACACCGGTTTCAAGATGTACGGGAACCTTATTTGTCTTGAAGAAATCACGCAGATAGCTTGTGTTTGCAAGGCAGATGCCCTTTGTGGTAATAAGATCATCCTGCATTTCAACGATAGCAGGCTTTTTGCCCTGAAGATACAGATCGTAAGCTATTTCGCATCCGGTAAGACCGCCGCCGATAACCACTACCTTCTCCCCTACCGTCTTGTTGCCAAGCAGATAATCCACAGCCTCTACAGCTCTGTCTGCGCCGGGAATGGGAATACGCTTTGCCTTTGCGCCGGTGGCAACTATCACCTCGTCCGCCTTGAGAGAAGCGATATCGGTTATTTCTGTATTAAGCTTTATTTCTATAGGATATTTGGTAAGCTCACGTCTGTACCAAGCGATAAGCGCTTTGTCCTTTTCCTTAAAGGAAGGAGCCGCCGCTGCGATAAACACGCCGCCAAGCTCGCCGGATTTTTCGTAAAGAGTTACCTTATGTCCGCGCTTTGCGCAAACGAGAGCAGATTCCATACCGCCGATACCGCCGCCGATTACGGCAATATTCTTTTGCTTCTTGGCAGGCTTTATGTTATACTTCTTGCTCTGCATGGTTTCGGGATTAAGGGCACAACGTGCAAGACCCATAGTGTCGGTAAGATCCTGTGTGTTTGCGTGTCCCTTGGAGGAGGAGAAGTTAAAGCATCCTGCATGACAGCAGATACAGGGCTTGATATCCTCAAGTCTATCGTCAATAAGCTTGGTTATCCACTGCGGGTCTACAAGGAACTGACGGGCAACGCCCATTGCGTCGATTCTGCCGTCTGCAATCGCCTTTGCGCCGACCTCCGGCTCCATTCTGCCTGCGCAGACAACGGGAATATCAACAAACTGCTTGATATGAGCAACGTCGTCAAGGTTGCAGTTCTGAGGCATATACATAGGGGGATGTGCCCAATACCAGCTATCATAAGTGCCGTTATCCGCATTTAACATATCATAGCCTGCGTCCTGCAGATACTTTGCGGCACGTTCGCTTTCCGCCATGTTTCTGCCCACCTCGGTATATTCCTCACCGGGAAGCGCGCCCTCGCAAAAGCCTTTCATCTTAGACTCTACGGAATAACGGAGAGAAACGGGATAATCCTCACCGCAAGCCTCTTTTATAGCACGAACGACCTCTGCGGCGAAGCGATAACGGTTTTCAAAGGAGCCGCCGTATTCGTCGGTACGTTTATTAAAGAATTCAATAGAAAACTGGTCAAGCAGATATCCCTCGTGTACAGCGTGAACCTCAACACCGTCAACGCCGGCGTCTTTACAAAGCTTTGCAGTCTTTGCAAAGGCTTCGATAATTTCGTGGATCTGCGCAACGGTCATTTCGGGACACTGGATATCGTGCGCCCAACGGGAAGGCTGAGGAGAGGGAGATGCCAGCTCGTGAGAAGTGTCTATAACAGGCTTGATCAAAGCGCGGGTGAATTTATTTTTGTGGAGAGGAGCCACCAGCTCGGTAATAGCCCAAGAGCGGCCCATACCTGCGGTAAGCTGAACAAACAGCTTTGCACCGGTCTTATGTATCTCATCCATATAATCCTTAAGCTCATTGAACATCTTAGGATTTTGCCACAGCCACTTTCCCCAAAAAGTATCGCGCAAAGGGGCAATTCCGGGAATGATGAGACCTACGTTGTTATTGGCACGCTCAAGAAACAGCTTTGCCGCCTCTTTATCAAAGTGGCACCCGCCAAGCTCAAACCAACCGAACAGAGAAGTACCGCCCATAGGGCACATAACTATTCTGTTTTTGATTTCTACGTTTCCTATCTTCCAGGGAGTAAATAACGCTTCGTATTTTGCATCCATGTTACAAACAAACTCCTTTTCATTTTATATAATAATTATATTAAAAAAACACCAATATGTCAAGCAGATGATTAAACTGCTGTGCATCGGAACAAAACTACAAAAAATAACGGACACCGCATAAACGGTATCCGTTATTCTGGCACGCCCGGCGCGATTCGAACGCGCGGCCTTTCGCTTAGGAGAAACCTACGGTCTCCAACGGGTGAAATACAGTTCGCCAATACAGTAACATTAGGCAAACTTTCTTATGAGAGTAGCCTTTACTGTCTTTTTTATTTACGATTTCTTTTTAATGAAGAGCATAAGCATTACGGACAATGCCATTAAAGCAAGTGGAATAGCCATGCTGCCGTCTCCGGTCTGTGGTACATTATGGTCTGTGTCGGTGTCTGAGTCGGTAGCCATTTCGTTATCGCTATTTTCGTTATCGATGCTTCCGCCTGTTCCGCCGCCGATAAGTATGCCACCACCGCCGGTGCCGTTTTCATCGATATACCCGCAGATGATGCAGATACCTTCTTCCCACTCATGGTCGCTTAAGCCCACCGTGGTTTTATTGCAGCACTTGTAACTGCGCATATGCTGAGTCTCCGTCGTAGTCCAGGCTGCGTCGTTTTCGTGGTTATTTGGATTTAACGGTCCATAAGGATTTTTGCAGATGCTGCACTGTGCACGATTTTTGCAGGTAGCGATGCCGCCTTCATGGTCGGTATGCTCCCACTGAGCGTACAAAGTTACGGTATCACCCTGCTTTGCATCCCAAAGAATGATCCTATCAGCATCTTCATACATAGTACCCTTGCCGTCTCGCCTTAAGCTCCATCCCGCAAAGGTGTAGCCTTCTTTTACAAAAGTGTTGGGATTGAGCCAGCTAGCATCTTCAGTATAAAAGGTTTGGCTCTCCATACTGCCGCTGCCGCCGTTACTGTCAAAGGCCACCGTAAAGGGCCAGCCGCGGGTATTTACCCTGATGGTGCTGGGCTCTGTAATACTGATGTCATTTACATAGACTCTGTCGTTTTTAAAGGTGTATTTGCTTTCGTCGATGGGAACACCGTTGATTGTAACGTTGACAAGATCCCTGCCGCCCAGAGCAAAGTATACGTCAATGCTGCTGCCGTAACTTGCGGTGAATTCCATCCGGATCTTTTGTCCTTCTGCCAAACCGGAGCCCGCAATACCAACCTCATCGCTTAAATCGCTGAGCAGCTTTACTTTAGGTGCAAACACGGCGTAAAGGTAAAAATCTTCTTTCAAGGTCATATCGTCATTAATGTCGATGATCTCAAGCCATGGAGCTTTCGGAGAATAGGCCTCGAAACTGTCGGGGCTAACAAATATATAGGTATCAACAAAATCATCCAAAAAGCCAAGCATCAGATTTTGCTTGGGGTTTTTACCGTTTTTTATAAAACCATTGCTTTTGTAATAGGTACCCCAGCGGACAAACTCCCATCCTTGATTGGCGTTGGCATACGCTCTGTGGATATCATAGCCCATATCTATAATCTCAATACTACCGCCACCGGGTGTCACATAAAGGTGAGCCTTTCCATCGGTCAAAGTTTGGCTTTTTATGTCATTTTCCGTTAGAGTTCCCAAATCATCAGCTCCGGGGTGAGTTGCTGCCATAACGGGAGATGGCAACAAGCACAACACCGCGCCAATGCATATCAAAAGAACAAATAATCTTATAAAAGAGGAAGGTCGATTCATAATACAAGCTCCTTATTACATTATCATTAGATACTTTTATTATAACAAATCAGAGAAACATTGTAAAGAAAAATCTACTCAGTCGGTGAGATTTATAAGTCGAGATACAAATATTACGTTAAGTTGTTTAAAATACTGTTCCCCACTTAGCGCTGTTTGTTGACGCGAAATTTGCAAAAAAGAATTAAAAACCATTTAGCCTTTCAAATGATTTCATTAATGACCTACAACAAGCGATAATGATTTTAAAAAAAGTAAAACTGCCGAGAAGCCTTGATTTCTCGGCAGTTTTTGGCACGCCCGGCGCGATTCGAACGCGCGGCCTTTCGCTTAGGAGGCGAACGCTCTATCCTGCTGAGCTACGGGCGCATATTATGAAATTTAGGTAAATTAGGCTTTGAAGGCATATCCCTTACGTTTTCCCGAAAAGGCACCAAATGGTACCAAACAGGGTGCCAAACTGCCGGAGGTTTCCATGCGAGGTCGAAAAATCGGCGTTTTTCTCGCGTTTTCGCGTGTTCCCGCGGTCGTGGGGCGGATATAGCAAGACCTTAGGAGGGGCTTGTTATATCCATTTAACTACGGAGGCGTGTCAAAGTATTTTACACCATAGAGTGAGTTTTGTCAACACAAAAATACCCCAAGAAGTCTGAGACCTCTTGGGGTAACATTTTTAGTCAAGCAAAGAAAGAACTTGAGGGAATGGCTGAAGCGAACGTTTTAATATGCCGTGCATACAAGCAATAGCGACACCGTAGTTTACCATAGGTACACCCTGCTCTGCCGCAACGGAAAGGCGATGTGCCATCTCCGTTTCGTTAAGCATGCATCCGCCGCAATGAACGACCAACGAAAATTGTGACAAATCTGCAGGAAAATCGTTTCCCGAAGAAAAAACGTATTCGGGTCTTACGCCTGTGTACCTCTCGATCCACTTGGGCATTTTCACACTGCCGATATCTCCGCACTGGCGGTGGTGGGTGCATCCCTCTGCGATAAGCACCTTGTCTCCATCCTTAAGGCTTTTAAGCGCCGCCGCACCCTTGACAAGCGAAACAAGATCACCTTTATAGCGTGCGAAAAGAATAGAGAACGAGGTTAACATAATCTCATCAGGAACATCCTTTGACACTCTGCCGAAAGCCTGAGAATCGGTTATTACCAGCTTTGGCGGATATTTAAGGAGAGACAGCGTATGCTTTACCTCTGTATCCTGACAACATATCGGAACGCAATGGTTATCCAACAGCTCACGAAGGGTTTGCTGCTGAGGAAGTATAAGCCTGCCCTTGGGCGCAGATGCATCCACAGGAATGACCAAAAGTACGGTATCACCCGGAGAAACCAGATCCTTAAGAATGAATTTCTCTTCTTTTTTTGCGGAAAGTGAGCCCAAAAGCTTTTTAAGCTCATCTATGTTCTGCCCGTTTTCAGCAGAAACGGAAATACCTTCGTGAGTGATTTTGGGTGAGCCGACGTCCGCCTTTGTATAAACCACAGCACAAGGAGTGCCCCGTTTTTTTATCTGGGCAAGCATTTCCTCATCCTCGGGGGTAAACCCAACTATTCCGTCTACCACCATAACGGCAAGGTCGGTGGAAGCAAGGATACGCAAGGTTTTTTCCACGCGTTTTTCGCCAAGTGTGCCGATATCATCGAAACCGGGGGTATCAGTTATAAGGACGGGGCCTACAGGAAAAAGCTCCATAGCTTTTTTTACAGGATCGGTAGTAGTACCGGCAACGTCGGACACCACGGAAAGATCCTGCCCCGTAACAGCGTTGACAAGGCTGGATTTGCCTGCGTTGCGTCTGCCGAAAAAGCCTATATGCACTCTTTCACCCGAAGCAGTTTGGTTAAGGAACATATTTTCCTCCGTTAGAAGCGGAAATCACGGCGGTTGGACGCCTTTATATCCGCTATATTCTGAATTGCGATATTCTTTACCTTGAAATTGGTTATCTTTTCGATCTCGCGTTCAACAGTCTCATATCCTACCTTTTTGGTCTCCTCGGAGGCATAGTCCTCCAGATACTCGGACAAGGTCATAAGCGCATTGGGATGACAGCAGTTGATTATCTGACCGGATTTGCACAGACTCATAAATCTGTCACCTGTTCTGCCCTCTCGATAACAAGCGGTACAGAAAGAAGGAATGTGTCCGTTATCCATAAGCCACTTAACTACCTCATCAAGAGTGCGCTGGTCGGAAACGTCAAATTGCTCGGTATCGTGAGGACGCTCCTCGGTGGTATAACCGCCTACAGAGGTGCGGGAGCCGCCGCTTACCTGAGAAACGCCGAGACGAAGCAGCTTGCTGCGAGTCTCTTCCGTCTCGCGGGTGGAAATGATAATTCCGGTATAGGGCACGGCAAGGCGGATACAAGCAGTGATCTTTGCAAAGGTCTCATCGGAAATGCCGTTGTCAAATGCGTCGGGATCAATATCGTCAGCACGCTTTACACGGGGAACGCTGATGGTATGAGGGCCTACACCGTGAGCCGCCTCAAGATGCTCGGCGTGCATAAGCAGACCTGCAAACTCGTATTTATACAGCTCAAGTCCAAAGAGAACACCCAGACCAACGTCGTCAATACCGCCCTCCATAGCTCTGTCCATTGCGGTGGTATGGTAATCGTAATCATGCTTAGGTCCGGTAGGATGAAGCTTAAGATAGCTTTCCTTGTGATAGGTTTCCTGGAACAGAATATATGTACCGATTCCGGCATCCTTAAGCTTGCGGTAGTTCTCAACGGTAGTGGCGGCGATATTCACGTTGACGCGGCGAATGGCGCCGTTTTTATGCTTTACGCTGTAAATAGTGTTGATACACTCAAGTATGTACTCGATAGGATTGTGTACGGGATCCTCTCCTGCTTCGATAGCAAGACGCTTGTGTCCCATATCCTGCAAAGCGATTACCTCTGCCTCTACCTCTGCCTGAGTAAGCTTTTTACGGGCGATATGTTTGTTTTTAAGATGATAAGGGCAATAAACGCATCCGTTTACGCAATAATTTGAAAGATAAAGCGGTGCGAAGATAACTATACGGTTACCGTAAAAGGCTTGCTTTATCTCCTCTGCGATAGCGTATATCTGCTCCACCTTTTCGGGTATCTCACAAGCGAGAAGTACGGAAGCTTCTCTGTGAGTAAGTCCTTGACAGGTACAGCCGTTTCCGTTTTTAACGGGGCGCGCCTTTTGAAGTATGGCGTCTATAAGCTCAACATTGTTTTTATTTGCCTCCGCGTATTCAAGGGTTGCGCGGATCTCCTCGTCGTTGATAAACTCATTGGGGTCAAGGGAAGCGGGGTTATATAAAGCCATTTTATTTATCCTTTCTTTACGTCGCCGCGGTGTACGATAACCGTACAGCCTGCCTTTGCGACACGTTCTTTCAGTTGGTTAAGACATTGGGCGGATTCGGCTCCGTCCGATAATTTGTTATTATAAAGCTGGTATTTTTTTCTGCTTGAAGCAGGCGAAAGATTGGGCATTACCACGTTTGCGCCCGAAAGTATACCCTTTTCCCTGCCGTCAGGTAAAAGGGTGCCCAGCGCAGTGGTAGCAGGAAGCAAAACAGTGGGATGAATTATACGTATTACCGACAGCAAAAAACAGGTGAGAGATACGCTTCCCGCAGGAAAAGTGCCAAAGGGAGTATCCCGATGAGGAATAAACGGGCCTATACCGCACATGTCCGGCTTGAAGCCCTGAATAAAGCACAGATCCTTTGCCAGATGCTCTGCCGTCTGATACGGACTTCCTACCATAAAGCCCGCACCTACCTGAAAGCCTATATCCCTCAGATCGTTAAGACATCTCATACGGTTTTCAAGTGTAAGCGATTCGGGGTGCAAACGGGCGTAATGGCTGCTGTCGGCAGTTTCATGACGAAGCAGATATCTGTCTGTGCCTGCATCAAAAAGCCTTTGATAACTCTCACGGCTTCTCTCACCAACCGAAAGAGTGACTGCACAATCGGTAAACCGTTTTTTTATATCCTTAACTATATCGCACAGCAGATCATCGGTATAATATCCGTCCTCTCCGCCTTGAAGCACGAAGGTACGGAAGCCCAGAGAATATCCCTCCTCACAGCAGGAAAGTATATCCTCGTGAGTAAGACGGTAACGGGCACAGCTTGTGTTACTGCGTCGGATACCGCAATACAGACAATCGTTTTTGCAAATATTGCTTATCTCGATAAGTCCGCGGATATAGACGTGAGGACCGTATATCTCGTTTCTGATACGGCAGGCTTCTTCCCCAAGAATACGAGCGTCCTCTTCCGTATGCTCACGGATGAGAAGTGCATATTCTTGTTCCGAAAGAAAGCGGTTTTCAAGAAGCTTTTTTGCAAATTCAGTCATCAAAAACAACTCCCGAATATGCGGTTTTTACGCTGACACCGTCAATTTTGCCGATCTTACCCGAAAGAGCGGCAACTGTATTTTGAGGCGCCTCAAGAGCGATACTGATGATATTTACGTTTCTCTTACGATACGGAATACCCATCCTGCCGATGATATACTCGCCGTATTCGTGAAGAATGTTGTTTATACTTTCTGCAGATTCGCTTTTTTCAACTATAATGCTTATTACTGCAATACGTGTTTCCATAAAACTCTCCTTTACATAAAGAAAAGCCGCGCCTACAAAAAGGCGCGGCAAAAAACACGTATATCTTTTGATTTTTGACCGTAGCCTTTAAGTCAGAGCGTATCTTTCTTTCAGGGTAAGGTAATTATACAATAAAACCGATAAAATGTCAATTATTTTTCAAATACTCGCTCAAGAGAAATGCGTTTTTTATTTACATCCACCTCGATAACGCGGACCTTGATTATCTCGCCTACCTTGGCGGCATCCTGCGCGCGGCGGACAAAGCTCTTTGACAGCTTGGAGATATGCACCAGACCGTCCTGATGAACGCCGATATCCACAAAGGCGCCGAAATCCGCTACATTACGCACCGTACCTACAAATTCCATACCGGGCTTAAGAGAAGAAATATCCATTGCGTCAGTGCGAAGAATAGGCTTGGGAAGCTCATCTCTGGGGTCTCTGCCCGGCTTGGTAAGCTCGTTTATCATATCCGTGAGAGTAGGAACGCCAACCCCCACCGATTCTGCCAAAGACTCCATACCCACAAGAGAAGCCTTTGCCTTGATATCGTCTATCTTACGCTCTCTAACGTCCTGTGCGGTATAACCCAGCTTTTTAAGCAGAACGCGGGCAGACTCATAGCTTTCGGGATGGACTGCGGTGTTATCCAACACCTCGTCACTTTCAGAAACACGCAAAAAGCCTGCACACTGGGTAAAGGCTTTATCACCAATACCCTTAACCTTCTTAAGCTCCTCACGGGAGGTAAAGAGACGGTTTTCGTTTCTGTAATCATAAATTGCGCGCGCAGTCTTTGAAGTAATACCTGCAACGCGGGAAAGCAGAGAAACTGATGCAGAGTTAAGGTCAACGCCTACGGAGGAAACTGCATCCTCTACCACGCCGTCAAGAGAAGCGGAAAGCTCCTTGGGGTTCATATCGTGCTGATACTGACCTACACCTATTGCCTTGGGGTCGATCTTTACGAGCTCTGCCAGAGGATCCTGCACGCGGCGTGCGATAGATACGGCACTTCTTAACGAAACGTCAAACTGAGGAAATTCCTCTGCCGCAAGCTTAGACGCAGAATAAACGGATGCGCCTGCCTCATTGGTCATAATATAGCTGACCTGACCGGTAAGCTTGGGAAGAAGTCCGGAAACGAAAATTTCACTTTCCTTGCTGGCGGTTCCGTTGCCGATGGATATTATGTCAACCCCGTACTTTTTGATAAGCGCACTGAGTACACGCTCTGCGTCCTCGGTTCTGTTCTGAGGAGGAGTGGGATACACCACGGTGGTATCCAGAACCTCACCGTTTTCGCCTACAACAGCGATTTTACAGCCGGTACGATAAGCAGGGTCAAAGCCCATAACCACCTTACCCTTTACAGGTGCCTGAAGAAGAAGGTTACGCAAATTCTCACCGAACACCTTAATTGCCTGTTCCTGTGCGGCGGCTGTTATATCACTGCGTACCTCGTTCTGTATAGAAGGAGCGATAAGACGCTCATATCCATCAACAACTGCGTCCTTTACGTATTGGGTAGAGGAGCATATCTGCTTGGAAACGGTCTGACCGATAAGATATCCCTCAATATAATCCTTATCCACGTCCACCTTAACGGAAAGGAATCCCTCTTTCTCACCGCGGTCAATGGCAAGAACGCGGTGGGAGGCAAGCTTTTTAAGAGGCTCGCTTCTGTCGTAATACATACGGTATACGCTGTCCTCTTCCGTCTTTGCTTTAGTGGAAAGCAAGCCGTTTTTCATAGTATATTCACGGATCCACTTACGGTAAGCGGCGTTATCCGAAACAGTCTCTGCAATAATATCCATTGCGCCGTGAAGTGCATCGACAGAAGATTCTATCTTCTTTTCGGGGTTAAGATATTTCTCCGCCTCAGCTTCTATATCCACACTCTTTTCCTGCGCAAGCATAAGCTCTGCAAGAGGAGTAAGCCCTGCCTCTGCTGCAACGGAAGCACGGGTCTTGCGCTTGGGGCGGTAAGGACGGTAGATATCGTCTATTTCCGCAACGGTTGAAGCTTTATCAAGGGCAGTGTTTATCTCGTCAGTCATTTTCTCCTGCTCGGTAATAAGACGGCGCACCTCTTCTCTGCGCTGTTCAACTGCACGGTATGCACGAAGTTTCTCGTCCAGATCACGAAGCACGGTATCGTCCAGAGAGCCGGTTGCCTCTTTGCGATAACGGGCGATAAAAGGAATGGTGTTCCCCTCGTCTATAAGTTTTACAGCCGCCTCCGCCTGAGTTACTTTTATGCGGAGCTCCTCGGCAATTTTTGCAATAATGTCCATTTACTTTTCCCCTTTGGAAATTGATTGATATATTATATCAGAAAAAGCAAAAAAAGTAAATATAACAGCCCAAAAATAACCATAAAAAAATACCCCGCCCGACAAAATGCCGAGCGGGGCGAATAGCCTTTATTACATGGTTACCAGGAAGAATCTTGCGATAAAGAGGATGCCGATGATGGTAACAACGATATCCTTCTTGGAGAACTTACCGGTGAAGAGGCGGATAAGCACGTAAGAGATTGCGCCTACTGCAATACCGTTGGAGATAGAGTAAGTAAGGGGCATCATGATAAGTGCAAGGAATGCGGGAACTGCAGATGCGATATCGTCCATATCAACCTTGGAGAAGTTCTTAAGCATAAGAACGCCAACGTAGATAAGAGCGGGTGCGGTTGCACATGCGGGAACGATAGCTGCAAGAGGAGTGAGGAACAAGCATACAAAGAAGCAGATGGAGGTTACAAGAGAAGTAAGACCGGTTCTGCCGCCTGCTGCTACGCCTGCTGCGGACTCAACGAAGGTGGTACAAGTAGAGGTGCCGAAAACTGCGCCTGCGCAAGTAGCGATGGAGTCGCAAGCCATAGCCTTGTTTACGTCGATAGGGTCGCCGTTTTCATCAAGCATATTTGCCTGAGAAGCGGTACCGTAAAGAGTTCCGATAGTATCAAACATATCAACCAGAGTAAAGGTGATAACAAGAACGATAGCGTTTATAATAGCGCTTGCGCCGCCGGAGAAGATGGTATATCCCTTGAATGCGCCGATAATACCAATCTCACCGAAATCCTTGAAGGACTGACCGATCTTACCAAGGTCGAAGGTAGGAAGAGTCCAGGTGGTAAGGTAGTAAAGAACGGTAACGATACCGATGGTGATAATTACGGAGCCCTTAACCTTTTTCTTATCAAGAACTGCGATAAGGAACAGGCCGAGAAGAGCGAGAACAACGGGAGCCATAACCTTCCAAGCTTCAAATGCGCCGAGAAATTCTCCTGCTTCGTTGTACATAGCACCGTGGAAATCGAAAAGCTGTACGTAGGTATACTGGTTTGCCTGAATAATGCCAACGTTCTTGAAGCCGATGAAAGCAATAAACAGACCGATACCTGCAGGGATGGCCTTTTTAAGACAATCAGGCAACGCTTTTGCGATATATTCTCTTGCGCCGGTAACAGAAAGAACAAGGAATACTACACCGGAAAGAAGAATAACGAAAAGACCTTCATGATAACCCTTTATAACGTCGCCGCCTTCGGTAAGAATGGCAGGAAGAATAAAGGAAACAAAGAAGAATGAGTTAAGACCCATACCACACGCCTGTGCATAGGGAAGCTTTGCGTAGAGTGCGTAAAGCAGGGTACCTACAAATGCTACCAAAATAGATGCAACGTATACTGCATTCCAGATGGTATCCATTTCGCCGCCGAAATTGAAGCCGACAACCTGGTTGGGGTTGGTTACAACAATATAAGCCATAGCGAAGAAGGTGGTAAGACCTGCCATTATCTCTGTTTTAACGTTTGAGCCGCGTTCAGAGATTTTGAAGAACTTGTCCATAAAAGACCTCCTAAAATAATATAAGACAGCAACAATCGCCCCCCAAGAAGCCTAACGGTTTCTCGGGGACCCGATAAAAATACTGCCGAAGGTGTATATCTACACCTATAGCAGTATTTTAATAGTTACGACATAATTTGTCAATAATTTTATAAAAATCTCGCTATTTTTAGCACTCTGCACAAACTCGAAAAACGGTTATCGTTTATTTTGATAGGTATTATGTTAACAGAGCGAAAAGACCTTTTCCGCAAGTGTAAAGAAGTCATCTTTTGTAACGGCGGTGTTTATATCTCGGCGCAAAGCGGCACTTCCGCGCAGACCCTTTGTGTACCAAGAAAGGTGGGTGCGCATCTGACAAAGAGCTCTTTCTCCTTCGAAAAACAGTAGTCTTTCTATGTGCTCTTTTATTACAGAAAGCTTTTCTTCATCCGATATTTCTCTTCTGGGAATACCGTTTATATCGTCGATAAGATATGCGAATATCCAAGGGGCTCCCATTGCGGCTCTGCCGACAGCAAGTCCGTCAGCACCTGTAAGAGCATACGCCTCAGCTGCTTTAAGAGTAAGCCCAACGTCACCGGAAGCGATAACCGGAATATCGACTGCTTCCTTTACGCGGCGTATTTCACTGCAGTCTGAGACACCGGAATACATTTTATCTCTTGTTCTGCCGTGAACGGTTACCGCAGCCGCACCTGCCTGACGGCAAGCCACAGCCAGCTCAGGCGCATTAAGGCTGTTTTCATCCATTCCGATACGCATTTTTACAGTAACCGGCACAGAAACCGCCTTTACCACCTTTTCAACAATGCCTGCAGCCTTATCCACGTCACGCATAAGGGCACAACCTTCTCCGTTTCGTATGATCTTGTGAACGGGGCACCCCATATTAATATCTATCATATGCGGAGAAAGTGACATAAGTTTATACGCCGCCTCTGCCATTATGTCTCCGTCCGAGCCGAATATCTGTATCGCCGCAGGAAGCTCCTCATCGGTAAGAGAAGCAAGACGAAAGGTGCGCTCATCCCCCATAGTAACAGCCTTTGCGGAGATAAGCTCAGTAGTAACAAGCTCCGCCCCATAGCGCACGCAAAGAGCGCGGTAGGCACGGTCGGTAACACCTGCCATGGGAGCAAGAGTCAAGCCGTATTTAAAAGAAACGTTTCCAATCTTCATCAGCTGATCTTATTACCTTTCTCATTTCCCGAAGCGAATTCGTATGCCGCCTTGAACAAAGCGGGATACTTGTTCTCCCCTTCTGCAAACATTTCCTCGGAAAGCTTTTTTGCCGCCTCCAGCATATTCATATCAGCGGCGGAGGCTACTCTGAATATCAACTCGCCCGATTGCTTTTCACCAAAGAAATCACCGGGGCCTCTCTGCTCAAGGTCTGCATTGGCAATGGCAAAACCATCGTTGGTCTCGCACATTATTCGTAAACGGTCCTCAGTCTTGCCATGAGCTTGGTCAGACAAAAGCACACACATGCTCTTATCCTTTCCCCTGCCCACTCTGCCGCGAAGCTGATGAAGCTGAGATAGACCGAAGCATTCTGCATTTTCTATAAGAATTACCGTTGCGTTGGGCACGTCCACACCCACCTCAACGACGGTAGTAGATACCAATATCTGAGTTTCGCCACTTGCAAAGGAACGCATAACCGCATCCTTTTCCACAGGTGTCATTTTTCCGTGAAGCATACCGATGTTTATACCCGTAAAGCTTCCTCTGCGCATTGCCTCGGCATACCCCTCTGCACTTTGCTTGCCGCTTTCCTCGTTTTCCTCAACAAGAGGGCAGATTATATAAGCCTGATTGCCTGCGGCGATCCTTTCCCGAATCATTTTGAACACGCGCTCGCGCTTATCGCTTCCCACCAGATAGGTATCTACCTTCTGTCTGCCGGGAGGTAATTCGTCAAGAACGCTGATATCCAGATCTCCGTACAGAATAAGCGAAAGAGTACGGGGAATAGGCGTTGCGGACATTACCAGCATATGAGGCTTTGTGTTGCCGTTGCCACCTTTTTCGGTAAGCCGCGCTCTTTGCATTACGCCAAAGCGATGCTGTTCATCGGTTATGACCAGACCCAGCTTCTTATACACCACGGTATCCTGAATAAGGGCGTTGGTGCCTACGGCAACGTCAATACTGCCGTCGGCAAGGCCCTGATGCAATAAAGCTTTTTGCTTTTTCGTAAGACTGCCCGTAAGCAATCCCACCCGTATACCAAAGGGCGAAAGCATTTTATCCAGCGTTTTTGCGTGCTGGGATGCCAGTATCTCCGTAGGTGCCATAAACGCACACTGATACCCGTTTTTAACTGCAAAATATACCGCAGACGCAGCCACCGCCGTCTTACCGCTGCCCACATCGCCCTGCAAAAGCCTGGTCATGGGAGTATCACCGCACATATCGTTAAGTATTTCCTTAACACTTCGCTCCTGTGCCGAGGTAAGAGAAAACGGGAACGATTCAAAAAACTGCTTTACACCGCTGTTTTTGAATGACATCTGTATTCCCTTGGATACGTTCTTTCCCCTGCGGGAAACGCGGAGTGCCGTCTGAAACACCACAAGCTCATTAAAAGCAAGAGTGCGCTTTGCTGCCGCTACGTCCTCACGGGATGCAGGGAGATGTATCTTTCGTATAGCTTCCCCCACAGTTAAAAGCGCGTATCTTTTGCGAACAGCCTCAGGCAAAACGTCCGTCTTGGCTTCCGAAAGAGGAAGCACAGCACTTACAGCATTCTGAACTGTTTTTTGCGAAAGTCCTTTTGTGAGCGGATACACGGGATAAACAGAACGGAGTTTTTTTTCGTGAAGTATAGGCTCCACCTCGGGAGACACCATTTCCTTTCCGTAAAAGCCAAAGGTAACCTTTCCGTAAAAACGGAAAGCGCGCCCTTGTGAAAACACCTTAAGCAACCATTTTTGGTTGAAAAAGGTAATATTTACCGTGCCGGTATCATCACCGGCTGTGAATTTGATATATTTAACCTTGCCTCCCCCGGTTTTGACGGGAGAATCCACCGTAAGAACAAGAGAGCATATTTCGCCGTCCAATGCGTCGGCAACCTTTTTTGTCTCACCTCTGTACTCGTAAGTACGGGGATAAAAGGTAAGCAGATCTCCTGCGCAGGACAAACCAAGCTTGGCGAAGCACTTACTGCGTGCTTCGCCTATGCCCTTTATGTACTGTAACGGTGTGTAATGTTCCATTATATTTCTATCCTGTTATAAGAGGTTCCGGAAGCATCAAGTATACGCTGTTCTCTGTCATGGCAGGAGAACAGGAATACTTGCCCCTCCTCGGCAACGGTCTTGACCATATCAAGCATGTATTCAAGACGCTTTCCGTCCAGACGAACAAAGGCATCGTCCAACACAAGAGGAGGACGTGTCTCGGAATAAATAAGGTTTACCAGGGCAAGGCGCAAGCACATATAAGCGCTGTCCTTGGTGCCAGCAGACATATAGTCGGAATGCTTGGTGCCGACAGAGGTTTCGTAAGACATTGTAAGCGATGTATCAAAGGATACCTTATCGTACTTACCGCCGGTTACTGCCGACATATACTTCCCTGCGTGGCGGGAAAGTGCAGGCGAAACTATATTACGCATATATTTATCCGCTTCGTCCAACGCCTCTGCGGCAATAGTGACTGCAGAATAAGACTGCTCAAGATACTTTATTCGAGCCGCTACGGAATCTCTTTGCGCCTGAATAAGTGCAGGGTCTCCGCCTGCGCCGATAAGTCTGCCTCTCTCCCCTTCTTTTTCCCGTAAGCTGCTCCTCAAGGACTCATCCTGCTGTGAGATAGCGTCCATAGCGCGCTCAAGTTCTTCACGGGTGTGAGCAGGAACGGAAGCATTCTCAGCCAATTCGCTTATGCGCTTAAGATCGCAGGAAGCAAATGCCGCCTCCTGTACCGCCTTGGCGGTATCAAGCTGTGTACGGGTGCGAAAAACAAGGTCTGCTGCAGAAACAATATCGGCAACACGCTTATTAACGTCCTCGGGGTCGCCGGGCATTCCTTCGGTTACAGAGAATATCTCTCCGTCAAGCTGTGCCAATTCATCAACGGCACGGTCATAAAGAGTTTTGGCTCCTATAGCCTTAAGCTCAAGCTCGGCTATCTCCTGCTGTGCCGCCGGATATTGACCAAGCATATATTTCATTTCAGAAAGCGAAGAAAATCCGTTTCGTGCCGCAAAATGGGACGCCGCTCCGTTCAGTATCATAAGCACTATAAAAATGATTACTGCCGCACCGCCAAAAACGATTATATACTGCCAAGGCAAGAATTCAACTTCACCGAAGATATCGGTAAACTCCAGCACTGCAGTTGCACCCGCGGCAAGCACCATAAGAAGCGCGAGAAGTATCATCAATACCCTTGCACCGCGGATGGCACGTATCTTTTTACCGATGGTATTTACGTTTCTTCCGTCAAAAAGGCTTTCCTTGCGTGCGTTCTCAACATCCTTTTCCGCATTGGCAAGGTTTTCCTTACGCTCTTCTATTTTTGCGGTATATACGCTTCTGCGGGATATAAGCTTTACAGCCTTAGCCACGTTATCCTTATCAGGCTCAACACCGCCGAAGGGCTCTGTCGCCCCATCGTACTCAGCCTCAGCCTCGGTAACCTTACGGGCGTGCTCCTTAAGCTCCGCATATTTTAGAGATGCTTCGTATTTTTCTATACCGATAAGCTCCTGTTTGATCTCATCTCTGAGTCTGCGGTTGTTGGATATCTTGTTTTCAATTTCCTTTATTTCGCTGTCCACCTTACCCAAAGCGCCGGAATTGGAAACGGCATCACCCAAAGCGCGGTCAAAAGCATCACGCTTTTCCTCCAAAGCAGGCAGTATTCCGCCGCCCTTTACACGGCTGCGGAGACGGTTGCGTGCTTCGGAAAGCTTTTTCATAGCATCAGCCGCACTGACACTCTCGTCGGCCGAGGCAATTAGATTACGTAGCTGCTCAGCAAGCTCATCATCCTTTTTGCCGGGAGAAACCAGCTGACGGAAAAAGGCTGTTTTGGAGAATATCTCCTCCTTTACGCCGAAAAAGCATTCGCCGGGGACCTGCCCCTTAAGTATTTCCTTTCCCGTATCCTTTTCGGTAACGGTACACATATCCTTGCCTGCAAGATACTCACGCTCAACACGGTATCTCATACTGCCAAGAGAAAACTCAACGCTTCCTGCCGCACGGGGGTTATCCCAAGGGATATAATGCTTTTTCTCGTTTTCAGAAACGTTGGAAACGCGCTGACCGGAAAAGCCGTAAAAAACAAACTTTATAAAATGCGCAAGGGTGGTCTTGCCGCTTTCGTTGGGAGCGGTAATAAGATTTATTCCTTTTTCGGGTGTGATTATTGTATTTGTTATACAACCGAAGGAGACTATTTCACATTTTTCGATAATAACTGCGTTCATATCTGCTCCTCCCCGAAATCTGCTATATTCTTTTCGTTAAGTGCGGTAAGACCGTACTTGAGTGCTTTTACCAGAGTATTATATTCCTCACTGCCCGGACGTGCCTGAGAAATACGCTTTTCCATAATACGGTAGAAAACGCCCTTAAGAGTATTTTCACTTTCGGTACCGGTAAAGCTTACGACTACGCGAGTGTTATCAACGATATGTACCTCGCATTCGGTCTGACCGGAAAGCTCATCGGGAGACAGCAGGTATTCTTCGTCGGTCTCACCTACCGCGTTTACACGAATGACCGTGCCTGCAGGAAAATCAGAAACGGAAGCACGTATCATTTCCAAGGCGTTTCTTCTGCTTACGGAATCGGTAACGTCAACATTTATGACTTCATAACGCATTTCCGCAACAGACACCGATCTTAAGTTAACGTTCCCCTTTTCAACAGTACCGATGAGGGCGGATTTTATTCCCGTTTCATCAAAGCTTCTGCCGCAAAGACAACCGGGGTATGCATAGAAAACACCGTTTTCCGAGCAAACGCCCGTGCCCTTGTGAATATGACCGAGAGCTACGTAATCAAACTTGCTCTCACCTATCTCCCTTTTGGTAACGGGACCATTGGAGGAAAGGACGCCCGACATATCGCCGTGGCATACCAGGATATTTATCATATCGTCATCGGGAATTTCGTAGCCCGTAACGGTACTCTCACCGTACAAGGACGAGGTAAAGCCGTATCCAAACACACGAACACCCAGATCATTAAGCTCTATACACTGGCGGTCCTTGAAAACGTGAACGTTTTCAGGAAAATCCGCTGATGCGTACACAGACGCAGGAGTAAAGGGATCGTGATTACCGGGGGATATAAAAAACGCACAGGAAGGAAGCGATGCAAATGCGTTTTTAAGCATAAGCGCAGTATCTCGAGTGGCAAACTCGGTATCGAACAGATCGCCCGAGATAAGGCATATCTGAACCTGCTCTTCCCTCGCCTTTTCGATAAGACGGAGGAAGGAACGGCGAACGGCCTCGCGCCGTTTTTCAGCAGCAGAGGGAGAAAACGCCGTAAAGGGGGAATCAAGATGTATATCTGCAGTATGTAAAATTTTAATACTCATTATTTCCTCCTGTTCATTATAAGTGAAGCCATAGTACCGCGCTCGTTTCCGTGAACACGGTGGGAAAAGAACGTATCGGTATTACAACAGGTGCAAATGCGGCAAGAAGAAATATTCTCTTCTCTAACACCGCTGTTTTGAAGCGCTTTTTCGTTTACGCCCGTAAGATCCAACATAAACTTGCCGTTTTCGGCAGGAACAAAATACTCACCGAAGGAAGGGTCCTTCTGCGTAAAATAATCGTAAAGCTCCGCACCCACCTCATAACAGCAAACGCCTGCGCAAGGTCCGATGGCAGCTATAATATTTTCTCTTTTGCTTCCCATACCGCACATTTTGTCTAAGGCAACGGCGGATATTCCGCCAAGAGTTCCGCGCCAACCGGAATGAACTGCGCCGCAAACGTTGTTAACGGTATCATACAGCAGAATAGGAACGCAATCCGCGCTGCGGACAGAAAGCAAAGTATCCTGACAAGCGGTAACCAGACCGTCCACGTCAAAATCAAAGGGAGGCTTTACCGTGCCCGTGCCTCTATGCTCGTCCTTAACCTCTATGACCGTGGTGCTGTGAGTCTGATAGGTTCGGCAGACAGAACGTTCGTCTAATCCGAAAACCGAAGCGGCAATGCGGTGGTTTGCCAGCACGTTCTCAGCACTGTCCTTTTTCTCACCCAGACCTACCGCAAAATTAAGGGTATCGAACGGCGGAGTGCTTACACCGCCGTGTCGGGTAAAGAATGCGTGGGGAACAGAAAATCTATCAAAAAGCGGAGAAGTATAATACACCGCTTTATCGTTATGCAAAACAAATTGATGGGTCAAAAAATATCACCTCATAAAATTATAACATAGAGATATACACTTTGCAAGAAACATTATTTTTTATTTTTTATTAAAAAAACTATTGACAAATCACTTTTGACTTGATATAATAAGCAAGCTGTCATAAAGACGGCGCAAAAAGCGGAATATATGGCGGAATAGCTCAGTTGGCAGAGCATCCGGTTCATACCCGGCAGGTCGTAGGTTCAAGTCCCACTTCCGCTACCATTTAAGGCCCGTTGGTCAAGCGGTTAAGACACCGCCCTTTCACGGCGGTAACAGGAGTTCGATTCTCCTACGGGTCACCAAAAAAATCCGAGAACTTTGTTCTCGGATTTTTTTATCCAGGCCGACGTTTCAGGGTCCCCAAAGCGAACAAAGTGAGCTTTGGGTTAAAAGTAGGCTTGGTATGGCATCCGTCGATTTGCGGCGGCATGAAATCATATGGCAAAGCAAGGTTGAAAAGCCTTGCTTTTTTAGCGAATTCGGGCATCTGCCCGATTTCGCGCAGCGGACGTCCACGCGCTATGCTTGCCCCAGACGCAAGCGTCGGGAAGAAAGGGTTGAATTTTCAACTTGTATTAGAAAAATTCTCTCCAAATGAGTTATTGTTTTTATGGTGACGTGTGATATAATCATATCAGGATAAGCGCTGATCCAAAACAATTTGGAGGAACAACAATGATAAAACTTGGAGAAAAAATTAAGTCTTTAAGAAAACAGAAAAATATATCACAAGAGGTTTTCGCTAACTATCTCGGCGTATCTTTTCAAGCCGTTTCAAAGTGGGAAAACGGTAACACTATGCCGGACGTAACTATGATTCCTGCTATCGCTTCCTTCTTCGGCATTTCCACCGATGAGCTCTTTGATTTTAATCTTTACGAAATTGAGAAAAATATCGAAGTAATTGTTGATGAACACAGCAAGTATTGGGATGAGGATAAAGAGAAAGCTGAACAGATAATTCGTGAAGGATTAAAGCGATACCCCGGAAATGATGTGTTACTCAACTGCTTGATTGGTGTTATTTCGGAATTGGGCAAAAACGACGAAGTTATATCAATTGGCAAAGCTCTTGTTGAAAGCACAAAATACGACGATGTGCGGATGGATGCATATCGTATTATGGCAGAGGCGTACAAAGCAAAGGGCGAATACCAATTGGCTAAAAAGGCTATAGAGCATATTCCCGAGGTATATTTTTCTAATTTATATGTAAAAGCATATCTGTTAGAAGGAGAAGAACAGTTCGAAGCAGCCACAAAAGAGGCTTCTTTGTGCTTTGAGCATTTGGTATGGATGCTTGAAATTTTAGGAAATATCTATATTAAAATGGGAGCAATTGAAAAAGCTAAAATACAGTACACACAAGCAATTAATGTACTGAAAGCATTTGATAATGATTTTGCAACGAAATATACACATAGCAAATATGATTCCGAAAAGATTAAAGAGCTTGAAGTCAAATTGTCTTTGATTTGATAAACCGTTTTTCTTGACCCCCTGCCCCACATAACGTGGGGCTTTTTGTATTTTTAATTGATAATTGACTATATACTTATTATATGGTAAAATATATAATAAAATATTTTGACGGGAGGAAGATAATGGCTGAAACAATACAAAAATTTTTCGGTATACAGTCTCCTGCCGCCATGGTTATTATAACCATAGCATTAATGCTGTTTTGCGGTTTCGCCTTAACGAGGCTTACCAAGCTGTTAAAGCTGCCCAACGTCACGGCGTATATTATCACGGGAATTTTGCTGGGGCCATATGTTTTGGACGCCGTACCAAAGGAAATTGTTGAGGGAACGGAGTTTTTATCCGATATAGCGCTGGCGTTTATCGCATTCAGCACAGGCGAATTCTTTAAGCTGAACGTATTAAAGAAAAACGGTGCCAAGGTGCTTATTATAACCCTTGCGGAAGCGTTGCTTTCCGCCGCGGCGGTATTCGGTGTGCTGTACGGAATATTCAGAGTGGAGCTTGCTTTTTCTATCGTGCTTTCCGCGTTGGCGGCGGCAACTGCATCTGCATCTACGATGATGACTATACGGCAAACAGGGGCAAAGGGAGATTTTGTAAACACTCTGCTTCAGGTGGTGGCGCTGGACAACGTAATAAGCCTTATCGCTTACTCGGTGGCAATATCGGTGGCGACAGCCTTGATAGGCGCGTCTCACAGCGTTTCGGCAGGTGACGTGCTGTATCCCCTACTTATAAATGCGGGCGTTTTGATAGTGGGATGCGTGTTTGGATTTTTCCTCAACGCATTACTGAAAAAGCGGTCTACCGATAACCGTCTTATAGTTTCGATTGCGGTGCTGTTTGCCTTCTGCGGTATCTGCGCTGTACTGGACGTTTCTCCCCTGCTGGGATGTATGTCTATGGCGACGGTATATATTAACGTATCCGGCGACGAAAAGCTGTTCAAGCAGTTAAACTATTTCAGCCCTCCGATGCTGCTGCTTTTCTTTGTTAGGTCAGGAGTGAGCTTTGACCTGGGCGCGCTGTTTGATTTTTCTGCATCGGTAGGCTCGGTTTCTTTGCTTACCATCGGAATTGCATATTTCGTTGTAAGAATAATCGGTAAATACGCAGGAGCGTACATTGGCTGTCTTGCCGCTAAAAAGGACAAAAAGGTGCGAAATTTCCTTGGCTTTGCCCTTGTGCCTCAAGCAGGCGTAAGTATAGGTCTTGCGGCATTGGGCGCCCGTGCGCTTGGCGGTGAGATAGGTGACGCGCTGACAACCGTAATACTTGCATCGGGCGTGCTGTACGAGCTGGTGGGCCCTGCGGCGGCAAAAATGTCGCTTCATCTAGCAGGTGCCTACTCGGATAAACTGGAAGATATAGTTTTGGTAGAAACGGTTACGCCTGACGGAAGAATAAAAACCGACGCGCAACTTCTTACCGAGAGAATACAAAAGATACAAGAGGAGTTGCCTGAAAAGGGTGATACTCCCAATGAAGACGAGCAGGCGTTTCTTGAAGCGGCGGAGGAGCAGTATGCATCCATGCTGGCATCACGCAGGAAGCCCTTTTCAAGAAACAGATAAGGAGGAAGATTATGATAAACGACCCTTTGGCAACCTTGATGGGAAGTTGGTCAACCGAAATTAATATCTACACCATTCTTTTGAGAATAGGTATTTCCATGCTGTTTTCGGCGTTTATAGGAATTGAACGCTCTTCAAAACGCCATTCTGCAGGACTGCGTACCTTTATTATGGTGTCCCTTGCAGGCACGGTGGCGATGCTTACCGATATTTTCCTTATATCGGAAACCAAGATGAGTATACCCGTCCTTTCTGCGGCAGTAGTCATCGGCGGTGCGATGATAAGCGGAAACTCCGTGCTGTACAGCTCAAAAAGCCAGATAAAAGGACTTACCACCTCTGCAGCACTCTGGGCGTGCGGTGTTATCGGGCTTACGGCAGGCGCAGGACTGTATACCGTAACTTTGGTAGCATTTATTGCGGTAATATGCGGACTTTCTCTTTTCCCCACCATCGAGCACGGACTAAAAGACAGATTTAACCATTTTGAGATACATCTGGAACTGAAAAACAAAAGCAACCTTCAGGATTTTGTAACCACCATAAGAAAGCTGGGAATGGTTATTGATAACATTGAATCCAACCCTGCGTATATAAATTCGGGACTGAGCGTTTATACGGTTTCGGTTACTATACACGGCAAGGAACTGAAGAAATACAAAAAGCACTCGGAAATAATTGAGGCGTTAAGCACACTGGAATACGTTTATCATATAGAGGAAATGGAATAATGATACGATTTGAATGTGATTATACTGACGGATGCGCACCTCAGGTGTTGGATGCGCTGATAAAAACAAACGGACTTAACACCGTTGGCTACGGAAAGGACGAGTTTTGTGCTGCCGCCTCAGAAAAGATAAAGAAATACTGCTGTGCGCCCAATGCGGAGGTGCATTTTGCAGTCGGCGGTACACAAACAAATACTATAATTATTTCTTCCGTGCTCCGTCCCTTTGAGTGCGTAGTATGCTGTGAAAGCGGACATATCAACGTTCACGAGACAGGAGCTATCGAGGCGACGGGCCACAAGGTATATGCCCTTCCTGCGGTAGACGGAAAAATACAAGCATCTGATCTTGAAAAACTGCTTTCACTTCCCGAAAACGAGCACGAGGTAAAGCCGGGAATAGTTTATATATCCTTCCCTTCCGAAACCGGCTCCATCTACTCCGCAAAAGAGCTTGAGGATATTTACGGTATCTGCCAAAAGTACGGTGTTCCTTTGTTTATTGACGGTGCACGTCTCGCATACGGTCTTGCCGCACGGGAAAACGACGTTACCCTGCCCTACCTTGCTTCCCACTGCGATGTGTTTTACATCGGCGGTACAAAATGCGGGGCTATGTTTGGCGAGGCAATGGTGTTTACCAACCCCGCCCTTGCAAAAAACATACGCCATATGATAAAACGCCAAGGCGCTATGCTTGCCAAAGGCAGACTTCTGGGCGTTCAATTTGACGCGCTGTTTACCGACGGAGTATATTTTACCCTCGGCGAGCACGCGATGAAAATGGCGGACAAAATTAAGAAATGCCTTGCGGACAATGGCATTGACTTGTACTATCAGTCCCCAACCAACCAGATATTCCCTATATTCGAAAACAGCGTTTTGGAAAAGCTAAAAGAAAAGTATTCCTTTGAGCACATGGCTTCTCTCGATGAGAAAACGGCGGTGCGTATATGCCCCGGATGGTCAACCAAGGAAGAAAACGTGGATATGCTGATAGAAGACATAAACAATTTAGTAAAATAACGATAAAACCGCCGAAGATTTTCGGCGGTTTTTGTATTTATCATATTGAATGTTTATAAAGTGGCTAAAAGAGCTTCCGTATCCACTTCGTAGACAGCGCAAACATACACATCAACGTTGCCATCGCCTACAAGGTCTTGCTCTAACAATGCTTTATATTCCGTTTTGAATTTGTATGCATCGCGTTCGTTGGAAAACAATCCGTTTTCGTTGAGAAGTGCTCGATAGTTTTCAAACCTTTCGTTATTATACAAATCGTACAATGTCATAATACTCAACGGTATTTCGGTAACCTCATAACCGAGAAATATTCTTTTCGGGATTTCGTCTTTCCATATCTCGTGAGGATAATCACTTTCGATGAAAAGAAGGCGGAGGTTAAAGCCTAATGAATTGCACATAAAAATATATCTTTTTGCCAAATCGGAATCAAAAACAAATTCGTTGCATATTTCCGGACTTTCCGGAGGCCGATTAAACATTCTCTCGTGTTGTAACGCGGCTATTTCGGTTGCTTTTACTCCTAGCAAAGGGTCGTCATACAGATTGTGTATTCCTTTATAGTTGGGGGGCACAAAATCCATCGCTTTGTTTACGGCGCCCAGTTCTTGAATTAGAAGACCATTTGAGTACATTTTTTATTCCCTCACATTCATTATTTCACATATCCCGTCGGGCGGGGCAACGCGGAGAATTACTTCCTCCCCTACTCTTATACCGCTTCCGGCAAGAGTACCGCGTGCAGCGGCGAGAGCAAGAGGCGGACGGTTGTTTTCCTCACTTAAATGTGCCAGCACCACACGCTTCGTTCCGCTATTAACAAGACGGCAGAGAAGCTGACCGCAATCACAATTGGAAAGATGGCCGTAATCCGAAAG
The DNA here is from genome assembly GCA_045595785.1 of Eubacteriales bacterium. Taxonomy (GTDB): domain Bacteria; phylum Bacillota; class Clostridia; order Oscillospirales; family CAG-382; genus SFLA01. The sequence goes on from JAZOBE010000037.1 coordinate 35,696, forward strand.
AATACGGTTTTTAAGCGCTCTGGGATAGGGTCCGTTATCCAACAGTTCAAGATCGTGGTTGGATTCCACCACCACGCTGTCTGCACCGCAAAGAGCATCCCACACTTGGTCACTGATATGACCGATATCGGTTGCATAACCGATAACACCGTCCGGAGTGGTTATGCGGAAGCAGACCGAGCCCTGGCTATCATGAGGGGTGGCGTATGCAGTAACCGACGTATCAAGCAAAGTTACGGTGTTGCCCGGCTCGTTTTCACAAAGAAACGGCGAAACATCGGGAAAATTCTTTTTTATGTAGCGTGCACACAAATAGGGCGCATACACGGGAATGCCGTATTTTTTGCATATAACGGCAAGACCCTTTATATGGTCTGTATGCTCGTGTGTGACAAAGATAGCAGAAATATTTTTAATATCCGTTCCCACGTTTACAAGTGCATCCGCTATACGCTTGGCGGAAACACCTGCATCGATTAGAAACTCATCTCTGCCGGAACGGACATAAGTGCAGTTCCCCTTTGAAGAGGAAAACAAGGTACAGGCAAATACCATAATTTACCTTGCCTCGGTTATCTTATCGCCGTCAATACAAGCGGCGCCGTAAGGACGGATATTAAGGAACATACAGCTTCCATCACCGAACACACGCTCCATCTTTTCGCGGTATTCTTCCTTACGGGAAACGGGGAGATAGGTCTGTATGGTACCTGCAAATCCGCCGCCGTGAACACGGCAAACAAGGCCCATACGCTCGGTAAGGCAGAGGGCAAGAGAAAGTCCCTGCTCGGATACGTTCTTGTTTGTATATACGTTCTGAAGGAAACGGAACGAAGAATTGCCGGATGCGGTTACACAGCGGAAATATCCCTGGGTATCACCCTTTTCAAGACATTCAACAGCGGTATCAACGCGGCGGTTTTCCTCAAAATAATGCATTGCGCGCATAATAGCTCTATCGCCTACGTTGGCACGGAGATATGCAACACGGGAAACAAACTCATCCTCATCCACCTGACGGAGTGTTTTCTTGCCCATAAGAGCTGCGCAGGAAAGCATTTCCGAGGGGACGGAAGCGTAATCATCAGTAAGATCGGCGTGGTTTCCTCCGGTGTTTACTATACAAAGAACGGTATCGCCAAGGTCGGGAGTTATCTTGCGAAGAACCGCCTCTTCACCGCCGAAATCAATATACGAGCATCCGCCGGATGCACATGCAGTCTGGTCCATAAGTCCGCAAGGCTTGCCAAAGTACACGTTTTCCGCATATTTTCCTGCCATTGCAAGGAAAAGAGGAGAAAACTTATTATCGTTATACATAACGTTAAGCATATTTCCGCACATCACCTCAAATGCGGCGGAGGAAGAAATACCGCTTCCGGTAAGCACATCGCTGGTGGTGCAGGCGCGGATTCCGCCGAGAGTACCGCCGTGAGACTTGAAATAATCACACACGCCGGAAATTACGGAAGAGGAGCTCCCCTTCTTTGCCTTGTCAGGGTCGATGTCCTCAAGGGACACCACGTCCTCACGGTATCCTTCGGACTTGATACGGATAAAGCTGTCCTCAGCCTTGGCGGCAAGGGCTATAATATCAATATCCACTGCGGCAGCAAGAACTCTGCCGTTATTATGGTCGGTATGGTTGCCAAGCAATTCGGTTCTTCCGGGAACAGACAGCATATACACATCACTGTCACCGTAAAGAGTGAGAAAGCTGTTGGCAAGAGACACCCATCTCTCACGCTGGGAGAGAATTCTGCTTTCACCGTAAAGTGCGGTAAAGGCTTTGTCGCATCCGCCGGAAGTTATATGGTTTATTAACTGCGAAACTATCATAAAAATATCCTCCAAAAGCTGTCTGTATTTTTAAGGCATACAGTAGACCGATATATCCCACATGGGAACGTACTCTTTTTTTCTTATATAAAGCTTGTATTTAGGGTCGGTACGATGAATAAGGAGCGGCAGCTCCCAAAGGTCGCCGGTACGGTGATAAAGTGAAACGTTTAATGCAGGACGACAACGCCAGATGACGTTTGCCGCGCCTGCGAGCACCTCGCGCTCGTCACCCTCCGCATCTATCTTGATACAGCGCACGGATTCGTTTATTGCGATATCGTCAATGCTTTTGACCGGAACAACGATATTTCCCTTTCCTGTAGAAGAGGATCTTCCGCCACCGCCGGTAAACTGTGTTTCTCCTTCACACCTGCCTGCCGCCGCATTGTATGCGGTAAGACGGGGTATCTCTCTTTTCAGCATTTTGCCGTAAGAGCGCTTATCAGGCTCAAAGCAAATGATTTTTTCGGTATCGGACGCGGCGTCGTAATATTCCTGCGCCGTATCACCGGTGTATGCGCCAACGTCGATATAAGTGCCGTCGGGACGGAAGTAGCCTTCGGGCGGAGTATCGTCGCCCTCTTTATACTTAAGATACTTGATATCTCCCGTAATACAATATGCCATTGCACGTCGGTAAATATCCCTTGAAGTATCATCCGCCAAAAGCGAATAAACCTTTTCTATTTCATCACGATTAGCCAGAATTGTCTGTTTATCGGTAACGCCGTCACCGCATACCGCCATATAAGGAGTATACAGATAGTGCTTTGCGGTAACTCTATCCAGAATATCGGCTTTTCTGCCCTCCAAAGCAAAGCTGAGCACAGCATTAAAATCGCCGTACAATTCCTCAGCCTCAGACAGCGACAGCACCTTATACCCCAAAAAGGAATGTCCGCGTACAAAGCCATCGGATGCGAAAACGCCCGTGACCTCTATGCCTCGTGAGGTAAGCAGGCTGTAAGCCTTCTCACCACCGTTGCCCATTCCGTAAAGCAGTACCTTTTTGCCGGAGGTCAATAGATATTCAATTCCGTCTGTAAGTGAAAAAACATTTTCCATATCATAAACGCCTCCGTCTCTTTTTATTCTAACATATTTTTTATAAAAAGGGTAGTATTTTAATCAAAATAATGTTAGAATATATTTGTAAAAAACCTTTTTGCGGAGGTATAATATGAATATTTCCATAGAGCAATACAGAGATAAGCTTCGCGGAGCGTTGCTTGGAAGATTTGCAGGCTGTGTTTTGGGATGTCCCGTTGAGGGATGGAGCATTGACCGTATAGCGGCGTATGCGGAGGAATGCGGTATTGGTTTTCCGCCCTCAGATTACTGGCCTAAGGTTCCCAATCCGGATGAGCCCAGATATATCTATAACACCTTCAAGGATTATACCCGCCCCTGCTTTGACGGAATTCCCGGTGATGACGATATCGGATATACGCTTCTTTCCCTTTTGATTGCAGAGGAAGGAAACGGAAAGGATTTCACCCTGCAGGACGTTGCCGATACCTGGCTCAAATACATAACAATGGCTTGGACGGCAGAAGACGTTGCCATTAAAAACCTTAAAAACGGCATCCCGCCCGAAAAAGCGGCAGAGATAGACAACCCTTATATTGAATGGATAGGTGCGGATATCCGCTGTGACGGATACGGGTATATGTGCCCCGGCGACCCTGAAAAGGCGGCACAAATGGCAAAGACAGACGCACTTATTTCCCACCGCGGCAACGGAGTATACGGTTCTATGTATTTTGCCGCGGCTATTGCATTGGCATTTGAATGTGAAACCATAGAACAAGCACTGATAAAAGCACTTGACTATATTCCCGCAGACAGCTCTATGGCGGAAGCGGTAAGATGGTCCATAAGGATTGCCCCCACTGTAAAGGATGCACGCCACGCAAACGAGCTGGTAACAAAGCGTTACCCCGGAATGAGCTCGGTACATACGTTGAACAATGCTTGCCTCACTATTTTCGCGCTTTATCTGGGCGGAAATGATATCGGCAAGGTATTCGGTAACGCTGTTGCGATGGCGTACGATTGTGATTGTACCGCCGCCACCGCAGGCTCTATTGCAGGTGCCTGCTACGGAATACAAGCCCTTGACAAAAAGTGGTACGAATGCTTTGGCGACAAGGTTTGTTCATACTTCAACGGTCCCAGAGAATACAGTATTGAGGACCTGCTTTCAAGATTTGAAAAAATAGCTATTGGATAAAAAGAAAACACCGTTTGTATCACGCGATATAAACGGTGTTTTTGTTAAAACAATATATCCTTTGCCATTTCAATCTGAAGCATCATATGTCCGATATTGCCCTCGCCTGCAAAGGCATGTATATCGAAAAAGTCAGTATCTTCAAGAGGAAGCCACAACAACTCGTTTTCGTCGCCGTAAACATTTACGTCCTTGTTAAGCTGTCCTACGTACAATTCAAGAAGGATATTATAGTGATAATAAGTGAAATCAATAAAATGATGAAGTGTTATATCCTGTTCGGTAATACCTGTCTCCTCTGCGAGCTCCCGATAAGCGGCAGTTAAACTTTCCTCTCCGTCCTTTGCCTTGCCGCCCACAAAGTTATATTTCCCTTTATAAGGTTCCTTTAAGCGGCGGCACATAGGCACCTCGGTATGATCCTTATTGAACACCGCTATAATGTTAAGTTTTTTCATGCTTTTCCCACCATAAAGACACAAAGCGCCTTATATAAAGGCGCTTTGAAAGATTATTTGTATTTCTTAATAAGCATAGCAAGCAGGCTTGCAACACCGTATACTGCCGCAAAAGCAACGGTAGTGATAACGGTATAAATAAGCTTTTGGGCGGCATTCGCCTCAGACGAGATGAGCAACAGCATTATAGCCACGGTTGCGGCATAGGTAACAGCTATATGTATGAGACGTGCGGTAACGGGAGCAACCTTAAGATTAAAAACAAAGAAGGATGCGCCAAGCACAAGGCTGTATACAAGCACGAACAAAAGCTGTTTTCCAAAAAGCGTTGCAAGAGTTTTTACTCCCTCATCGGTAACGCCGGAAAGAACCATTACGATATACGCCATGGAAAGGACCGCATAAGCACCCAGACCGATAAGCGCTATATCCTTAACACTTTTTTTCATTAGCCGATGTATTTCTTTGCGCTCTCGGGAAGATCTGCTTCGTCAACAGAAGCGGTGATCATACAGTGGATCTCATCACCGAGAATGGTATTGAACTTATCAAGAAATTCTGCGAAAGCGAGAACGTCGTCACCGCAGATCTTAAGTGCGCTGTCTATAAAAAGGTCGGTAACGTCATGGTTGCTGGCGAGAAGGCCGCAAACAAAACCGTAAAGGGTGCAAGCATCCTTAACGGAATATGCCTTTGCGTCTACAAGGCGAACATCGTAACCGATGTTATAAGAAAGGTTTCTGCCGTATTCAACGCATACTACCGAGCCGGAAGATGCTTCAGAAGCTTTTTTTACTTCGTCAATGAGAGTTTTGGTCTTGCCGGAGCCTTTAAGTCCGACTAACATTTTTATCATATTGATGTGCCTCCTAACGTGACTTTTAATGTCTGTATTTATTTTACTTTATAAATGAAGAAAAAGCAAGAGTTTTTTTAGAATTTCATCTTGTTTTCCAACTCTTCTTTCTTACTCTCGTATCCGGGCTTGCCGAGAAGAGCGAACATATTGCGTTTATACTCCTCTACACCGGGCTGATCAAAGGGATTTACACCGAGAATGTATCCGCTGGCAGCACATGCAAGCTCAAAGAAATATATCATTTCGCCGAGAGTATGCTCACTTCTGGAATCGTATGTGAGCATAAGGTTGGGAACGTTTCCGTCCATATGAGCGAGGAGAGTACCGGTCATAGCGTGATCGTTAATCTCGTTCATGGTCATGCCGGCAAGATAGTTAAGCGTGTCGGTATTAAGCTCATCGTAAGGTACAGTAAGCGTATTTACGGGGTTTATCTGTCTTACAACAGTCTCAAACATAGTACGACTGCCATCCTGCACGAACTGACCGAGAGAGTGAAGATCGGTAGAGAATGCAACGGAAGCGGGGAAAATGCCCTTTCCTTCCTTGCCCTCGCTCTCACCGTAAAGCTGCTTCCACCATTCTGCCATAGAACGGAAAGCGCCCTCGTAGGAAGCAAGTATCTCTATACGCTTGCCCTGATTATACAGCGCGTTTCTGATAACCGCATATCTGTATGCAATATTATCCAGACCGCCCGCAAAGCATTCCTCACGCATATCCTTTGCACCCTGCATAAGCGCATCTATATCACAGCCGGCAACAGCGATGGGAAGCAGACCTACTGCGGTAAGCACGGAAAATCTTCCACCGATATCATCGGGAATAACGAAGGTCTCATATCCTTCGGCATCTGCAAAATTCTTGAGTGCGCCGCGTGCTTTATCGGTGGTGCAATAAATTCTATCGCGCAGTTCATCACGAGAATAACGCTTCTCAAGCTCACTTCTGATAAAGCGGAACGCCAATGCGCTTTCGGTAGTAGTACCGGATTTGCTTATTACGTTTACGGACACTCTCTTGTCCTTGCACATTTCCAGAACTTCATTAAGATCGTCGCCGGAGAAGGAGTTTCCGGTAAAGTAAATATCGGGTGTCTTTTTGGAAAGACAGTTATAATTGGGAGAGCGGAGAAAATCTATTGCCGCCTTTGCGCCCAGATAACTTCCGCCGATACCGATAACGATAAGTGCGTCGCTTGTTTCGCAAATGCGATTTGCAGCCGCCTTAATACGCGCAAACTCTTCTTTATCATAATTCACCGGAAGGTCTATCCAACCCGTAAAATCGTGTCCCTTTCCGTTACGATTGCGTATATAGCCGTCTGCAGCCTTCAGAGAATCTGAAAGAGCCTCAACAGCACCGTTTTCAAGAAAAGAAAGAGCGTATTTATCATCTAAACGTATCATAATTAAAATAACTTCCTTTTTGTGAATTTCGTTCTATTATATACTATAATACCCTTTTTGTCAATTATATAAATCCGACAGCAGTACGTAATATTCTGAGTAAAAATTCGCCATATCCGATGCGGAAAATATCCTCTGCGGCGCAAAGCTCTGCGGTGGAAAGCAGTTCTCCGTCACGATATATATCTACTCTGCCAACAACTTGCCCCTTTTTGACCGGTGCGGTTATATCCTCAAATACGTTTATTCTTTGAGTTATCTTGCCGCCGGTTCCTTTTTCCGTCAGAATTGAAGGAGGCGTATATTCCGCAGAAAGATAGTTATCGCTTCCGCCGGGAACGAAAATTTCCTCAACGTCCATACGCTCGGGAGTTATTACAGAATAATTGGCAAAGCCGAAATCCAGCATCTTTTTCACGGTACCGAACCGCTCGTTACTGCTTTCTCCTCCCAGCACCACGGCAACAAGATGCAATCCGTCACGCATAGCAGTGCCCGAAAGACAAAAGCCTGCGGCGTTGGTAAATCCCGTTTTCATTCCCGTTGCACCGTTGTAATAACGTATAAGCTTATTCGTATTTGATAGGCCAAAGGCGCCGTCGCGGATGGTATCCATCCATACGGTGGTAAAATCCGTAACGTCCTTATGAGTAAGCAATTCACGAGTCATAAAAGCGACGTCACGGGCACAGCTGTAATGCCCCTCTTCGTCCAGACCGTGCGGGTTTTTGAAGTATGTATTGGTCATTCCAAGCTGGGAAGCACGGTTGTTCATCATACCGACAAAGGTCTCTACGCTTCCTGCCACGTGCTCCGCAAGAGCCACGGTCGCATCGTTTGCCGAGGATATCATCATAGCCTTCATAAGGTCCCGCACTGTCATTTGCTCGTTTGGCTCAAGGTATACCTGGCTCCCACCCATTTGCGCCGCATGGTCACTTACGGTAACAATTTCGTCATAAGTGATCTTTCCCGAATCGAGAGCTTCAAAAACCAGAAGTGAAGTCATGATTTTTGTAACCGATGCGATGGGGAGCTTTTCCTCCTCGTTTTTTGCATAAAGCACGGTACCTGTAAGATAATCAGCAAGATATGCGCTTTTTACCTTGTAGTCACCGGTAAAGGCTGCTGTCTCAAACCAAAACTCTTCTGCAGGCTCGCTTTCGAATACTGACGTGCTTTCTGTTGCGCCTGCCTGCAAAGGAAATAAAATTACCGCCGCTAAAATAAAAATTAATAATCTTTTCATTCGTTTATTACTCCTTTCGCGTAAATTATATGCGACAAAAGAAAATAATATAAATAAATGAAATTGTTTTTGATAAAAGTCAATATTGACAACTTGTTATTGCGGTGATATAATGTGAAAAACTTTTTGGTGGAGAAACGCAACAATGTTCGCTTATATTGCAAACAAACAGCAGGTACAGCTTGTGGTCAAAAAAGACAGCGAGCTTGTTTTGTTGCGTCTATAATCCCGAACAAAAAAGGTTTTATACGAAGACAATAAAAACGGTTAAAAGCTCGGTAAATGAGCTTTTAACCGTTTATTTTTTAATTTAAAAGGAGGTGTTATTCGTGCCGGAACAGCAAGACCGCCGCCAAAACAGCGAAGAGTGCCAACAAAGTAATTCTAAATTTACAAAGGAGAAGGAAAATGAAAACTATCGACAAAGAAGTTCTGGCAGGATATAACTCCGGAATAGAAAAAGGCCGTTTACACAAAGGATTAGGACTTATCGAATTCGAGCGAACAAAAGAAATATTACTGGAAACTTTGCCGCCTGCGCCTGCGGTTATATACGATATCGGAGGCGGTTACGGAGAATACGCCTGCTGGTTGGCAACGCTTGGATATGACGTGTATTTATACGATATTGCAAAAAGAAATATAGAGATGGCGCGAGAATTAGAAACGGAGACTGGCGGAAAATTAGCTTTAGCAGAAGTTGCAGATGCGCGCAGTATTCCACGTCCCGATAAGAGCGCCGACGCGATACTTTTGTTCGGACCATTATATCACATCACCGAATACAGCGAAAGAATTCTGTGCCTTAAAGAATGCAAACGTTTGCTTAAACCAGGCGGAATGCTTTATACTGCCAACATTACTTGTTTTGCCACTACTTTAAAATACGTTGCAAGATATGATACCGACTCAAAACTTGACGACGATGAGTTTTACGCCACACTTGAAACAACGGTAAAAACCGGAATTCACACCAAAAAACCTATGGGGCTAGCATATTTTCACAGACCTGATGAAATAAAAAACGAGCTGGAAAACGTAAGCTTTAATGATATTGACATCAGAGGTGTTATCGGCCCCTGCTGGCTTATAAGAAATCTTGACGAAGCGTGGCATGACGAACACAAACGCGAAAGTATAATGCGTGTCGTGCGTCTGCTCGAAAAAGAAGAAAGCCTTATGGGACTTTCCACTCATTTTATAACTATTTCTAAAAAAAAAGAGTCGCTTTATGATAACTCTGCGTATTGCACAACGAATAAAATCACAACAAAAAATCCCGCTCATCACTGAGCGGGATTTGGTTTTAGTTATTATTTAACAAGATCGGTAAGGTTATTTTCGTCAACGATAACGATAACGTAATCTACAACGGATTTACCTGCGGAAGCATGTCTGCCTGCGTCGGTAAGGTTAACAACATAGTCGCCGGAAACGCCGAGCATACAGTTATTGAAGCGTTCTGCAACGTAATCAATAAACATAGCAGAGCTGTCATCACGGTAGATCATTGCGGAAGGAAGATTATCACGCTCGGTACAGAAGTAGAGACGGCTGAGAACGCTGGTCTTGCCCTCTGCTGCGTCGCCGTTAATAATCTGGCAACTGTCCTCAGAAGCATATTTCTGGAGTTTGGACAGATTGGTGGTGGTCAGCTTAAGACGGTGAGCGGAGTCGCCCATATCAAGAGAGAACTTGGGAGACAGAGTTACACGCTTCTCGGTAAGAGTATCTACGTCGAACTGACCGTAAACAGCAAGGTTACCGCCTACAGACAGAGTCTCATCGGAAACATTAAACTGATCAAGACCGTGAGGAGCTGCATCAGGGAACTTAACTGCGATGTGGTTCATAAGCTCGGTATAAACAAGGTAACCTGCGTAATCGGTGATATGGCTATCAGTCTTATTGTAAAGAAGATAACCGTCGTCCTTATGCTGCTCAAAAATATCGCGCATATCAATAAGGGTTACGTTGGATCTGTCAAGTGCACCGGAAACCTGATCGTAAAGAGTATTATAAGTTTCCTTCTTCGCGGTTTCGGGCAGATAATCGGAATAGGTCATAGCAGCATTGGGGATGAGAACGTAAATGATCTCAACATCATATGCGCCTGCACGGTTTTCCAGAGCGGTAAGCTGTGCGTTAAGAGTGTTGTTTACGAAATTATCGATCTTGGAAACGGTGCTGAGGTTCAGACCGCAGTAATTCTCGATAGTCTCGCGGAAGAAGAGATAGCCGTCCTTACCGAGAACTACTTCGAATTCATCGGTACGGGTCTCTGCCATAGCATCACGCTCAACAACGATCTCACGAGCAGTACTTTCCTTCTTGCCATCTACAACTGCAGTAATGGAGAGAGAACGGGAATCTCTGCCGTTAAGATCATACTCAAGGATGTAGTAACCGTTAAGAGACTTAACGGAAACGGAATCCACGGGGCTGGTAGCGGTAACTACCGCGCCTTCTTCGCAAGAGCCGCTGATAACAACGATCTCGGGAGAGCTGTTAACTACAGAAGTTACAGTAGGACGTGCGGTATATCCTTCCTCTGTGGGAGGCTCGGATTCTACTTCATTATCATCGACGGGATCGGAAAACTCAAGAGGAGGAACCTCGTTGATGGAAGAATCGGAAAAGTTAACGCAGGATGTCAAAAGCACCGCAGTCAACAACAGTACGGCAAGCACTGTTGCCAAAGAATATCTCTTAAAGCTTGACATTGAAAAATAACCTCATTTCTTGGTAGTAAAACGTATGGAATTATTCGTCGGAGGCGTTTCTCTTTGCTTCCTCGACTACTTTCTGAACGATGTTGGAAGGAGCTTCCTCGTATCTAAGGAACTCAAAGGTGTATACGCCTCTGCCCTGAGTCATAGCACGGAGCTGGATAGCGTAGGTGCTCATTTCAGCGGAGGGAACCTCTGCCTCAACGATGGTGTAACCCTTACGGTCGGGAGACTGATCGGTACCTGCAATTCTGCCGCGGCGCTTGTTAAGATCGCCGATGATATCACCCATCATATTATCGGGGATAAGAACGCGGAGCATACCTACAGGCTCAAGAAGAACGGAGTTGTCCTTAAGACCTTCCTTGAATGCAAGGTTTGCAGCAAGCTTGAAGGACATTTCGGAAGAGTCAACGTCATGGTAAGAACCGTCAAACAGGTTTGCCTTAAGACCAATAACGGGATAGCCTGCAAGAACACCCTTCTGCATGGATTCCTGAAGACCCTTTTCAATTGCGGGGAAGAAGTTCTTGGGAACTGCACCGCCGACAACAGTCTCGGTAAAGAGGAGACCGTCTTCGTCGTGACGGGAGAATTCGATCTTAACGTCACCGTACTGACCGTGGCCGCCGGACTGCTTCTTATGTTTACCCTGAACGGACTTGGGACGCTTAATGGTCTCTCTGTAAGCTACCTTAGGAGTATCCAGATCAACGCTGGTGCCGAAGCGGTTCTTAAGCTTGCTTACGATAACGTCAAGGTGCATATCGCCGAGACCGAACAGACACATCTGCTTGGTTTCTGCGTTGTTTACGTATTTAACGGTAAGGTCTTCCTCAAGAAGCTTGGAAATACCGGAGGAGATCTTGTCCTCGTCGCCCTTTGCCTTGGGAACCAGAGCCATGCTCAGATAAGGGGTGGGGAACTCTACGGGCGCGTAGGCCATACCAAGCTGAGCGTTGGTGGAAAGAGTATCGTTGGTATTGGTGTTTGCAAGCTTTACGGTTACGCCGATATCACCGAAGCAAAGCTCGTCAACATCAGTTTCCTTCTTACCTGCAAGAGTAACGATACGTGCGATCTTTTCAGTCTGACCGGAAGAAATGTTGGTGAGAACGGTATCCTTCTTAAGAGAACCGTTGAGCACCTTGAAGTAGCTCTTCTTACCGAACTGGTCAGCAACAGTCTTGAATACGAATATAGAGGTATCACCGGTCTCCTGAGAAGCAACTGCCTTCTTGTTGCCCTCGCTGTCGATCATGGTTTCATCATGACGGTCGCTGGGAGAAGAGAAGGAAGCGGCGATAACGTTCATAAGGGTTCTTACGCCTGCGAGAGTGAACGCAGAGCCGGAGAATACGGGAGCGATGGTACCGCTGATAAGACCTGCGTTCATAGCAGTGGTCTTTTCATCAATAGTAAGAGATTCTTCGTTGAAGAGAACCTTTTCAATAAGCTCGTCAGAAGTTTCTGCGAGAGATTCGTCCAGCATCTTCTTGTATGCATCTACGGTATCCTGCATATCTGCGGGAAGAGTTGCGGGGTTGGGCTTGCCGCTCTTATCAAAGGTGAAAGCTTCTTCGGTAAGAAGGTTATAGAAGCCCATGTCTGCCTTACCCTCGTGATAAGGTACGAATACAGGACATACGGTGTTACCGAACAGATCACGCAGCTGACCGAACACACGCTCAAAGTTTGCGTTTTCATCGTCCATCTTATTTACGAAGAACGCCTTGGGAAGCTTGCCTGCAAGATCCCAGCAAAGCTCGGTACCAACCTTGGGACCGGACTTACCGTCTACTACCAGAACAGCGGTACCGACAACGCGGAGCGCCTGTCTTACTTCACCAACGAAATCGAAGGTGCCGGGAGTATCCATAAGGTTGATCTTTACACCCTGCCACTCAAAGTTAGCAAGAGATGCGGAAACGGATATATTACGTCTTATCTCCTCGGGATCATAGTCCATTACGGTGTTGCCGTCTGCAGTCTTACCGAGACGGTCAGTCACCTTGGACAAATACAGCATGGATTCGGCAAGAGAAGTCTTACCGTCGCCGCCGTGACCCAGCAAGCAGATATTACGAATTTTGTCAGAAGTATATTTTGCCATTACAATTTTTCCTCCGTATAATGTTTACGTTAAAAATCTAACAATTTATTATATAATAATATTCCAAATTATTCAAGAGTCTTTTTTGAGCATACAGCTGTTGAGAATGTAAATTCGAAAAGATGTTTTTTGTGCAAATGTTACAAAATCGAGGATAGCAGCCATACAGGAAGCACCCAAGCAAGCTGGAACAGCACGGTATACAACGAAGTGATACCGGTGGTATCCCCTGCGAATATCATAAACGCGGCGGCAGCCAGAGACAATACTGTGCCGATGACGCATATCATACCGTTGCTCTTTATAATGTGATGAGTCTTATCACATAAAGCAAACGTACGCAGGAAGGTATGCAGACCCGCGTTGGTTACAACGCCGGAATCTATCTCCTTGGTGACCTTGGTCATATCCTCGGGGTTGCCTGCCTTAAGTATTGCGATGGGGCATTTTTTATACTTGATGCCGTTTGCCAACAGCTCATTATTGATATTGGGGTCAAGGGTCTTGATACCTACGCAAAGGCCGGACTTATTCATATCTCTGAGCAATTCATCAAACAACGGATTTATGGAATATTTGATATACAGCTTGACTGCAAGACGGTCGCCTACAGTGACAAACATAACCGAGCCGACGCTGTTTTCGTACATATCGTCAATCTCATCCTTGGGAGCCTCAAAACGGTAACGGCGCATATACGCACGCTTGCCGATGAAATACTCCTTGCCGTCAACTACCACGCGGAGTCCGTCGGAAGCGGATTCCAGCAATCTGATATACTGAGCAGGCTCTACCGGCTCGGTAATAGTGGAAGCCAGCACCTTCTCAAGAGGACCGCCGACATAATTGAAAATACGAGACAGCTCAATAAGCACACGGTCGATGCGGAAATCTCCGTAGGTTCTGAAGCTGGTTATCTTTACAAGATTGGGAGGATATACCTCGGTATCCGCAAAGGAGATAACCGAAGCATCCGAATATTCCTCTGCTACGGCAGGGCCTATAAAGCAGGAGGAGGAACGGTTTGCTCTGCGGTTTGCAGTGCAAAGAGGCATTGCGATAATAAAGAATGAAGACAGAGGCAAAGCTACCGCTAATGTGAATACCGCACTGTTAAGCGAGGTGAGTCCATCGTTACCCATAATGGCCTGAGCCGCAAATACTGTGATAGCCGCTACGATAACGAGGGGAAGCAGAAAGTTGAACAGATCCTCACTCTTGGGACGCTTGTTAAGACGGGCAAAAAATCCGCTTACAAACTTGGTCTTGCGAACGGTATAAATATCACTATCCTCAAGGAGGTAGGAATAAAACTCGTCAGATTCACGGGAAGCGCCGCTTAACTGTGCCGCCGCATATTTGCTTCTGGCGGAAGCGATGACCTTAAAGCAGGCAAAATCCTTTTTCGCAGTCATATAATTAATAAGCGCGGAGCACACACCGCAAATGGCTGCGGTAAGATTGAAAAGCTGAAGATTGGGATCGGTAGGTGCCATAAACAGTCTGGCAATACAATATCCAGCAGACGCAATAAACGAGAAGAAGAACACGCTGTCAGCGTTGAGGTTGAAGGTAAAAAGTCCCTTTGCACCCTTTTCGAGAGAGGGAAGCAAAGCCATACCAAGGAAGCACAAAAGCTGAAGATCTGCAAGTATATAAAGTATACCGTATCTTCCCTGGCTCAAATAAATTGAATATCCCGCGCCGCCCTTGGTGGCAAGCTCGAAATACACAATACCCAAGGTTATAAGTATTGCCAGCATCAAACGGCGGAAAGAAGTGCGTATTCCGCGCTTCATAAGACGATTGACCTCGTTGTTCTGGGCACGGTCGGTATACTCGTACTCACCGGACTCGGTCTTCATATCCTTTTCCACGTTGCGCTGCAGCTCACGGAACTCCTCAGGCACTTCGTCACTATCGGGATCGATATCACCGATAGCCACCTTGATTCGAAGGTCCTTGGTGTCCATAAAATGACCGCCGACAGATATATCATCGCCGTTTTCGGAAACGATGGAAAGCTGAGTGCTCTCCTCTTCGTCCTCAAGACCTATCTTGCTGTTTACCACACGCTCGGAAAGTCCGGCATAATCATCGTCAAATACTGCGGTAGAATGCTCGTCCTCCTGAGGAGGCATAGTGTCTCCCATAGGGAACAGCTCTTCCTGCTTATATTCCACAGGCTTTTCTACCGTCTCCGGCTCCATAAAGTGAGACGTATCTATTTCTGCAGGCTTTCTCTCTGCCTGACCGATAGTATCCACGGTAGCACGGTCGATAAGTGCGAACAGCTCGTCCGCCCTGCGGCTCTTCATAGGCTTGTCTTTATTGCCGTAATAATAATTTTTCAATTCCGCATCGTCCTCCATGCGCGCCTCAAGCGCTTCACGGAGACCCTGGGTAGCGGACTTTTGGTCCTGAACCTTTACGCGGGTGGAATACTTATCTATAATGTCCTCTGTCTCGGTTCTTGTGGGGACGGGCTCATCAACAGACTTGGTCTTCTCAAGCAGGCTCTCACCGCTTGCGGAAGGCTTGTAACCGCCGGTAGGCTTGGGGATATGACGGGCGGAATCGTTTTCCGCAGAGGCGTTCTGAAGACGTTTAAGTATCTCTTCTACGCTGGATTCGTTTCTCTCGCTCATTGTCTGTGTTACTCCCCCTTTCAATGTCTTTGGCGCGCCGCTTCAAACAGCATTACTGCGGCGGCGGCAGATACGTTAAGCGAATTAAGCTCACCGTACATAGGTATGGATAATACAAAATCGCCTTTTTCTTTTACTATTCTGGATACGCCCTCACCCTCACTGCCGAGCACGAAGGCTATACCGCTATCATCAAATTTCTCACCGAAATAAGGCTTTCCGTTTGCCTCAAGAGCATACACCCACACTCCCCTGCTCTGAAGCTCAGCTATGGCGGCGGCAATATTGCCCACTCTTACCACGGGAACTCTGAACAAAGCGCCTGCAGATGATTTTGCAACGGTGGAAGTGAGAGATACCGAACGGTGCTTGGGAATAATGACGCCGTGTGCACCTGCGCACTCTGCGGTACGTATTATAGCGCCCAGATTATGAGGATCGTTAATGCAATCGCAAACCACAAAAAAGGGCTTTTCGTTCTTCTTTGCTGCAGCGGCAAACAGATCGTCAAGAGTTGCATAAACCGTCTCCGGCACAGAGGCGGCAACACCCTGATGCACTGCACCGCCGGAAATAGTATCAAGCCTTGCGCGGTCAGTCTCCACAATAGGAATACGTCTTGCAGACGCCTTGCCGACGATTACCTTGATACTGCCCTCGACAGCACCCTTCTGAACGTATATTTTATCTATGTCTCTTCCCGAAGCAAGCAACTCAAGCACAGAGTTTCTGCCCCAAAAGATACCATCAAAACCGCTGGCGCGTCCGGAATCTTCTCGCATAACAAACATACCCCTTTCGGTATATATACCTATTCCAAAATATTATATCATAAAAAAATCGGTTTGCCAACAGTAATTTTATATTTTTTACATTAATATTATATATTTCTTTGCAAAAAGCACGAAATAAAAACCGCCCTGCGAAGAAGCAGGGCGGTAAAACAAAAGCTTACGCTTTCTTTTTCTTTGTAAACACTGCAATAAGCACAGCGAGTGCTCCAAGCACTGATACGATTGCGGCGGCGATATATCCGCCGTTTCCTCCGTTTTCGGAAGAAGCTTGGGAATCGTTGGCAGAAGAAGATACATCGGAAGCATCGGGAACATCGGAAACATCGGAAGGCTCGGAAACTTCGGATTCATCGGAAGGCTCGGAAACGTCTCCGCCCTCGCCGGAGTTACCGTAAACGGAGATCTCACTTAACCAAAGGAAGGTTCCGCCTATAGTATACTGAAGTCTGACGTATCTCGCCTGTACGGTCTCGTCAAGAGTGATAACGTAATCTCTGTTGTCCCAGCCGCCGTTGACTTCCATTTCGCCTCCGGAAAGCTCACCCACCTCGGTAAAGCTTTCACCGTCAACGGAAACGAGCAGTTTTACGGTAGAATCCGCAGTAGAGGGAATACCCCAGGAGGTGTTTCCGAAAAGGTCGGTAGACACGTATTTTACTTCGGACACCGTACCCAGATCTATGGTAACGGAGGTATTATTGCCCTTGTAGCAGCCACATTCGCCGTTATCTCCCGAAGGAGCCAAAAGACCATTGGTAAACTTGCCGATACAGCTTCCATCCTCTGCGGTATCGGTCCAGGATGCATTGGTGTAGACATCGCCATCGGAAACGTAAGGTTTGTTGAGAGAAAGATTTTCATAGGTAACGCCGTTTATTTCGATTTTGGAGATATCCATGTCACCGGGATAAGGATAACCCTCTTCTACTATCACAGCCGCCATTTCCTGAAGTGCTTTTGCTGTAGCTTCGGGAAGATTTGCGGTATACGTATTTCCGCGAGGGTCAATATCAAGATAAGAATACAGCCAAGAACAAGCTATAAGATAGCTGCCCTCATAGGAATGATGTCCGCCGTCATCTGCAAAAAGATTGATTTCGGGATGGTCCTCAATGCACTTAAGGAAGGAGCTGGACGCAGGCGCGTACTCTATATCAAATTTCTGAGAAAGTCTGGAATAATGGGAGTAATGCTTATAGAAGGAAGCAACTCTCGTTTCGGGGTCAAGGTCGTTGGAATAGCGCATATAGAGAAGAGGTGTTGCGCCGTTTTCCTTAATGAGAGGAAGTATGGTAGCAACTGCCGCCTCGCTGTCGTAATAGCTTGCGCCTGCCGCGTCCTGAAGCACTACGTAATCGTATTCCGTAAACTGAAGCATATTGCGGAGCTTTTTACCGCGCTCGTGAGTTTCATCGGCAAACTCGTGAAGGAATGCACTTCCGAAGGTGCAATAATCAACGTCAACCTCAACGCCTGCCGCCTGGCACAGACCTTTGAATTTAATGGGAGTTCCGTTGAAATAGGTAGTGCTGTTGCCTACAAAAAGGAACTTGACCGCATCCTTTGAAGGCTCAACGGGATTGTTATAGGCTATGCGCAATTTGGAAGTATTAGCGTTATACTCGCCGTAAACGGGATACAATATCGACATGGTGGCGTTGTACAGCATGGCGCCTTCCATGGCGGTGGTAAAGCATTTGGAAAGTCCCGAGGGAGCACCGGAGGTATAGGCAACCAAAAATCCGCCTGCAGGCACTTTTACAGTAAGCTGGGGAGAACCGTTCACTCCGTTTTCGTTAGCAAGAAGCTCTCCGCCCGCCTCAATAAGAACGCCGTCCTTATCAAATATAAGCACCTTGGCATAGCGGAAATTATATTCGCTGGCGCCGATAACACGGACTTCATCGGTGTTATTCGGATACACAAACACTCCGCCGGAGGAAGTCTTTACGTCTACTCCTGTAACGGAATACGTCTCGTCAACATCATACTTTTCGTCGGCTGCAAAAACGCCCACAGTGCAAAGAGATGTACCCAGCAAAACAGACGCAAGCAAAATGGCAAGCTTCTTTTTCACGGCAAAAAACCTCCTGAATTTTGATAAGAAAATAATAACACATTACACGATACTTGTCAACAAAAAACAGCACCCCCGAAGGAGTGCTGAAATTCAAAATTACTGTTCAATGTTATTACTGCCAATATCCACAATCAAATCAATCAAACCAGTGGCGTTTTCATCGCAAATCGCGCGATATTGTTTTTCGAGTTCCACCTCATCGCGGTCAATTCTTTCAATTTCAATGATTGCAAAATCTCTAAGCATGAATCCGATTTTCTGTGATATTTCAGACAGAAGATTGCCTTGTTCAACAGTTGCATTGCATTCTCCAACAAAATCCTTAATCGGTGTTTCAAAGCCGAATATAGGCTTTGCTGCTTCTATTATCAGATCTTCGCAAGCGTCTTCTTTCAAGTTTTGCACTTCATCACAATAATCACGTAAAGCTGTATTCTCAATTAATTTGAGAAAATCTTCACGAGAATCTGCTAAAAGTAGTTTAGCGTAATATAAATTTTGAATTTTCGAAAAAGCACCCACTTCTCGGAGCTTATCGTTTCTTTTGCAAATATCGCCTACCGTCAGAGAATTTTCAAAAAAAGTTTTAGCTTCAATCGAATAACTTTTCGTGTTTATCGTTCCATCAAATTGTGACTGCCCTGCTTCAAAAACAAGCGCAGTAGTGCATTCAAACCACGATTCCTTTATGTGACACCATGTTATTTTAATATAGCTTCCATCTTCGCAAACATGCAGAAGTAAGTCCTCGTTTGATACAGCAGTTCTAACAGCAAACACGCTCACATAAATTGCGCTTAAAGCTAATGCGATAATGAGAGAAAATGCTATAATCTTTTTCATTATTATTTCCTTTTTCAATCCAGCATACGGACATTTTTTATTTAAGCTTAGTGTTTTAAGCTAGATGCCCCTATTCACATCCAAATATAGTCTTGGGTACCCGAAACTTTAGTACCTACGTTACCCACGCTGCTATCCGCCGAACTGCCATTCCATTCGGCCGCCAAAACAGGAGCCACAACCGGAACGAGAAGCACAAAGACTAAGAGTAACGAAACGACAAAACGAAATGATTTTTTCATCCGTTACGTACCGCCTTTACTCGCCACAAGTGTGACAGGCTAACGCTTTGCATTCTTCTCCACACTGATGACATCTGGTGTCGTGGAGATAATTCACACAAGTGCCATTAGTGCCATCACCTTTACGATGACCGCAATAAGGACACCATTGGTTGATATACGCGTTGTACACTTGCTGGGCGGACCACGTAAAGCCATAATCCGCTGCGGTATAAGTGCCGTTACCATTAGCGGTAAACGGGACAGTCAAACCACTTTTTATAATGACAACCTCATAACCCACCTCTGCGGTTTCAAGCATCTCCAGAGTCAGCAGAGCTTTGGCTTCCTCATAAGAGGTAACAGTCTCCTGTTTGCCGTTCACCACAATCTCGACAGGCGTATCGCCTTTAACAACGGTTTCCTCTTTCGAAGTTTCATCCTTTGAAGTCTCGTCTTTGGAGGTCTCTTCTACCTTGCTTTCTTCGTTAGGCTGGTTAGGCTTCACGATTTCGCTCGGAGTAGACGTATCTTCCGGTTCGGAAGGCTCGTCAGGCTGAGAAGGTTCTTCGACCTTGGAGGTTTCAGAAGGGTCAGACGATTCATCCGAAGGAGGGTCTGAAACATCGGGAGCCGTTGAGGTTTCCACCTCAGAGGTCTCAGGCTCGGAAACATCGTCCTCTTCCGCAGGGGTCGAGGTTTCAGGCGCGGGGTCCTTCGAAGTGTCAGAAACATCCACAAGGGATTCCTCCACTTCGGAAGCGTCGGAAGGCTCCGACACCGTGCTTTCGTCAACGTCAGAGGATTCCGAATTCTCAGTAGAAATATCAGTAGAGTCTTCGTTGGACGAAGTACAACGCACCACTGCGATTGCGCTAACCGCGCAGACTATGAGCATAGCAGCAATAACCGCCACAAGTGTTTTATTGTTCATAAAAACCGCCATAACATAAACTATATAGTATTCACAATATATCACTTGCGGAATTTATTGTCAAGAGAAGTTGCATATTGCTTTAATAAACATAAAAACATCAATTCATATTGACAGTCCATCTCAAGCACGAAGTAAATAAAAAGGCAGAAGTTTTGCGCTTCTGCCTTAGATGTTAAAACTGATTATTTGCCGAGATCGGGAAGGCTTGCTGCTGCAACAGACTGGCCTACGCGGCGAGAAGATTCATCGGGAATGTGGAGAGTGATCTTCTTTGCAAGCTCGGGGAATTCAACGTCAAGAACTTCCTGTGCCTTTGCGAGGAGGATGGTTCCGCCCTCACCGCTGGTAACACGGCCCATAATGAGAACGTGCTTGATATCATAGAATTCGGTATAGTATGCGATAGCATAACCGAAGTAAACACCGATAGTCTCGTAGATCTTCTTTGCTCTCTCGTCGCCTTCCTTCATAAGGTTCTGAACGATCTTAAGCTTTTCTGCGGGAGAAAGGCTCTCGTCAAGCTCAATACCTGCGAAGGGAGCAAGCTTGATAACGCCGTCCTGAGAGAAGTACTTAACGCCGCAGCCGTAGTCGCCGGACCACTCGTCTACCATAGCGTTCTTGCAATTGTCAACGGGAACGAAAGCAAGCTCGTTGAGCCAGCCGGTAATGTTACCCTGACCGTCAACGTAACCGCCTGCTTCGGAGGTACCCATAGCTACGCCGAGAACGTTGGTATCATCAAGGTCCATTGCGCCTGCGAGAGCGGTAACGTCACCGTCGTTAGCAACTTCGATAGGAATGTTCTCGCCAAGCTCCTTTGCAACGTCGATGTACATATTCTTTACGCACTTATCGAACTGATCATCGGGAACCTTAAGGAAGAGAGAAGCAACCATTATCTTGTTGTCGATATAAACGCCTGCGGAGGAAACACCGATAGCGTCTACTCTGGGCATATGCTCAGCAGCGCTCTTCATTGCGGAGAGAATGCCTTCATAGTGATAGTTGGGATCGGAGTTGATCTTGGGGAACCAAACAACTTCTTCGGAATATACAGCCTCACCGTCGATAACAGCACTTACCTTACGGTCGCTTCCGCCGGCGTCAAAGCCGATACGGCAACCGTCAAGATGTCTGCCAACGGGAGCGGGAGAGTTGTAATCAACGGGAGCGTTTTCGATATCGCGAAGCTCAACCTCAAACTCGGTCTCATATACGCGGGACATAAAGCCGTTATCGAAATCACGGGAGCCGCCCTTTGCATAAGCAGCCTTGATATTTTCGCCGACTACCTTGGAGCCTGCGATGATGATCTTGTAGCCGCCTGCCACCCACAGAAGGCTCTTTACGAGACGGTCAACAAAATTGATATTTTCTTCATCTTTGCCGATTCCGTCGGGATAAATTCTGGTCTTATAGGTGGTGATGTAACCCTTGTTTCTCTGAATACCGATAACAAGGTCCTGACCATTTTCCTTGGTAGCCTCGCGCATTTCGCGGCAGAGGAGAGAAAGGGGCTGGAACTGGGGATCCAGAACAGCATTTACTTTAAGCTTCATATCTTACTGTGCCTCCGATAATAGTTTTTTCTACGTTAAATTCATTGTCGGTAATAATAATATCTGCATCCTTGCCGATATCGAGAGAGCCCTTGGTGTCGCCCATGCCGATAGCGTTTGCAGGATTGAGAGATGCGCAGTTTACGCAATACCAAAGAGGAAGATCGGTGTTGGTATATACGTTCCAAACGCCCTTGTTCAGCTTAAGTATGCTGCCTGCGATGGTGCCGTCAAGCAGTCTGCACTCGATACCCTTGGATATGAATGCGGTGCCGCCCAGAGTGTACTGTCCCTCAGGAAGTCCGCCTGCAGGGAGACAATCGGTAATAAAGCAGAGCTTGTCACCCTTAAGCTTTGCAACGATGGGATACAAAGCGGGGTTAACGTGGAAGGTATCCACAATAAGCTCAGCAGTAACGTCGGAATTAAGAGCAGCGCCTACAACACCGGGGTTACGGTGTGCGAGAGCTGTCATAGCGTTGAAAAGGTGGGTTGCGTGGGAAACGCCGTTTACGGTTGCCTTGTAAGCAGTATCGTAATCAGCATCGGTATGACCCATAGAAACCACAACGTCGGTATCCGCAACGATCTCACGGATAGCGGCAAAATCTTCGTCCATTTCGGGAGCGAGAGAAATTATTTTGATAATATCGGCATATTCCTTAACGAAAGCTGCATCGGGCTTGAGTATGTATTTCTCATCCTGTGCGCCCTTCTTCTTTGCGTTGATAAAGGGACCCTCTGCATGGCAGCCGAGAATAGCAGTACCGTTCCAGGTCTTGCTCTCTTCCTTAAGGCTGCGCAGACATTCAAGTGCCTTGCGGATGACCTTCATGTCCACTGTCATGGTAGTGGGAAGGAAGCCGGTAACACCGTTTGCTACGATACCCTCTGCGATAGCACGGATGCTTTCGGGCTCACCGTCACAAACGTCCTTGCCAAGGTAGCCGTGGATGTGCAGGTCGATAAGACCGGGAGCCACATAGCCGCCCTTTGCGTCAATAACCTCCGCACCCTCGGGAGCAGTGTCGCATACGCCGCGGATAACGCTGTCATACACGAGGACCTTTCCCTCAACGATGCGGTCTTTAAGAATTATTTTGCCGTTGATAATAGCCTTCATAAAGCCCATATCCTCCATTATTTAACATTAAGTTTTTCCAAGTATGATAATAACACATCGGTTACAAAATTGCAACCGTTATTATAAATTTTTATTTAATCAATCCCTATGTTTATAGCTGAATATAATTCATCGGCGGTATCCGCAAACATTTTCGCGCCTTTCTCTGCCAGCTGCTCCCGTGTGCGGAAGCCCCATGTTACCGCAAGAGGCACCATGCCTGCATTGATCGCCGTCTGTA
Organism: Eubacteriales bacterium; assembly: GCA_045595785.1. Lineage (GTDB taxonomy): Bacteria > Bacillota > Clostridia > Oscillospirales > CAG-382 > SFLA01. Next base: position 59,037 of record JAZOBE010000037.1, read on the forward strand.
TATCCGAAGGCGAATCTCCTACGTACAGCACGCTGTTACAGGGTACGCCCAGCGTTTCCGCCGCCTCAAAGCAAAGCGTCGGCGACGGCTTACGGGTATTGCCGCCCCGTTCTCCCAGAGAGACGGATATCTTATTCCCAAAAAATTTGTTAACCAAAAATTTCACCGCATCATCGCGTTTATTTGATACCACCGCCATGGGATATTCTTCGTCGTAAAGGCGGTCCACAAGAGCGGAGATACCGTCGTAAGGAACGGTGGTGTCCGCTATATGCAACGAGTAATACTCGGCAAAAAGTCTGTATGCTTTTTCGGTGTCTCCGGGATCTGTATCCGGCGGGCAGGCGCGCTTGATGAGAAGAGCAAAGCCATCACCTATAAAAGAGCGGATCTCTTCCTTGGTACGGATAGGATATCCTAATACCTCAAGCACGTGATTTACGGCGGCGGTGAGATCCCCCAAAGTATCGAGGAGAGTACCGTCAAGATCAAAAAATACTGCGCTGTATCTCACTTTTCAAACAACCTTTCAAAAACAGACCTACAAAAAACAAAGGCGGACATAAATACAAATGTCTGCCTTTTATTTTTGATTCGTTATATTCTCTCTGCAATATAATCAGCCATATCGCTGATGGTACGAAGAGACGCAATATCCTCTTCGGGAATGGCAGAACCAAACTCGGATTCAAACGCCATAATAATATCAACGACATCGAGAGAATCTGCGCCGAGATCTTCTATGATAGAAGCATCGTCCGCTATATCCGAAACCTCCATACGAAGCTGACCTGCGACAATGCTTTTTACCTTTTCAAGAACATCCATAACTAAAATCGTTCCTCCTAAAATTATTACGGCGGAAGCTACCGTATGGATATAATAAACGAAGTTTTGCGTAATTGCAAGACTTTTATTTACAAAAGCAAAAAAAATATTAATTTTCTTTCCATTCGTTGACGAAACCTACATTATATGTTATAATATAACGATTGTATACAGAGCAGGAGGAAAGTGATGGTCATTATAGGTATCGACCCCGGTTTTGCCACCGTTGGGTATGGTGTAATACATGCGGAAAACGGTGTTTTTACCCATATTGCCTGCGGCGTTATAACCACTCCGGCTCACACTCTTATCGAAAAACGTCTGAAGGATATATACGATTCGCTGTGCACGCTGATAGACACATACAAGCCGGATTGTATGTCTATTGAGGAGCTGTTTTTCAACACCAACCAAAGGACTGCGGTGGACGTTTGTCAGGCAAGAGGAGTAATGCTTCTGGCGGCTGAAAACAAGGGTATAAACATTTATGAATATACTCCCTTGCAGATAAAGCAGGCGGTGGTTGGATACGGCAGAGCGGATAAGCATCAGGTTCAGTATATGGTCAAGACGCTTCTCAAGCTGGAAAAAACGCCGAAGCCCGACGACGCGGCGGATGCGCTGGCGGCGGCAATATGCCACGGTACGAGCGCAAAAAACATTATGGGAGTTTATTAAGCTATGTTTTATTATCTTAAAGGCACTTTGAGCCATTTATATACGGATTTTGCAGTAATAGACGTTGGTGGTGCGGGATACAAGCTTACCGTTTCCAAGAACACCTTTGCCTCCCTCTCCCCTCTTTACGGAAAAACGGCACAGCTTTTTACTTACATAGCTGTGCGGGAGGACGCGGTTGAGCTTTACGGCTTTTATACCGAAGACGAGCATTCTGCGTTCAAGATGCTTATATCTGTTTCGGGCGTGGGACCCAAGGCGGCGATGTCGGTGCTGTCCACCTTTACTTCGGACGCATTAGCGACCGTAGTTGCATCGGGAGATGCAAAGACCCTTTCACGCACACCCGGTATCGGATTAAAGACCGCACAAAAGATAATACTTGAGCTTAAGGATAAGATAAGCGGAGAGATAGTCTCCTCTGCAGGCGGTGAAAGCGGTTTTGCCGCAGCAGCATCCGGCGGCGGAAGCGACGCGGTGGATACTCTGGCTGTATTGGGATATACACGTGCAGAGGCGGTTGCGGCGCTTAAGGGAATTGACCCTACTCTTCCCCTTGAAACTATAATCGGCGAAGCGCTTAAAAAGTTAGCTTCCATGTAAGAGGTACGATATGCCTATTAATCAATCCGACAATTTTCATACCGGTGCATCGCTGGATCTGGAAAACCGTCTCACATCCATAAACGAGGTTCCCGAGGACAGAGATAACGAAAACTCCTTGCGCCCCAAGACCTTGGAGGAATACGTAGGACAGGACACGGTAAAGGAAAACCTTTCCGTGTTTATGAAGGCCGCCAAAGCGAGAGAGGATAATCTGGATCACGTTTTGCTTCACGGCCCTCCCGGTCTGGGAAAAACCACGCTGGCGACCATTATTGCCGCAGAAATGGGCGTAAATATAAAGATAACCTCAGGTCCTGCTATCGAAAAGCCGGGTGACCTTGCGGCTATACTTACCACTCTTGGCAAAAACGATATTTTGTTTATAGACGAAATACACAGACTCTCCCGTTCCATTGAGGAGATATTATACCCTGCAATGGAGGATTTCGTTCTGGATCTTATGACGGGTAAGGGCCCCTCTGCAAGATCAATAAGAATACCTCTGCCCCCCTTCACCCTCATCGGCGCTACCACCAGAGCAGGTCAGCTTACCGGCCCTCTGCGTGACAGATTCGGTATGCTGTTCCGTCTTGAGCTTTATACGCCCGAGGAGCTTGCAAGCATAGTAATACGCTCTGCGGGAATATTGGGTACGCCCATAACCGAGGAAGGCGCATACGAGATTGCAAGACGTTCAAGAGGAACTCCCCGTCTGGCAAACCGCTTTTTGAAGCGTGTCCGTGACTTTGCAGAGGTAAAGGGGAACGGAACCGTTGACAGAGAGATTGCTGACATTGCGTTATCATCTCTGGACGTGGACCCTCTCGGTCTGGATGCGGTGGACAGACGTATGCTTACCGCAATAATAAAGCATTTCGGCGGCGGTCCCGTTGGGCTTGAGACTCTTTCTGCGGTTATCGGAGAGGAGTCTATAACACTCGAAGACGTTTACGAGCCGTATCTTATGCAATTGGGCTTTATTAATAGAACGCCCAGAGGAAGGTGTGCAACACCTGCGGCGTATGCTCATCTGGGCATTCCCTACTTTGATAACGGAGTGAAAAATACACAACAGCTATTAATGGAGTAAAATATATGTTTACAGCAGACGGTTGGAAGGAATACAGACTTATAGATGCCTCCGACGGAGAAAGACTTGAAAGCTGGAACGGACATCTGCTTATACGTCCCGACCCTCAGGTTATATGGAACGGCGCAAAGAAAAGCCCACTTTGGAAAAAGGCGGACGGTGTATACCGCCGTGAAGGCGGCGGCGGTAGCTGGGTGAAAAAGGATATTCCCGAGGAATGGAATATTTCTTACGGCGATATGACCTTTTTGCTTTCCCCTATGGGCTTTAAGCACACGGGACTTTTCCCCGAGCAGGCAGCGAACTGGGATTGGTTTGCGCCACTCATAAAAAATTCCGGCAAAAAAATAAAACTACTTAATCTGTTTGCATACACCGGCGGTGCAAGTATCGCCGCGGCAAAAGCCGGAGCTTTCGTGTGCCACGTGGATGCTTCCAAGGGAATGGTACAAAGAGCAAAGCAAAACGCAGTTCTTTCCGGCGTACCCGACGATGGAATCAGATATATCGTTGATGATTGCGTAAAGTTTGTTGAGCGTGAGATAAAGCGCGGAAACAGATATGACGCTATTATTCTCGACCCGCCCTCTTTCGGCAGAGGTCCCAAGGGTGAGAGATGGATGCTGGAGCAATCGCTGGATAAGCTTATAGGTCTTATCTCCGGCGTTATATCCGACGAGCCCCTGTTTGTCCTGCTTAATTCCTACACCACGGGACTTTCCGCATCCACCTGCGGTTATATTCTTGGCAGACATCTGGTAGATAAGTTCGGCGGCAAGGTAGATAGTGACGAATTGGGTCTGCCCGTTGAAGCAAGCGGAATGTACCTGCCCTGCGGTGCGGCAAGCAGATGGACGGCGAGGTAAAAATGGCTTTTATTGAGACAAACGAGCTTTTCTATACCTATGAGGGAAACCTTATTCCTGCGGTAAACAACGTATCCCTTTCCTTTGAGAAGGGCAGTTATACCGCTATAATCGGGCATAACGGAAGCGGAAAATCCACACTGGCAAAGCTGTTGTGCGGAATTTTTGCTCCCTCGGGAGGAAAAGTATATATAGACGGAATGGATACGTCTGACGAGGAAACCCAGTCTGTCATACGCGAAAAATGCGGAATGGTGTTTCAAAATCCCGACAACCAGATAGTTTCCTCCGTGGTAGAGGAGGACGTGGCGTTTGCCCCCGAGAATTTGGGTGTACCTTCTGCAGAGATACGCAAGCGTGTGGATGATGCACTGGCGGCTGTGGGTATGAGCGAATATACAAACCATTCCACATACAAGCTTTCCGGCGGACAAAAGCAGAGAGTTGCCATTGCAGGTATTCTTGCGATGAACCCCCAATGTATTATATTTGACGAAGCCACCGCCATGCTCGACCCTGCCGGCAGAAGAGAAATATCTGCCGCAATGGCGGAATTGAACAAGCGCGGCATAACAGTTATTACCGTTACCCACCATATGAATGAGGCGGCTATGGCTGACCGAATTATTGTTATGAACAAAGGCAGTGTTGCTATGGACGGAACTCCGAGAGAAATATTCGCGCAGGTAGACCGATTGCGTGACCTATCGCTTTCGGTTCCCCAGGTAACGGAATTGCTGTATGATCTTGAGCTTCCCGAAGCCATACACGTGGCAGAAGCCGCAGATATTATCGAAGAGGAATTTGCAAAGAAATGTCATTAAGACTTGAAAACGTTTCCGTGGTCTACGGTGAGGGAACTCCCTTCCGTAAGGTCGCTTTGGACAATGTTAATATAGAGTTTCCCAAAGGAAAGATAACCGGAATCATCGGTCATACGGGAAGCGGAAAATCCACGCTGGCACAGCTTCTGAACGGGCTTAACAAGCCTACGACGGGCAAGGTGTATCTTGAAGATAAGGATATCTGGGAAAAGCCCAAGGAAATATCCAAGATACGCTTTAAGGTAGGATTGGCGTTTCAGTACCCGGAATACCAGCTTTTTGAGGAAACTGTTGGCAAGGATATCGCGTTCGGACCCAAAAATATGCGCTTATCCGAAGACGAGATAACCGCACGGGTGGCAGAAGCCGCAAAAATGTGCGGTATTCCCGAAAACGTGCTGGAAAGATCTCCCTTTGAGCTTTCCGGCGGACAAAAGCGGAGAGTTGCCATTGCGGGCGTTATGGCTATGCGTCCCGAGGTTTTGGTGCTTGATGAGCCTGCCGCAGGACTTGATCCCGTGGGAAAGGCTGAGATACTTTCGGGAATAATAAACTATAAAAACGAGACCGGCGGAACGGTACTGCTCATCTCCCACAGTATGGAGGACGTGGCAAAGTATTCGGATATGATACTTGTGCTGAAGGAAGGAAAAGTTTTTTCCTACGGCACAGTTGAAGATACCTTTGCGGATATAGGTGCACTTAAGGATTCATCTCTTGACCTGCCTCAGATAACCCGTCTTTTTCACGAGCTGAAAAAGCGCGGTATTACTGAGCGCGATGACGTGTACACCGTTAAGTTCGGCGAGAAGTTATTAAAAGAAAAAGGAATTGGCAATGCTTAAGGATATAACGCTGGGACAGTATTTCCCCGGCAATTCCCTGCTCCACCGAACGGATGCACGGATAAAGATAATAATGCTTATCGTGTTTCTTGTGTTCGTGCTGTGCGCTAAAAGCGCGGCGGCGTTTACGGCGGTAGCGTTTGCAACGGCTTTACTGGTGATAATATCGACTATCCCCTTGAAGACGGTTATAAAATCGTTGAAGCCGCTGATATTTGTTTTAATATTCACTGCCGTTATCAATTTGTTTTTTGCCAACGGCGAGAATATACTGTTTGAGTGGAAGTTTATAAAAATATACCGTGAGGGTATTGAAAATGCGGTTAAAATGGTAGTTCGTCTTACCTGCCTCGTTGCAGGCACCAGCGTTTTGCTTACCTACACTACTTCCCCCCTTGATCTTACCGACGGAATTGAGCGTTTGCTTGCGCCCCTTAAAAAGATAGGCGTCCCCATTCACGATTTTGCGATGATGATGTCCATCGCCCTTCGTTTTATCCCCACTCTTATTGAGGAGACGGATAAAATAATCTCTGCCCAGAAGGCAAGAGGTGCGGATTTTGAATCGGGCAACGTAATAAACCGGGCAAAAGCACTTATACCCATTCTGGTGCCCTTGTTCGTTTCGGCGTACAGACGCGCTTTCGAGCTGGCAGAGGCGATGGAGTGCCGCTGTTACAGAAGCGGAGAGGGAAAAACCCGAATGAAAGTAATAAAAACACGGTCTGCCGATTATATTTTTCTTTGTATCTCGGTACTGTGCTGTGTAGGAATATTTTTTCTTAATCTGGTGGTGATACCGCTGTGAATTACGCAGTAACCATTTGCTTTGACGGCACAGCATACTGCGGCTGGCAGGTGCAAAACAATGCAATAAGCATACAGCAGACTGTACAGGATGCCGCAGAAAAGGTTTTCGGCGTTCGTCCTCCCGTTACCGGATGCTCCCGTACCGACGCAGGCGTGCACGCAAGAGAATATCTCTGCGTTATATCGGGAGTGGAGGCAATAAAGGAAGCCGCACTTCCTTTAGCGCTTAACAGCTGTCTGCCGGATGATATTTGTGCATTAAAGGCACGAGAGGTGTCCGAGGATTTTCACCCCAGATATCACTGTATTGAAAAAGAATACGAATACGTTTTGTGGAACGCAAGAGGTAAAAACGTATTCGACAGCCGTGTGTGGCATTGTCCCCGTCCCTTGGATGCGGAAAAGATGCATCAGCTTGCCCAGAGCTTTGTGGGCAAAAAGGATTTTCGCTCGTATATGTCGGCAGGAAGCAAGATAACCGATACGGTGCGCACGGTAAAATACATGAACGTAACCCGCGACGGAGATTACATACGAATAAACGTAGCGGCAGACGGTTTTTTGTATAACATGGTAAGAATAATGACAGGAACGCTGGTAGAGGCGGCGTATGGCAGAAAGAACCGTGACATTGAAGCTATTACCTTGGCACGGGACAGAAATTATGCCGGTATGACCGCACCTGCAAAGGGTCTGTTCCTGAACAAGCTTGTTTATTAAGAGGTAAAAATGAGCGCCTTTTCAATTTTCAAAGACAAAAGAAAACAGGCGAAAAAGCAGCAGACACCTACTGCGGAGGCATATTATCAAAAGCTTGCCAATCGCGCAAAAATAGGTATGTTTGCGGTTATAATCGCATTGGTGGCATTTTGTCTGTTTTCATATTCCTTCTATCCCGAGGAATTGACAATCGAAAACTTCAGATATCTGCTTAAATTCATATCCTTTGAGCAGAATGAGAATATAGATATCGGCACGGAGCTCGCTTTTGATGCCGACAAGACCAACCGTTACACTATGGTACGCGGTGATATTGCGGTGCTCAGCAAGACACAGCTGGCGGTATATGACACATCAGGTCAGATACTGCAGAGAGTTGCTGTCAAAAACGATAATCCCATGCTGCTTACCGCAGGAAAGAATATGATAGTATACGATCTGGGCGGAAAAGAGCTGAACGTATACAACTCGTTTTCTCCCGTGTATACCGAGGAATTCGATTATCCTGTTTTAGGTGTATCCGCTTCGGAAAACGGTTCTTATGCGGTACTTTCCGGTGCAAAAAATTACAGAAGCGCTATTTTTGTTTACGATGCCAATTACCGTCTGGTGTTCTCGCATTATTTCCCTACCGAATACTCCACCTATCTTCAGCTTGACAACAGCGGCAAAAAGGTTTTGGTACTATCTCATATTGCCGAAAGCGGAGATTATCTCGGCTCTGCCGCTTTGTTTGATACGGGAAGCGAAGAGCCTGTAGCCAATTTCAAATTCGCAGGCGAATTACCCCTCAGCTGTCATTTTACTTCTGACGGAGGGTATATTATACTTACAAACAAGTACATCCGCTTTTACGATAAGGACAATAACGAGATATCCGAAAGTAAATTGGGTAACGGTATTATAAGCTGTTCCTACGGTGAAGGATATGCCGCACTCACGTTTGATACTGCCGGACTTGCGGAAAGCAAGACCTTTAAGGTATACGGAAGCGACGGAAAGGAAGTATACAACACATCAATAAAAACAGCATACGATGATATTCTTGTCAATAACGGCAGACTGTATCTGCTTTCATCGGGAAAGCTTACGGTGTATGATCTCGTTAACAATGATACTCTGTTTGACATAACGGTAGATAACGAAGCCGTTGATATGATAATATCCGAAGATAAGCTTCTTGTGTTTACATATTCCGGTGTAACGGTTTACGGTACGGATACACTTACCGAAATCAAGCCTGAGGATAACGAAACGTCTCTTGAGGAGGGTAATGAATGAATATAGCACTTGATGTTATTATTTTGGTAATAATAGTAGTTAACGTTATAATCGCCTGGAAGCAGGGATTTGTTAAAATGGTGTTACGTTCCCTTACGGTAGTGGTTGCGCTGGCAGCAGCGTTTATGCTGGTAGTTCCTGTGAGAGACAGTCTTGCAGAAACGGGATTTGCCGAAAAAACGCAGGAAACTATCCATACGTCTGTGCTGGAAATGCTGGATAATATTACCGAAAACGAGAAAAACGATTCCGAAGAAAACGGTGAAAGCCAAAAGAAGGATATTGTTACCCTGTTGTCCTACGCCGGAATTGACGGAGACGAGATAAGCGCGGATATCGACAACTGGATAGACACGAAGGCAGACGAAATTAAAGTATCCATTGCCGACAAGGTGGCGCCTGCACTGCTTAAAACTCTGCTTACCTTTATAGTTTTTACAGTGATATTCGTGGCAGTGTTTGTTGCGGCAACGGTTGCGGTGATACTGCTTGAAAAGTTTACCGAGCTGCCCGTATTAAAGCAAGCCAACACCGCTTTGGGAATTGCGGTGGGATGTGTTGTTGCCCTCGTTGAGGTGTGCACCTTTGTTTCGCTTACCCAGATGCTTATATCCTATAACGCTATCGGCGGAATATTTGCGGGAGTAACACCCGAAAGCACATTTTTATTCAAATTCTTCAGTAACTATAATATTTTCGGTCTGCTGTTTTAGCATGTCCGAAAGGAAGTGAAAAAAGCAAATGCATTTTGAGAAAAAGCATATACCGAATCTTCTTTCGATATTGCGCTTATTAATGATACCGCTGTTCGTATATATTTATTTCACGGAAAGCGCACCCAAGATCTGGTCGCTGGTAGTATTCCTTACTGCTGAGCTTACCGACGTGGTGGACGGGGTCCTTGCGCGCAAATACGGTTGGATAACCGAAGCCGGCAAGGTTCTTGACCCTATGGCGGATAAGCTGATGCAGGCGGCGGCAATGGTATCGTTATCTATTGAAAACAACTTTTTTATATGGATCGCCGTTATTTTCTTTCTTAAAGAAATGACGATGGTAACGGGCGCTTTGGTGCTGGCAAAAAAGATAAGCACCGTAACACCGTCAAGCTGGTTCGGGAAAATGGCAACCGTCATTTTTGCGGCAGTTACAATGGTATTTATTATTTATCCCGATAACACTGCGATAAACGTAATACTCACGGTATTACTTGCGTCCGCACTCATATTCGCACTGCTGATGTACTATTTTACAATTTTCCGAAAAGTCGGAAAAGCTGACAAGGAGTAAACTATGGTTTTGAAATTATGTTCCCGCTGTAAAAAGCGTGTGGCTGTGATATATATGCAGCGTATTGACAACGGCAATACCGTTAACGAGGGTCTTTGCCTTAAGTGCGCTCGAGAGATGGGTCTTAAGCCCGTTGACGATATTCTTGAAAGAATGGGCATAACTCCCGAGGAGTTTGATGCTATGTCTGACGAGATATCCGGTCTTGTTCCCACCGAGGGTATGGATAACGGAGAAAACGAGGGCAGAGCCCCCTCCCTTAATCTGGGTCCCCTCTTCCCTGCTCAGGAAGGACTTAACCTTCCCGACGAGGTGAGAAAAGACAAGCAAAATGCAAAAGAAAACAAAAACGACAATAAAAAGGCAAAGCCCCGCAAGTTTTTGGAGCAATACTGTATTGACCTTACCGGCAGAGCAAGAGAAGGCAAGCTGGACAAGGTGATTGGCAGAGGCAGCGAGCTTGAAAGAGTTATGCAGATACTCTGCCGCAGGCAAAAGAACAATCCCTGCCTTATCGGTGAGCCCGGTGTAGGTAAGACCGCAGTGGCAGAAGCGTTGGCTTCCCGTATAGTTGCAGGCAGCGTACCCTACAAGCTTAAAGATAAAGAGGTAATGCTGGTTGACATGACGGCTATGGTTGCGGGAACACAGTTCCGCGGTCAGTTTGAAAGCCGTATGAAGGGTCTTATTGAGGAAGTAAAGCAAAACGGTAATATAATTCTGGTTATTGACGAGGTCCACTCTATTGTAGGCGCAGGCGATGCAGAGGGCGGTATGAACGCCGCCAATATTCTGAAACCTGCTCTTTCCAGAGGCGAGATACAGCTTATAGGTGCCACTACCCTTACCGAATACCGCAAGTATATTGAGAAGGATGCGGCGCTTGAGCGCAGATTCCAGCCTGTTATGATAAACGAGCCCTCTATTGAGGACAGCGTGAAGATACTTGAGGGAATCAAAGAGAATTACGAAAAGTTCCACGGAATCCGCATTCCCGACGGAATGTGCCGCAGAATGGTAGTGCTTTCCGAAAGATATATTACCGACAGATATCTGCCCGATAAGGCGATTGACCTTATGGACGAGGCGTGCGCTAACCTCTCTATGAATTCCGACGTGGTCAACAAGATAAACTCGTTGGCAGATGAAATAAAAGCACTGAACGAAAAGCAGGCGGCACTGGAAGCAAAAACTGAAAAAACCGATGAGGATTTTGCATCTATTGCATCCGTAAAAACCGAGCTTATTCAGAAGAACAGTCTTTTTGACAGTCTTTCCGCAGAAAGAGATACACTTACCGTAACCGAGCAAGACTTGGCAAAGGTAATAGAGATATGGACAGGTATTCCCGCTTCCAGTATAAGCGAAAATGAATTTGAGAAGATACAAAACCTTGTTCCCGCAATAAAGGACCGCATTGTCGGTCAGGACGAGGCAGTGGAAAAGGTTGCAAAGGCTGTACGCCGCTCCAGAGCAGGCATCTCTTACAAGAAAAAGCCGGTATCCTTTATTTTCGCAGGACCTACCGGTATAGGTAAGACCGAGCTTGTTAAGGTGCTGGCATCCTATCTGTTTGATTCTCCCGAGTCTCTTATCCGTCTGGATATGTCCGAATATATGGAGAAATATTCGGTTTCCCGTATTATCGGTTCTCCTCCCGGATACGTGGGATATGACGATGCAGGTCAGCTTACCGAAAAGATTCGCCGCAAGCCCTATTCCGTAGTACTGTTTGACGAGATAGAAAAAGCACACCCCGACGTGCTGAACATCCTGCTTCAGATACTTGATGATGGCAGAATAACCGATTCTCACGGAAAGACGGTAAACTTTGAAAACGCAGTTATTGTAATGACCACCAACGCAGGCAGCACGGATATTTCCTCTGCCGCAGGCTTTACCACCACCGCAAAGGCTTCCGACGAAGCAAGAGTGAGAAAGGCGCTGGAGCAGTTCCTGCGTCCTGAGTTTATCAACCGTGTCGACGATATCGTTGTGTTCAACCGTCTTGATAAAACACATTTCGCATCTATCTGCCGTATTATGCTGGGTGACCTTGAAAAGGTGCTCAACGAAAAGGATATATCCCTTTCCTACGACGAAAAGGCTGTTGATATGCTGGTTGAAATGGGTTATTCCGATAAATACGGTGCCCGTAACCTGCGCAGACTTATACAGACAGAGGTTGAAGATGCGCTGGCAACTGCGCTGATTGAAAACACCGCAAACACTATAAAGTCGGTAAATCTGTCTGCAGACGAAAACGGAGTAGTTATTACTACCGTTTAAGACTTTACCCAAGAACATTTTCATCCGAAAGGAGAAAAGTATAAATGCCGGATTATTCCGAGAGAATAAGAACAATAACCTCAAACAGCCGTAAGCAGGCGGAGGGCGTGTTCGAGCCGGAATCCATGGATATCGAAGAGCTGGCGGTGTTTCTTGAAAGTGACCTTGCCGACGGACTTGACGAAGAAACCGTAAAAAAGATACGCCGTATTAAAGGCGCAAACACCTTGTACGACGAAATAAAAACAGGGTTTACCACCAGCTTCAAAAGTCAGCTTCAAGGACTTATGGGGCTGTTCCTTGCCGCAACTGCGTTTCTGACATACGTATTCCAGCCTGACAGACCTGAGCTTATACTGCTGGGAGTTACGGTAATTATAATAATGTTTATAAACGCAGGCTTGGAGGCATCGGCATCACAATCGCTGGAGCGTATACGAAATTATTCTGCTACAAGAGCCACCGTAACCAGAAACGGAAAAAGGTTTGTTATTGACAGCCGCGGTCTTGTGCCGGGCGATATAATAACCTTGGAAACGGGAAACATTGTCCCTGCGGACGCAAGACTTATCTCCTGCGCCCATTTATCCGTGCTGGAAACATCGGTAAACGGAAAGAACGAGGCGGTGTTCAAGACGTCCGCAATAGAATACAACCGACCGGATATGCTGTGCCACACCAATATGGTTTATGCAGGCACTGTAATTACCGGCGGAAGCGGAACGGCGATAGTGTGTGAGACAGGCAAAAACGTGCTTACACGCAAGGTGAACACCAAGCAAGCACAGGATTATACTCCCGGTCTGCTTAAATACGCTTCTGCAGTTGGAAAAGCAATGTCGTTTATTTCAGTTATAATTTGCTTTTTGCTTCTTGCACTGGGAATTGCCGCAGGCAGGGATATTGCAGATATGTTTTTGCTGTCTCTTACGTTAGGTTATATCTCCATGTATGACAGCTGCCGAGCCCTTACCTTTATATCCCTTGGACACGGCACCAAAAAGATGCTTGAGAACAACGCCGCCGTAGGTAATCTTAACAGTATCGGCAAGTTGGGCAACGTAGACACGGTTATGTGCTCGCGCAAGCAAGCATTTCCGCCCAGAAATATGTTCGTAACAGAGCTTTACACCGACGGAGAGATAACCGATATTCGCAAGGCAGAGACGGAAAATCACAAAAAGCTGCTGAAATATGCGCTTATTTGCTCTGACGTAAAGAAAAACGCCGACGAAAAGGGACGTCAGCGAGGCAGGCACAGATATACCGGACGAAAGCCGGATATGGCTATTGCAGACGCCTGCGATTATATGCTGGCTGATATTTCCAACCTTGAGGGCGAGTTTTTCCGTATAGATACCGAGGTTTCCTCAAACAGTATAGTTACCAGAACTTTGGTGCTTTCCGGCGGAAAAACCTTTGTTATTGTAAGAGGAACTCCCGAATCCATTATAAGCCGTTGCATGGGATACCGCAAAAACGGTTCGGTATACCGTATGAACGATGCCGCCGTTACCCGTATGAACGAGGCAATCCAAAAGATGCAGGAAAAAGCGGAAACGGTTATTGCAGTTGCTACGGGACGTACCGATTCCGATACGCTGAAGGATTATTCGGTAGAGGACAAGCTGGTGCTTATGGGCTTTATCGGACTTGGCTCTGCTTTCAGAGTTGACCCTGCCGCCGCAGTATACAAATGCCGCCGCGCAGGAATAGAGACTGTTTTGCGAAGCGAGGAAGCGTATTATCCTTCCCTCTCTCTTGCAAAGGAAGCGGGAATTATCACCGATGAAAGCCAGGCGATATCCGCAGAAGGAATAAGAGAGACTGACCCGGGTCTGTATATTGCCAACCAGCCTGAGTACAAGCTGTTCGTAGGAATAGATGACGAGCAATGGCTGGAGGCGCTCCGTTACCGACATGAGGACAAGCGTTATATTGCCGTTACAGCAGGCGGTATGGAAGATCTGCCATTGGTTCAGGAGGCGGACGTTACCTTTGTAAGCGATACCGATTCGCCTGACACGTTAAAGCACGAAAGCGATGTTATTATGCTGGAGGACGGTTTCCACATAATCTCTTATGCCATCGGTGCCGCCAAAACCATATCAGCACGAATACACGCTGTAACCGAATATTTGTGTGTGGCGTTTATCACTGCACTTATTGCAACGGTTGCGGGAATTCTTTTGGGAACAGACGTACCGCTGAGACTTCAGGATATGCTGTTTGGCGGAGTAATATTTAATTTTATTATTGCGCTTTCCCTTACCTTTGCCCCTACAAACAAAAATATATTGGCAGAAAAGCTAAAGAAGTATAAGACCAAACCGTCGGTAAAGGATTTTATATATCCTATACTGTACTCCGTATTCGGCGGCGGTGCGCTCACCGCAGTATATATTCTCTGCGGAAACACCTGCGCATTTATGGCATTGGCTGTATTACTTATACTTTACGCACTAACCAACATATCAAGAAAGCCGCTGTTTTTGCCTACTCCCCTCGGAATAAGTAAAATACTTATTGCGGCGGTAATAATTACCGCGCTGGTCTGCTCGATCGTGTATATCCCCTTTATGGCGGAGATTTTCGGATATACTCCTCCAACGGGTATAGCATACGGTATAACCGCGGCGATAACACTGGGTTATTACGCGTTGGCGCAGATAGCCAAGCTTATTTACGGTATCATTATTAAAAATAAAGATAAACCAAAATTCAAATTAGAAAATCAACAGGAGGATTTTTAACAATGATTACAAAAGATTCCATCATCGGCGACGTTCTTGATAACGCACCCGAAAAAGCAAAGTATTTTCTCGAAATCGGCATGCACTGTCTGGGCTGTCCTCACTCCAGAGGCGAGACTATTGAGCAGGCGTGCGCAGTTCACGGCGCAGACCTTGAGCAGCTTCTCGCAAAGCTTAACGGAAAGGACTAATTGAAAATGGGAAAAATAAAGACTTTTGCTGACGATTTTAAGAAGTTTATTTCTCAGGGAAATATCCTTGATATGGCTGTCGGTGTCGTTGTCGGTACCGCATTCAAGGCTATCGTTTCCTCTCTCGTTGCAGACGTTATTATGCCCTGCATCGGTTTCCTCCTCGGCGACGTAAACTTTACCGACCTTAAATGGGTTCTGGTAGAAGCAGTTGCAGAGGTTGTTAACGAGGAAGGCGCAGTAGTTACTCCCGCAGTTGCAGAGGTAGCTGTTAAGTACGGTCAGTTTATCCAGTACATAATTGATTTCCTTATCATTGCGTTTACTATGTTTATCGTAGTAAAGGTTGCTATGTCCTTCCGCAATAAGCTGGAAGCAAAGAAGAAGGCTGAAGCAGAAGCAAAGGCAGCGGCAGAGGCTGCGGCAAAGGCTGCAGAGGAAGCTGCAAAGGCTGCTATCCCCGCAGAGCCTACCGTTGAGGAAAAGACTCTTTCCGCACTGGAGGACATCCGCGATTACCTTAAGGGTATGAACAAATAAAATGAAGTACATTATCGGTGTTGACGGCGGTGGAACCAAAACCGCCGCCGCCCTCGCTGATATCAATGGGAAGGTTTTGCGTATATCTTATTCTGCTGGCTGTAATCCCAACGATATCGGCTTTGAAAATTCGACCAAAAACATATTTTCCGCCGTTCAGGCTTTGGATGTTGATATCCACAGCATCGCCGCTATATACTGCGGTGTTGCGGGAATAACCGCTGCCGACTACAGCGCCCGCGCAAATGCTTGGTTAAGAGAAACGTTTCCGCAAGCAAGGTCGGAAGCTCTGCACGACGGTATAAATGTGATATATTCAGCTTTTCCCGAGGGGGACGGTGCCATTGTTATATGCGGTACGGGTTCTTCCTGCTTTATGAAAAAAGGAAAAGAGATAATCCGTATCGGCGGATACGGCAAGTTCGATTGTATCGGTAACGGATATGAGATCGGCAAATCCGCCGTATCACACGCACTACGCTGTCTGGACGGACGCGAGGAATGCGGTGTGCTTAACGGTCTTGTTACCGAAAAGATAGGAAGCGACCTGCTCAGCGCGCTTTCTGACCTTATTGCCGCAGACAAAAAGCATATTGCATCCTTTGCTCCGCTTGTATTTGAAGCGTACCAAAAGGGTGATATATATGCCTGCGCCATACTTGAGCAGAATTTTGAGTATTTGGCGGGGCTTATTAACCGCGCCTGCGAAATATACGGCGGTGAGATACCCGTGTGTATGGCAGGCGGTATCGGCAAACAGGAAATAACAAAGAAAATAATAAAAAAATATTTGCTGTTTGAGCCTGAGATAACCACGTTGAATACAGAACCTGTATACGGCGCGGTGGCAAAAGCAAAAGAGATATTGACAGCAAACTAAAAATGTTGTATTATTTACATTAATAATCTATGGAGGAAAATGCTATGGATCAGATTGAACTTAACGAACTCAGAACGCTGAGACATTCAGCGGCACATATTCTTGCGCAGGCAGTAAAGAGACTTTACCCCGATACCCGTCTGGCTATCGGACCTGCCATTGACAACGGCTTTTACTACGATTTCGATACCGAAAAGACCTTCACCACCGAAGACCTTGAGGGTATTGAAGCGGAGATGAAAAAGATTGTAAAGGAAAACCTTCGCATAGAACGCTTTACCCTTCCCCGTGACGAGGCAAAGGCGCTTATGGCAGACGAGCCTTATAAGATAGAGCTTATTGACGGTCTTGAAGAAGGCGAAGAAATTTCCTTTTACAAGCAGGGCGATTTTACCGACCTTTGCGCAGGCCCTCACGTTGCTTACACAAAGAAGGTAAAGGCATTCAAGCTCCTTTCCGTTACCGGCGCGTACTGGAGAGGCGATTCCAACAACAAGATGCTCCAGCGTATATACGGTACTGCTTTTGCAAGCAAGGAAGAGCTGGACGAATATCTTAATATGCTTGAGGAAGCAAAGAAGCGCGACCACAGAAAACTGGGCAAGGAGCTCGGTCTGTTTATGATGACAGACGACGGACCCGGTTTCCCCTTCTTCCTTCCCAACGGTATGATACTTAAAAACACTCTTATCGATTACTGGCGCGAAGTACACAAGAGATACGGCTACGTAGAAATATCCACTCCCGTTATCCTTAACCGCCGTCTGTGGGAAAGAAGCGGACATTGGGGTCACTACAAGCAGAATATGTATACCACCAAGATCGACGACGAGGATTATGCAATCAAGCCTATGAACTGCCCCGGCGGTATGCTTGTTTATATGAACGAGCCTCATTCCTACCGTGACCTGCCTCTCCGTGCGGGAGAACTTGGTCTGGTACACCGTCACGAGCTTTCCGGCGCACTTCACGGTCTGTTCCGTGTAAGATGCTTTACTCAGGACGATGCTCATATCTTTATGACCAAGGAGCAGATGCGCGACGAGATTAAAAACGTTGTAAGTCTCTTTGACGAGGTATATTCCCTCTTCGGTCTTACTTATCAGATAGAGCTTTCTACTATGCCCGAGGACCATATGGGCGACGAGGCTGTTTGGGAGCATGCACAAGAAACTCTTAAAGCCGCTATTACCGATATGGGCAAGGAATATATCCTTAACGAAGGTGACGGCGCATTCTACGGTCCCAAGCTGGACTTCCATCTGCGTGATAGCATTGGCAGAACCTGGCAGTGCGGTACTATCCAGCTTGACTTCCAGCTGCCTGAGAGATTTGAACTTGAGTACACCGGCGCTGACGGTGAGAAGCACCGCCCCGTTATGATACACAGAGTTGTATTCGGCAGTATTGAGAGATTTATCGGCGTTATTACCGAGCATTTTGCAGGTGCGTTCCCTCTGTGGCTTGCGCCTCTGCAGGTTGCGGTTCTGCCTATTACCGACAGAGCTGCTGAATATGCAGACAAGCTGGTTGCTGACCTTACCGCTGCAGGCGTAAGATGTAAAGCCGACCACCGTAACGAAAAGGTCAACTACAAGATCCGTGAGCATCAGCTCCAGAAGGTGCCTTATATGCTGGTTGTAGGCGACCGCGAGGTTGAGGAAGGAACTGTTTCCCTCCGTACCCGCACCGGAGAGACCGGCGGCGTAATGACCGCGCAGGAATTCTACGACAGAGTTACCACCGAGATCAAAGACAGAAGCAGAATAGTATAATTTTTCTTGGAATAATTAGACAAAAAGAAGCACCTATTTACAATAGCACTCATTTCGTGAAAGGAAAATGATAATGAAAAACTTGAACGAGAAAAACGGTGTATTTTTACTTATTGTATTGACATCTTTTTTATTAGTTGCATGCAATTTCGTTTCGTTAGATCAGTTTAATTCGGCTGACAACACCGATTACTCATCGCAATCTTCGATTACCAATTCTACAGTAGAAACATCTAGTACTACAGATACTTCTCAGAACACCACAGAATCATCAGGAAACCCTCAATTAGATAACGCTTCTTCAGATTCTATGACTGAAGAGTCACTTGAAAATGATATAGTTACTATTGATCCGGTAAAGGAAGAAAACATAGCACTATATCACTACAAGCTAACTGAAATAGGAACTTTCTCGAATATTGAAAGGCTTGCCTTTTCCGGCGATATGCCCGTTATAAGGGAAACAATTGATGGGGAAATTGTTGACTTCCTTTACTCCTATACTGGCGAATTAAAAATATCTAGCGGATGTAATTCATACACATATTTGGGCAACGGTTTTACTGCGATGTATGATTATAACGGTATAGTTCCAACCGCACGCTTGGTTAACGTCTACACAGGAGAGATTATCCTTGAAGACAATTCCATGGCATTGGTAGAAAAACTAAGCGATCGTTATTGTTACATAATACACATTACAGAAGAAGTGACTGAGAACGATAATTATTTCGTTTGTTTCTCAGGTCTTTATATCTCTGACGGGTTCGCCTTTTTCGAAGGATATGGAAGAGTTTATGACTTACAAGAACGAAAATTTATAGATAATTTGATCGTCACCGATCCTCGAAGTGATTACATTCCACTAGCTATAGGCACAACCGTTTTTTGTAAAGTTAGAACAAATACCTATGACATTTATCAGGAAAATGGTACGGTCACTTCTAATGTGGAAAATGTTTATTTAACAAAAAATGGTTTCATTCAAACCAAAGATGATAATTTGGTACTATATGATTATGATTATAACACTATTGCACACGTAAAAAATGCGAAACCTTTTATGGAGTTTGGTGCCGACGGATTGATTTATAGTGAAAGTTATTTTAATCGTGGGGCATATTTAAATGATCAAGTCGTAGATATCAATGGTAACGAGATCATACCTGGGACCTTCAAAGAAGTGAAAATCAACAATGACTATATCGTTGTTAAAAACGACGATAACATGGAACAATTATATCTTGGCGATGGCTCATTATTACTTTCAGAAGAATATATGTATATGAATTCGATTAAAACACTTCCTTTGTTGAAGTTGTCAAGCAGTACTAATAGTTCTATAAAGTACTTGTATGTGCCGGGATGTGGAATTTTTGATATTAGTGATTATTGGGTAGATGATTTATTTTATTATAAAGGGGATTACAAGCAATACGACTTCATGGTTTTGGCAACAGGAGAAACAATGCGTTTAACAAACTCCAAGACACTTATTGGTACATTAATGGTGGATTCGGATCAAGGACTGATAGAACTGATTAATGGTACCACGGTACTGGAAAAAGGCTATGATTTTGTAACCGCCACAGGAGAACATTTGTATGTTTTACATAACGATACTTGGACAGTATATCAATACGAATTGGTAAACGATTGATTTTCCCTTTAAATTCTCGGATATGCTCGTGTTAGATACAAAAAATAAAACGATTTATTGTTATCAACTTATATTCTATAAATACAAAAACAAGTCAAGACCACCAGTTGAACTGGTGGCTTGCACAGCCCCTATAAGGGGCAAATACAGGCTTCGTCCCTGAAAGGGACTACGGAAGATTTGACACCGCATTACACTCACAGGCAGCCGCTCACGTGCGGCTGCCTTTTTTGCCTATTTATTCTTGCTACCCGTAAACGGGTCTACATATTCTTTGTAGCTTATCTGGTCCGAGGCATTGTCGTCCTCTATCTGATTCCGTATGTACTCTGCTATTACTTTCTTGTTCCTTCCCACGGTGTCTACGTAATAGCCTCGGCACCAGAAATGACGTGATCCGTACTTATACTTCAAATTCGCATGCCTATCAAATATCATTAATGAACTTTTCCCCTTGAGATATCCCATAAACTGTGCTATACTTATGTGCGGTGGTATACTCACCAGCATGTGTATGTGATCCACACACGCCTCTGCTTCTATTATATCCACTCCCTTTTGTTCGCACAGTTTTCTCAGTATTTCTCCTATATCCTTTTTTATGCTCCTATATATTTCTTGCTATATATTTCTTGCCTTCTGTATTTCGGTGCAAACACTATATGGTATTGGCATCTGTACTTTGAGTGTGCCGAACTCTTTATTTCGTTTTTCTCTTTTTTAAACATGTTTAAAACCTCCGTTTTGTTTTGTGTAATGCGGTCGCCAAACCTTTACACATTATATCACGGAGATTTTATTTTACATATACTAAAGTATTTTTCTTTCCCCGGTAGAACCGGGGGTTTATTTCCACGCCTTAAAAGGCACCAATGCAAAACCTGCCGTTTAATACAAAACGGCAGGTTTTTTTATTTTATATTGCCCAAGTTTCCGTTGGAAACGAGGTTTTCCACGTTCCAGACGATAAGGACACGGTCGGCGGAATAGGTTTGGATATAGGTAGAAACGTCCGTCATACGGTTTGCCATATTGACCAGCACAAGGTCAAAATGCTGTGCAAGGAAGGGAACAAGGCTGTTTGCAAAGGAATCCTTGGGAAGGAGAAGCACGGGACGGTCTTCATCGGTATTTTTAGTAACGAGAGTAACGTCGTTTGTACCGCCGATAAACGCGGAATACTTATCCTTTTTATCAAGATACGATCTATCGTAAAATCCGCTGAAGGAATTTTCACCGATAGTGGTGGTAAAATCGTTATCGTTGCCCAGAGACCAGAATTCCATTGTGTCTGGGTCAACAAAGCTGAACCCGCCCTTTGACCAGGTGGTGCCATAAAACTCATCGGACACGGTCTCAACGGTAAACTTGTCTGCAGAGATAATATCCTCTTCCATACCGAAGGATTTCATAACCTCGCAGTATGCGTAATATGCGCCGAGCGTGGTCCAATGATGGTCGGTACGATAATAAACGTATTCGCCTGAAGCGTATTTTTCCTTAAGCATACCCGAAACGGGCACGAGAATATCTGCGGAAACAGAATCCAGCTCCGCCAGAAGGCTTGCGGAAATATCCGAAGGGTAATTAAAGGCGCTGTCCGCTACGTCAAGCACGCGGGGAGGAATGATAGCATTTACGGGGACGGAACAACCTGCAGCGAAATTATTAAGAATATTCAACTGCTTATGCACCGTTTCGGCGTAATACATATCCATTCCGTCGGTACGGGTTAAGCGGTCCTTGAACATAGAGAAGGTGCGCACCGCAAGAGTGTTATTCTTACCAAGCAGAACTCCGTCGTTCTCGCCCTTAAGAAGTGCAAGCTCGGAAAGGGCTTTAAGGCTGACAAATCCGTCTCTCAACGGGAACTGGTCTGCAAAATACTCGTTCATTTCGGAAGAAAAGCTTCCGTCCAAAAAGCTTTCCCATGTAATGGCGGGGAAGGTCTGCAGGTTGCGGTTTTCGTTTTCGGAATAAGATTTATCCGGCACTATTACGAACGCCGCAGAAAGCCCGAAAAGAATTGCCAAAAACAGCACGATAGTTATGATATGAGTTGTTTTTTTCATTTGCGTCTTCCCCTCCCTTAAAAGATATAATACAGAAACGGGCTGAAGGTACTGCTTACCATATATGCAGTACACAGCAGGAAGGAAGAGCAGGTGAGCACGGGCGACGCATATTCAAAGGCGCGGAAGCGGTTTACAAGATAGTAATACAGCTTTTTGGGATAAGGGGTGCTTCCGATAACGCAAAGTGCAAGAAGCAGCAGGTTGCGCAGTATCTCGTAGTTGACCGTTGCCGTGGTGAACGCGGCACCTGCACCGCCGAACATTGAAGCGAATATCGTCCAGCCCACAGACATATCTGTAAAGAAGAATATGAGCCAGCCGATAGCCACCAGAAACAGCGCGTATATATGGCTGAATACCTTGGGTATCTTATTAAGCACTTTAAGCAGGAAGGTCTTTTCCAGCATAAGAATCGCGCCGAAATACACGCCCCAAAGGATGTAATTCCAGCTTGCGCCGTGCCAGAAGCCTGTGAGGAACCAAACTATAGCAATATTGCGGTACTGCTTGAAAAGTCCTTTTCTGTTTCCGCCCAGAGGGATATATACATATTCCTTAAACCAGGTGGAAAGGGACATGTGCCAACGGCGCCAGAAGTCGGTAATGCTGGAAGCCATATAAGGATAATTGAAGTTTTCCAGAAATTCAAAGCCGATCATCTTGCCCAAACCGATAGCCATATCCGAATAACCGGAGAAATCAAAATATATCTGGAAGGTATAGCATATAACTATCATCCAGCTGCCTGCAACGGTGGGCTGTATTCCGTGAAGGTCCTGAAAATATTCTGCCACTGCAAATATGGTGTCTGCAAGCAATACCTTCTTTGCAAGACCTGCGCAAAAGCGGCGGACGCCCTCAGAAAACTTCTCAACACTGTGAACACGGGTAATAAGCTGGTCGTCAACGTCTCTGTATCTTACGATAGGGCCTGCGATAAGCTGAGGGAACAAGGTGACGTATGTACCAAACGCCACGAAATTGCGCTGTACACCGGTTTGACCGCGATACAGATCGATTGTATAAGACATTATCTGGAATGTATAAAAGGATATACCCACGGGAAGGGCAAGCCCTTTTATGGGTTCAAGCCCCGAAAGGAAAGGAATGAGAGAAAGGTTCTCTATAAAGAAATTGCAGTATTTGAAGAACAGCAGAAAAACAAGGTTTGAGCAAAGTGAAAGCACCATATAAAGTCTTGCTTTTTTGCGGTTTGATTCACGGTGTTTATCTATTGCAAAGCCAAACAGATACGCAGCCAGTATGGAAACCAGCATTACCAGTATATATGCAGGCTCGCCCCATCCGTAAAACAGCAAAGAAACTGCAAACAGCACCCAGTTACGCGCTTTTTTGGGAACTATATAATATAAAGCAAGGGTAACCGTAAGGTATGCAAACAAAAATATAAGTGATGAAAATACCATTCTCGTTATTCCTCAAGCTTTTTAAGATCGTCGTTTCCGTCATCACGGTGCTTGATCATACCGACCACCTTAACGTCTTTTTTGGTATAAACCTTTGCCGGAGCGTTTTGCTCACCGTTAAGCTTTACCTTTATTTTTCCGGTAAGGAAATTACTCTCTATAATAATACCTCTGCCTGCAGGGGTCTCAACAATAGAATCCACCTTGGGGAAGGTTGCATATTCGGTTTCATATACCTCGTGCTCAAAGCGGAGACAGCACATAAGCCTGCCGCAAGAGCCGGATATTTTTGCGCTGGACAAGGAGAGATTTTGCTCCTTTGCCATTTTAATGGAAACCTGCGCGAAATCGGGCAAAAATTCCTTACAGCAGAAGGGTCTGCCGCACACGCCCAAGCCGCCGATAAGCTTCGCCTCGTCACGCACACCTATCTGACGGAGCTCGATTCTGGTGCGGAAAACGGACGCGAGGTCTTTTACCAATTCACGGAAGTCGACTCTGCCGTCTGCGGTAAAATAAAAGATGAGCTTAGAGTTATCAAAGGTATACTCAACGTCAACAAGCTGCATCTCCAGCTTGTTTTTGTTTGCCTTTTCAATAAATATCTGCTTTGCTCTTTCCTCCATCGCCTTGTTCTGCTCGTGCTTTTTCTCGTCCTCTTCGGTAGCAACGCGAACAACGGGCTTAAGGGGAGAAACGATCTCGCCCTTCTTTACCATACGGTTGCCCTGAGCGCAGATACCGAATTCTCTGCCGCGGGCAGTCTCAACAATAACGTGATCGTCCTTATTAAGAGAAAGCTCACCGGGTGCAAAATAATAGGTCTTGCCGCCCTCTCTGAACTTTATGCCTACTACTTCTACGTTTTCAGGCAAAGTCTCTTTTATTTCGTTTACATTTATATTTTCATTTTCCATATTCTTCTATTTCCTTTCACTGCCAAGCTTAATAAGCATATCACTCATCACCGCAGTATAATTACCATTTGCGCCGATAGCGTTGCAGGCATCCTCTACTATTTTTATACACCGAGCCACAGAACGGCGGGTGCGCTTGCGTGCGTACACCGAGGCCTCCTGCAGATTCAACACGTTGCAACGGGCGACACCGCACTTAACACGCAAAATATCCGCAAAGGCTCCGTGAACCAAAGCGAGGAAAAGCTGATTACTCTCCCTTTTCTGCTTACCCTTAAGCACGGATGCATACAGCGAATAGTTATCCGTATCACCGAAATAATTACGGATAAACTCGTCTGCCCTATTCATCTCCGCTACGCTGTCTCTGCCTAAAAGCTCCTCTGCCTCACCAAGACTTCTGCCGGAAAGACGGGCGGCTTCCGCCAAGGTCTCCTCAGGCTTGCGTGGATATTTTTTACGCAATATATCAAGTATCTCGCTTTCCTCCATACCCGAAAGAGTTATGGTGCGGCAACGGGATTTTACCGTAGCAAGCAACAGATCTCTACGCTCGGTAAGCAGGAAAAACACAACCGGTGCAGGCGGCTCTTCCAGAATTTTGAGCATTGCGTTTTGAGTCTGTCTGTTCATTTTGTCGGCGTTATCGATTATATAAACCTTTTTCTCACCGTCGTTGGGGATAAGGTGCGCATCCTTAATAATACGCCTCGCGTCTGCAACCGCACACGCTTTTTCGGTACCCATTATCCATATATCGGGATGAGCTTTGGTAAGCACCTTTTTACATTGACTGCACTGTCCGCAGGGCTTGTCCTCATTCTCACACATAAAAACCGAAGCGGCATACAAGGCAAAATCCGCCTTGCCGACGCCCTTGGCTCCCTCAACGATATATGCGTGGGATACCTTGCCGTCTATGAAATCGGAAGAAAACGACAGCTTTTCTTTTTTATTCAGTATCAGCTTATTTTCCTCCTCTACATACGTCCTCATATTAACTATACCACAAATGCCGCGATTTGAAAAGAGTTTTTTTATAAAAAGATTGTATCTGCTTTATATTTTACAATTGACAGCCGCGGGTGGTATTGACATTTTGAATGTAAAAGGTTAAAATATGGTTTAAGGATGTGAAAAAATGAGTGTTATAATCGGAATAGACGTAGGCGGAAGCACTACGAAAATATGTGCGCTTAAGGACGGAGTTTTACTCCCTCCCGATAACGTTACCGCTACCGACCCGTTGGCGTCAGTATACGGCGCTTTCGGTAAATATACTGCGGAAAAAGGCATACCTCTCAGCAGTATTGACAGCGTTGCGGTTACCGGCGTAGGAAGCGCTTTTCTGGACAGTGATATTTACGGTCTGCCCACAAAGCATATAAGCGAATTTGACGCCACCGGTAAGGGCGGATTGTATTTGTCGGATAAAAAAGAAGCCATTATCGTAAGTATGGGTACCGGCACCGCTATAATACACGCCTGTGGAAACGCTGCGACTCACCTCGGCGGTACCGGAGTAGGCGGCGGAACGCTTATAGGCCTATCGAAGCAGATGTTGGGCATGACAAGTGCTGAGGAAGTGGCAGAGCTGGCAAAGCAGGGCTCGCTTTCCAATATCGACCTTACCATTGAGGCTATGACAAAGAAGGACATATCCCCCACCCTTACCGCAAAAACAACGGCGGCTAACTTCGGTAATCTTACAGACACCGCAACCAAAGCGGATATTGCTCTTGGTATAATAAATCTTGTGTTTGAGACAGCCGGAATGATGGCGGTGTTCTGCTCAAGACAAAAGGGAGTAAAGGATATTGTGCTTACGGGCAACCTTTCCGTACTTCCCCAGACCGAAGAAAAATACAAGACGCTTTCAAGCATGTTCGGGGTAAACTTTATTATTCCCCGACTTTCTCAGTACGCAACGGTTATCGGTGCGGCCAAACAATTAATAATGGAGTAAAAAATGAAGAAAATAATAGTTCTTATACTTGCGGCAGTTCTTTTGCTTGCCGCCTGCACACCCGAAAGTAATTCCGGTGAAAACGGAGCGGACGCGCTTAATACAAAGCAGCTGGTTGAAAAGATAACTGCCGATTATAACCTTTCCGGCGGAACCTACTATTCCTCCTTCAGCGAAAATCTGGGTGAATATCTGGATGCAGATACGCTTCTCTCTCTTTACGGCGATATGGGAGAGGTTCCCGACCTTGCTTCTGTTACCGAATACTGTGTATATATTGACGGAAGCGACCCCAACCTCCAGAAGGAAATGGGTATATTCCTTGCAAAAAGCGATGCTGACAAGGAGCTGTTTTTATCCTTTATGCAATCCAGAATTGCAGCTATGCTGGAAAATGCTAAGAATTACCCCTCAGTAGATACAGAACCCCTTAAGAATGCAGAATTTTTTATTAAAGGCGATTATATCGTTTACATAGTTGTAAAGAGTGATGCAAGCGATATAGCAGATTTTATAAAGGACAGTGTTGATTAATGGAAAGCAACGCACGCTGGAACAGGAAAATTTTCTCAATGTTGATAGAGCGCGCCAAGGGCGACCGTTCGTTAAGACAGTTTTCGTTTGATTGTGACATTTCATACGTTCAGATGAGAAAGCTTGTCTATATGACACAAGAAAATCCGCCCCGCCCCAAGCTGATCAAAAAAATTGCAAACGCCGCCTGGAACGAGGTGGATCTGGAGGACCTGCTCTATGCCGCAGGTATCTTCCCCTCTGATGCCCGTGTAAGAGAGGAAAACGAATCGTCTCCCGCAAGTATCGCGGAAAAGATACGTTCCCTTTCTCCCAAGAGCAGAAAAAGCGCCGAGGATTTCATTAACTACCTTTCGGATAAGGAATTAAAAAAATAACATAAGCAGTATAAGTATTACCAGCATATCGTTATCCGAATCCGAATCCAACAACAGCAAAATACCGATTCCGATAAGTATGAGATCATCTATCTCAATATCCCGAAGAAGTTTTTTTATTCCGCCGATGATCCCATCGGCAGATGAACGCTCTCCGCAAGCGGCGGTGTCATTAGCTACACTCTCCGCAGGGGGACGGTATTCTTCCTTTGGCGGAGGAGATGACTGCATATAATCACGCATATTCCCCTCAGAGCGTATTCCTTCGCCGAAATCTCTCGTATACATCAGTTACCACCTCGCTTTATTCCGGAAATAAGCTCCGCAACGGACAGCGCACGCACAAGAGAATCTATCTTTTCCCGCTTATCCTCACGCAAAAACGGTTTTATTGCTTGAAGAAGCGCCGTGTTTTTATCGTTTACCCTGTTAAAGGGAAGCGGCAGTGCCGCAGCGGGAACCGACGGTGCAGTCTCCTCCGATGGTGAGGACGGCGGAATATCGCCGCCGCTTACTCCCAGCGATGATGCGATGGCGGCTATCTTGGCAGCGGACTGCGGGTCAGACAGCACAGAACGTATCTTTTCGGAAAGTTCATCAGCCATGTTTTATCACCTGCCCGAAATTATGCGGTAGATATCCTCGCTTCTTTCTTTTCCTGCGGCACGGATAAAGCTGTCCGCCTGAGCAGGTGTCATGCCCGAGATTGTCTTTCTTAAGGTTTCTGTGTTGGAAAGCAGTGCTGCAGCCTTTCTTCCGTCTGCACCTGCCGCCTGGGCGATAACACTTATCAATTCCTTAAGCTGTGAATCGGAAAGATTTTTAAGTTGTTCCATTGAATATTCATCAAGCATTATTACTTACCCCCATTCTGTCGCATTATTTTATGCAAAAGGATATACAGTTATGATTAAATGCAAGCCTTTGCGCAGTGTAAAGCAGACCGCGCTGATGATGATAACCTTTATACTTCTGGCCCTCGGAACCGGAGTACTGTCTGTTTTCGGAACCGATTGGGGTCTTCCCGCAGTTGTAGGCAGACTTCCCTTCGGTATTGTTCTTGCCGTAGCGTTGTATTATATGATAAGATATTCTCTTGCGGATATGGAATACGAGCTATCTGCGGACACACTTTCCATTATAAAAACCGTGGGAAGAAGACGCACCATAATGGGCGCATTGGATCTTTCTATGACGGTTGCGCTGGTTACCAAAGAAGAATATAAGAAAAACAAGCAGAAATACGGAAAGATAAACCATTATTTTAATTACCGTCAGAACCCATTCGGTGACGGTATGGTGTATATCTTCGAATTCAACGGCAACAGAGCCATGCTTAAATTTGAGCCAAACGCACCATTCGCGGCAAAGTTGCAGGAAGCTATAGACAACTGCAAAAAGAATAACGATTAATTTTTTTCGGTACCGTAAAACGGTACCGTTTTTTGTTTATGTCATCATCCCACAGTATCGTCATATACGAAGGAATTATATTCGCTGACCAGCTTGTTCCAGGTCTGCTCTCCAACGATGCCGTCGGGAGTAAGTCCGTAATAGGTCTGGAACAGCCGCACAGCGGATTCTGTCCCGTTGCCAAACGCACCGTCTACACGTATGGCGGTAAGACCGGGGATCTTTTCACCCAACGCGTTAAGCGCATTTTGAATAAATATGACGTTTCTGCCGCGAGAGCCGTTTTTTATAAGGTACCCAGGATATTTTCGTATAGTTTCAAAAGCGCCCTCGTAATCGTAATAGTATCTCACTATGGCATTCCAGGTGTCCTCATCGATAACACCGGTGGTCGGCAAGCCGTAATACTGCTGAAATCCGCTTACCGATGCTTTTGTCTTTTCATCAAATATACCCGTAAGCACCGGCTGAGGAATAGCCGCAACGTTAAGCGCGTCTGCAATGGTAAGGAGATAATACTGCATCCGTAAAACGTCGGTGCCTCTGTCTCCTACCGAAAGGACGCGGGGAAAAGAATCGTTTTCCACTCGCTCACCTTCGCTGTTTAATTCAGCCAGCTTTTTAACGGAATTGTATACGTACAGTACCCGATACCAGGTCTCTCTGTCAACTATTCCGGTTTGCTCAAGTCCGAATACGCGCTGAAAGGTGCGCACGGAGGCCTCGGTACGGTCTGCATATATGCCGTTTGCTTTGAGAATGAACGGTATTTGCGGATAATTAATTGCGATCCTATCCAGACGGCGCTGGATGGTAGCTACATCGGAATTTCTGTCTCCGGGACGAAGGTCGCCGACAAAGGATTCTGTCGGAGTGTCTGCTACACGAGCCTCCGCAATAAAGGTATCGTCACCGTAATAATACTGCAGTATTCCCAATGGGTCATATCCTTTTCGGGCAAGTGTTACCGTGCCCCATTGTGACATTCCTGCGCAGGTGGTTGCAGACCCGTCACAGTATTCGGTGAAAAGCGGTTCAAGAAATCCCTCCCTCGCCAGATAATTTGTAAAAAGCTCATCCACCACAGCGGAAATACTGTCGAATATGCCTCTGTCCGGCACAAACGCCTGATCGTAAGCAGTTGACGAGGTTATATCAAAATTATATCCTTGAGAGTGATACCATTCGGTGTACAGCCTGTTAAGTGCCAAGGAAACCTGCGCTATCACGTTAGCGCGCAGAGAAGCCTCGGGCCAAGTAGGGTATATCTCGCTGGATGCCACGTTTTTGATATAGTCAATAAATGGCAGAGTCAGGTTTTCCGCATTGGAGGATGGGGTTCCCAAATGTACCGTTATGGTTTCGGGCACCGTGGGGTATTTAATTTGCGGCTCGTATGTGGCGGCTGTTACGGACACGTTAGCGGTCATACCGCCAATATACCGTTCGTGCTCCGGAATAACCGCGCGTTTTTCGCTCATTTCGGGGTATTCCGCAGGAGTTGGCATCTCGATATCGTGTATAGTTTCCGAATCGGGAAATATCTGCTCTCCCAAAATGGTTACGGGTACGTATCCCTCTGCCGTTACACGCACGCTGAACACCGAATACGGCCGTATGGGTGATGACGGATTCAAGGATTGCTCCTTCGGCGGTGTGGGAAGCACGAATCGGGCTTCGCCGTTAATATCGGTTCTGCCGGAATATGCGCTGTTATCTCCTATTACGGCGACAGACGCACCCCGTATGGGCTCACCTGCGCTGTTGTGTATCTTCAAAAGTAATTCTCCCGTTGTTGCCATATAAAAACTACCTCCCTTATGAATATTTTATTTGCCGTTTTTAATTTTTGTGAAACGATAGTATTGACAATTTGCCACTTGTTTTGATATAATATTTTGGTTAGTGTAAAATTACAGTAAAGAAGGTCATATTTTGGTTAGAAACGATCTGAGAAACATTGCCATCATCGCGCACGTTGACCACGGTAAAACCACAATGGTTGACGAGATGCTTAAATTCGGCGGTCTGTTCCGTGAGAATCAGGAACTGCAGGAGCGCATGATGGATAACAACGCCCTTGAGCGTGAGCGCGGTATTACTATTCTTGCAAAGAATACTTCTACCTACTACAAGGACGTTAAGATAAACATTATAGATACTCCGGGCCATGCAGACTTTGGCGGTGAGGTTGAGCGTATCCTTAAAATGGTTGACGGCGTACTTCTGCTGGTCGATGCGGCTGAGGGTCCTATGCCCCAGACCAGATTCGTACTTCAAAAGGCTATTGAATTAAACCATAAGATAATAGTTGTTATTAATAAAATCGACAGACCCGACGCCCGTGTTTACGAGGTGCCTGACGAGGTGCTTGAATTGCTGCTGGACCTTAACGCAACGTCCGAGCAGTTGGATTCTCCCGTTGTATTCTGCTCCGGCAGAACGGGTATTGCTTCCATGTCGCCCGATCATCCCGGTACAGATCTGGCGCCCCTATTTGATTGTATATTGGAGCATATTCCCGCTCCTGAGGGAAATGACGAGGGTGAAGCGCAGATGCTGGTTTCTGCCGTTGACTACAACGATTACGTTGGTAAAATCGGTATAGGCAGAATTGAGCGCGGCAGTCTTAAACTGAAGCAGGAAGTAATTCTTTGCGATTATCACAACGAAGCTCTTAAAAAGAAGAGCAGAATTACCGCGATGTATCAAATCGACGGTCTTGCCCGTGTTCCTACAGAGGAAGCAACCGTTGGCGATATAGTTTGTATTTCCGGTATTGAGGATATTAATATCGGTAACACCATTTGCTCAAATCTTGGAGCAGAGCCCCTGCCCTTCGTTAAGATCGGCGAGCCGACTATGGAAATGACCTTCTCCGTAAACAACTCCCCCTTCGCAGGAAGAGAAGGCAAATACGTTACTACCCGTCATATACGCGATTATCTCTTTAAGGAAGCAATGAAGGATATGTCTCTTAAGGTTTGCGAGACCGATTCGGCAGACAGCTACAACGTCCGCGGCAGAGGTGAAATGCACATTTCCATCCTTATGGAGAATATGCGCCGTGCAGGCTTTGAGTTCATGGTTTCTACTCCCCGTATTATTTATAAAGAGATAGACGGCGTGCTTTGCGAGCCTATTGACAGATGCGTTATCGACGTGCCTCAGGGCTGTGTAAGCGTCGTTATGGAAAAGATGGGCTACCGCAAGGGTGAGCTTGCTGAAATGAGACCTGTGGGCGACAGAATGCATCTTGAATTTATGATCCCCACCAGAGGACTTTTCGGATACAAGACCGAATTCCTTACCGATACACGCGGTGAGGGTATAATCAGCTCTGTCTTTGCCGAATATCAGCCCGAAAAAGGCGAGGTTACCAAGAGATTTACCGGCTCCCTTATCGCATACGAGCAGGGCGTTGCCACCAGCTACGGTATTTTCAACGCACAGGACAGAGGTCCTATGTTCTGCGACCCCGGTGACGAAGTTTACGCAGGTCAGCTTGTAGGTATCTCTTCCAAGGGCGACGATATAGTTGTTAACGTGTGCAAGAAAAAGCACCTTACCGCTATCCGTTCTGCAGGTGCGGACGAAGCACTCCGCCTTATTCCTCCCAAGAAGTTCTCTCTTGAAGAGGCTATTGAGTTTATCGGCGACGATGAGCTTATTGAAATCACCCCCAAATCCATACGTCTGAGAAAGAGAATTCTTGATAACTCTCTGCGTATGAAGGAAAAGATGAAAAACAAATAAAGAGCACCAGAAGAAACTCCGACAATCAAGCCGCGCAAAGATTTTTTGTGCGGCTTTTGTTTTTTGTATTGACAAAGAATTATTAATGTGTTATATTTATGAAAATTTTAAAAAAGGAAAGCGGCAATGAGCATTTACATTTTTAACGTAAACGTGAATATGGATCTTATGTCCGCAGCAGGTCTTGACGATATGCTGTATGCGGGCTTACATTGTCGTACTCAAAATTCATTATAATTTTTAATACTTGAATTATTTTGTACTATAAGCAGTGTAAGTCGCAAAGCGGTTTACACTGTTTTTTATTTTGGAGGACAATATTATGATTATAAAAAACGAGATACCGATTTTGGAATTTGATACCGAAAAGACTGCTGTGATAATGCCGACACACGCCAATCTTTCTCTGAAGCTGCCCGAGAAAGCGGTATTTGCTTTTATGTGCGAACACGTGGATGAATACGCGAAAACGGCAGGAGGAAAGCAGGTTGCTCTGTTTGAATCCGCCACGAAGGATTACCCAATATACGTAATAAACCACGGCGGGCAGGACGTATGCTTGGTGCAGGCGCCCGTTGGAGCTGCGCCTGCAGCGCAGATTCTGGATTGGCTTATAGGATACGGGATTAGAAAAATAATATCCGGCGGATGCTGCGGCGCTTTAAAAGATTACGGCGAGGGCGTGTTTTTGATACCCGAAAGAGCGTTAAGGGATGAAGGAACATCGTATCACTATGCGCCGCCCTCAAGATTTATTGATATTGACAAAAGTGCGATAGACGCAATAGAACGCACTCTGATACAGCACGGGTTATCTTATGAAAAGGTTACCACTTGGTCTACAGATGGTTTTTACCGTGAAACAAAGGAAAAAGTGCTCTACCGCAAGGAAGAAGGCTGTTCCGTGGTGGAAATGGAGTGTTCTGCACTCGCCGCATGCGCAAAAATGAGAAACGCTGTGTTCGGTGAATTGTTGTATACCGCAGACACCTTGGCAAACACGGATATTTATGATGCAAGAAACTGGGGCGAAAATTCAAAAGAATATGCGTTAAGATTGTGTCTTGATGCCGTTTTGAAACTGTGAGGTAATATAAATGTTTAAAAACATAGATAAAAACAACGAAATATTCAAAAGCGATACCTACAGAAAGGATATAGTTTCCTTTCAATTACTTGAGCTTATAAAAGAAAATCCGATATTGCTTGTGTCCGATGAAAAGAGTTTTATCATCGGTGCATCCCACCCGGATATGCCGGTGTGGGTATGGACATCGGATGAGATTGACAAAAGCACTAAAACAGAGCTGGCAGAGTATTTTTACGAATATTTTGAAAAAGACAGACAAAAACTTTCATTCGTTGCAAAGCCGGAAACGGCAAGCATGCTTGCAGAGCCTTTTATAAACAACAAAAATGCAAAAATAAGTGTAGTGAATATGCAAAGCTATAAAAACGAAAAGGTTATTCCCCCGAAAAACAAAGAAGCGGTTATCGAAGCACCAACGGAAAAAGACGTTTTATCTATTGCTAACCTTTTACGGAATTTCAGTTTGGAATGCTTCGGCAGTGCGGCAGACAACATAGAGGAATACGTAAACACTGCTCAAAAGCTTTTAAATGACCGCTACTGCCGTATAATAAAAGAAAACGGAAACGTAGTGGCGATGGCAAGAAGCTCGAGAGAAAATCAAGAATTCGTTGCGATAAACGGTGTATATACCTTGCCTGAACATAGAAAAAAAGGCTATGCTTCTGCAATTGTTGCACATATAAGCAACCTTATATTGCAAAATGGGAAAATTCCTGCTTTGTATACGGACCTTTCAAACCCTTCTTCAAATACCGCATATAAAAATATAGGCTTTATCGAACAAGCGCCGATAGATCAAATTTATTTAAATTGGAGTGAGCAAAAATGAACCCGCAAATTGATATAACAAATTTAATAATACAAACACCGCGGTTGATACTTCGCCCGTGGAAACACGAAGACCTTGATGATTTTTTCGAATACGCAAGGGTGGACGGAGTAGGACAGCGTGCAGGATGGCTTCCCCACGAAAACAAGGAAGTGTCGAGAGGAATTCTCGAAAAATTCATTCAAAACAAAAAAGTGTTTGCCATTGAGTACAATAAAAAAGTTATCGGTTCATTGGGTATAGAATATTACCGCGAGGATGATTTTCCCGAACTTTCCGCTCTGAAGGGCAGAGAATTAGGCTACGTTCTTTCAAAAGAGCACTGGGGAAAAGGACTTATGCCCGAAGCGGTAAATGCGGTAATTGACTATCTTTTTAAAGCAGAAAAGCTGGATTTCATTATCATAAGTTATTTTGAATGGAACAGACAGTCGGCAAGGGTAACGGAAAAATGCGGACTAAAGCCCATAAAAAATACCATTCACGAAACACGCTTCGGCACGAAAGAGCCAACGGTATGTACTATAATTTATAATAAAAAACTTTAAAACGGACTGCTGTGTGCAGTCCGTTTTTGTTAAGGTTATTCAAGATCATCAAGTCTGTCTTCCAGATCATCTATGCGGGATTCAAGGTCTTCTACTAAAGATTCGAATTCTTCGATTTTGGATTCAAGCTCTTGAATATACTCTTCAAATTCGGAGAAATTATTGGGGACGAAGAAAGGATTTAAATGTTGTTTTACATCAATCTTCTCATCCGGATACATTCCGTATTTCAAAAGCCTATCTCTTATATCTGCCGGTAGTGCCCGAAGCTGTAATGGATTTACTTCAAAATTAAAGTTATATCCGTCCGCCTTCATTTTATCCAATTCATCAAGAATAAGCCGTGTATCGGCATGACCGAGATAAGGCGCTATATCTGACCAAGCTCGGAATGAATGGTCAAAATGCCTGCAATATCCAATGAATATCTTAGCAACGCTGTTGTGCCCGATAACACCCCACCAAGCGCCAAAACAACCAATACCGTGCTTTACCGCATAGTCTATACCGTTTGTAACCACTACTTCGGGCATAATATCGGAAATGACGGGCTTTAGCACATCCCATGTTCCGTTTTTGCTTACAATAGATTTGAAGATCATATCAACCAATTCAAAATCCTTGGAATACGGCAGTAACGGAATCATTGCACCGATTCCGCCCGAGGAATAACGGTTAAGTATAAGCTTTGTCACTTCTTCCTGAGGCAAATACGGAAGCAAGTCTATTCTGCCTTTATCGGTATCTGTGGCAAAGACCAGCAACGCCACATCGCGCAAAATATCTTCGTCTGCGAACTTAAAAAGCAGTTTTGCAATACCGCTTCCCTTTGAAATAGCTATCTCGGTTATGGCGGTAGTAAGTGCTTCTTTGCTTAAATAAGGGGCGAGGGCGTACACATCGCCCACAAGAGTTTTATCGGGCAAGGCGTAATACTCCTCATCACGATAAGGGGTAACGGGAGCTTCCTCTCCGTCGGAATGCATTGCGGCAACAATATCCTCTGTGGGGACGGAAAGGGCGGAGGAAAGATCCGAAAGCTTGGATATTTCGGGCATAGATTCCCCTCTTTCCCATTTGCTTACAGCTTGGTGGGATACGCCCACCATATCCGCAAGCTGACCTTGAGTTATATTCTTCTCGCGCCGTTTTCCAACAAGAAAAAGGGCGAATTTTTTCATATCAAACATTTTGTTTTTCCTTTCGCATTTTCTTCCGCTTGCAAGCTTTTACATAAAAAGCATAACAAACATTGGAAAAAAGGTCAATAAACTTGTGATTGAATTGCGAAAAATCCCAAAAATGCTTTTGCAACCGCAGGTTGCAAAGAGTTATTCTTTCACCATTACGACAATAAGACGGCCAATTTCATCAAAAGCCGCAGTATCTTTGTCCTCTTCGTCTACCGTATATCTGACATCGTAAATATACAGCACCGCAACGTCACCGTTATCCAGATATACTCGCTTGGTGGATTGGATTTCGGCGGTATAATCGCTACTGGTCTCTTCAGCAAGACGAGATTGTATTTTCTTGTTTACAGCTTTGGACTCAAGCACGGAAAGAATTCTCGTTTCCTCGCCTTCTTTGATATGATCTTCTTCCTCAATGGTTCTGTAAACTTCATCAACATTAAACTCTGCCAGAAGCTCACCCATATAGCCGCCTAAGACGGCAATCTCGGAAAAATAAATCTCAACGTCGGAAGCGCTGTAGCACCCGAACAGCATAACCGAAAATACGACGCACAAAATCAAAGCAATTACTTTTTTCATGGTTTTACTCCTTTATTTATGATAAGTTTTACCCGCGATAATGGTAAATGCGCGGTATATCTGTTCTTCCAAAACAATACGCATAAGGCGATGAGGAAGTGTCATTTTTGAGAAAGAAAGACGGATATCGCAAGCTTTTTTCACACTTTCATCCAGACCGTGAGAGGAGCCGATGACAAAGCATATTTCTGAAAATCCGAAGCGGGTATCCTCCAAAACAGAAGCAAATTCCTCACTGGAAAGCTGCTTTCCCTCAACGCAAAGGGCTATTTTCTTTGCTTTGGGAGGGAGAAGAGAAAGCACCTTTTCCGCTTCTTTTTTTAAGCTTTCCTCTTCTTTTACAAAGACGGTACGGAAGTTGCAATACGCGGAAAGCCGTTTTATATATTCCTTTTCTGCGGCGCGGAAGTAATCCTCCTTAAAATCGCCGACGTGGATAAGCGTTATATTCATCTGCGTTTTTTCTTCTTTCTTACTGAAAATCCAAAGGTGCCGATGCTTTTACCCAGAGGGAAATAGCTTCCGTGGGCGTATGCAAGGAGATTTGCTTTTTCAAGAGCGAGCCTGCCCGATTCCTCTATAAGAGCTTCGTCAACCGATACTGATACGATGTGAGCCATAAACATATCGTGACTGCCAAGCTCCAATACTCTGTCCACCTTGCACTCGATAGATATGGGACATTCCTCAATGGCAGGGCAGCCGGTTATCTCGCTTTTAACGGGGGTGAGTCCCAGATGGGAAAACTTATCTATATCCCTGCCGCTTCTTACACCGCAAAAATCGCACGCTTTTACAAGAGGCACGGTGGGAAGATTTATAACAAAAGCACCGTTTTCGCTAATGATTTTATGAGAATACCTCTCCTTGCGGACGGATATATAGGTTTGTGCAGGGTCCGTGCAGGTAATACCCGTCCAGCCGATAGTGAGGATATTCGACTTTTCCATAGTGCCGCAGGACACCATTGTGGGAGGCACGGGAGCCAGAAGCGTACCCGGTTTCCAAACTGTTTTCATTAAATCAATTCCTTCCGCATATATCTTTTATGACCTGACCTGCCATAATAAAGCCTGCCACCGGCGGTACAAATGATACCGACGCCGGTGTACGGCTGTTTATTACGGGCTCTTCCTTGGAATATACCACCTTAAGATGGTTGATTCCTCTTTTGCGAAGCTCTGTTCTGATGACCTTTGCCAGCGGACACACAGAGGTTTTGGAAATATCAGCTATTTCAAGACGAGTAGGGTCCAGCTTGTTGCCCGTTCCCATACAGGAAA
>JAZOBE010000038.1:0-2650 GCA_045595785.1 Eubacteriales bacterium
AAACTTGAATTTGTCTGTGAAAATATTATGAAATAGAAATATATATAGGGTTTGATATGGAATTTAATGAAAAGATTCAAGAATTAAGAAAACAAAAGGGGCTTACGCAAGAGGAGCTTGCCGAGAAGCTTTACGTTTCCCGAACTGCTATTTCAAA
Source organism: Eubacteriales bacterium (assembly GCA_045595785.1). Taxonomy (GTDB): domain Bacteria; phylum Bacillota; class Clostridia; order Oscillospirales; family CAG-382; genus SFLA01. The sequence goes on from JAZOBE010000038.1 coordinate 158, forward strand.
ATGGGAGTCAGGCAGAGGATATCCGAATATAGAGTCACTAAAAGCGATCGCGAAATTCTTTTCGGTGACGGTTGACGAGCTACTCTCTACCGACGAGGTATTGACGATAGCCGAGGAAGACAACAAACGAAAAGAAAAGCGTTTTCGTGATTTAATATACGGATTACTTGACTTGAGTATCGCAATGCTCCTTTTTCTGCCGTTCTTTGCTGAAAAAGCGGACGGAACTATTCAAAGTGTTTCGCTCATCACACTTGGCTGCGTTCAGCCATACTTAAAAATAACGTACCTTGTCGCTGTTATCGCAATGACAGTAATGGGTATTTTGACACTCGCATTACAGAACTGTCAAGCGATGGCGTGGGTGAAAAGTAAAACGACGGTTTCACTCACACTCGGAGCAATCTTGGTACTGCTCTTTATGATAAGCTCACAGCCGTATGCCGCCGTGTTTGCGTTCGTATTGTTAACCATCAAGGCTTTGATGTTGATAAAACTGCAATGATACGAAACGTATCACGCCTGTGACAAGCCGTTTCTTGATTATTCTTATGCCTTCCGCTAAAATGTATTCAGGCGAGAGCCAATATACAAAAGGAAGGTTAAAGAATAATGGAAAAGAAAAACAGCAGATTGTTTTGGGTAGGAGTGGGCTTGCTTGCGGTATTTGTGTTGTGGACTGTGTTAATTCGCTTCGTTGACGTTGAGGCAATCGGTCCCCGACAATCGAGCGTGGGCTTTGCTACGCTGAACGGCTACATTCACAATCTCACGGGTGTGAATATGTCCTTGTACATAATTACGGATTGGCTTGGTCTTGTTCCGATTGGTGTTGCATTCGGTTTTGCCGTTCTCGGTATTGTGCAATGTATCAAAAGAAAGAGTCTATTAAGAGTTGACCGAAGCATCCTTACACTCGGTGGATTTTACATCGTTGTAATGGCGGTATATATCCTCTTTGAAATAGTTGTTATCAATTACAGACCGACACTCATTGACGGATATTTAGAAGCATCCTATCCGTCATCAACAACTATACTTGTGATGTGTGTGATGCCTACGGCAATGATGCAGCTTCGCACCCGTATTAAAAACGACTTATTCAGACGATGTGTAATGCTTACGATTACCGTGTTTATTACCTTTATGGTTATAGGCAGACTTGTGTCAGGCGTACATTGGATTACCGATATCATCGGCGGTGCTTTGTTGAGCACAGCGATTGTGTTGATGTATTATTCTATCGGTAAAATAGTAGCAAAGAGCCGCTGAACAAATTTCATTTTGTCGAGCAGAATAAGCGGTGAATACTCATGCGATTTTGGTGCAATTATGGTGCAACACTTTATGCGACTATATTCACGATATCAAATGGCGTTGTTAAAGCTCTAAGAGACATTTACCCCTATTTACTTTTGGTAAAAACTATGGTATAATACAACTGATAAATAACTTGAATTTGACAAAGGAGTGTGATTGTATGAAAAAATTGATAGCAATAGCGTTAGCATTGATTTGTGTGCTATCTATGGCAGGGTGCAATACACAAGAAGTTGCTGATAGTATTCACGAAGATTTTTCTTTTTCTCTTACTTGGGGAGTTTATGGCATTAGTTCATACGACAGCCAAACGGGTAAATTGGTAAAAACCACCGATGCGACCAATCCGGAAGATTATGTGACATATTACAAACTTACCAACGAGGATAAAGAAGCTATATACAATTTGCTTACGTCTTTGGATGTGAATTCCTACCCTGATATATATGACCCTCAAAACGGTCCGTCCGCGCCCGATGCGACACTGATTTTAACAGTACGTATGAATGGTGAAACAAAAACAATTAAGGCTGAACATATTTCACTTCGTTTTGTTTCGGAGAACGAAAAGGGACAGCTATTTCTTGACACCTGCGACGCTATAAGTGATATGCTTGAATCTACGGAAGAGTGGAAAGCCCTGCCTGATTATGAAAATATCTATGAGTAATCTTATCAGTAACTTCAAATTTGTCGATCCGAATAGGCGTTGAATGTTGGTGTGCATTGGTGCAAATTTGGTGCAACGATACTCACGATGTTTACGATATCAAACGGCGTTCTTAAAATTCCAAGAGATAATCCCTTATTTCTTGCAATATACAAAAAGCTCTGCTATGCAGGGCTTTTTGTTTTGGCTATTTACAATCGGTCGGTTTTGTGGTATAATCTATTTGAACGACCGTTTGGAGGTAAGGTGACTTATGAATAAAGAAATTATCGCCTTTGCCATGGCGTATGTGAAGGAAAAATTTGAAAACGAATACAGCGGGCACGATTGGTTTCACACCTTGCGTGTCTTTCGGACGGCAACGCGGATCGCTGAGACGGAGGGCGCGGACGTTGAAACCGTTCAGCTCGCGGCGCTTCTGCACGACGTTGACGACAGAAAGCTCTCCCCCGAGACTTATGAGGATAAGACGAACGCGAGAAGCTTTTTGACCGAAAACAACG
>JAZOBE010000039.1:0-2437 GCA_045595785.1 Eubacteriales bacterium
ACGCTTGCCATATAAGTGTTCAGCGCAGCAATATCAATTTCGGTGACACCTGCGACCGAGCCATGCTTTTCTTTGATGTAATCAAACATCGAATATTCCTGCGATTCTGCGCAGGCTGAAAAAGCCTCAGAAAGCTGTGAGGCAAAATTAGCAGATTCACGTGCTTGTTTAAGGTAATTCGTGTTGATAAGCGAGATGCTTATCGTGGTATAAACTGTTATAAAAACGACCGAGGTAATGAAAAGTGCAACCAAAACCTCAATCAATACTGCTCCCTTTTTCATAGGATCAACCTCCTGATAGAGCAATATAGTTGCTTCTGAGACCTGCCGGGATATCTTGTTCTCTCAAAACACTGATTTCCCCGGTGATTCTGTTATAGTAATAATCGTATGAGCTTCCTTTTGACGGCACAGTAACCGCGTTTGAATCACCTGTGTAGAGTTTAATAACCGCAAGACATTCTGCTTTAGTCTGCGGATAGATACCCTTACCGGAATTCGAAAGCGCGCCAATCTCATCACTGCTCATATTTAGTTCTGAGTTGATTTTTACCCTTCCGTTTTCTTCGAAGGTAACTCTTTTATTTGGCACTCGAGCAAAAGCACCGTAATCATTCAGTCTGTAACTTTCAATTGCCTGGGTATAGACTAAAACCATAGCACTATCGGCTTTATCACGGCTGTTTTCATCTGCTCTTTTCAGCACGGGGACCGATATTGTCGATAAAATGGCAACTATACCGAGAACACACAGAAGTTCGACTAAAGTAAAACCTTTTTTCATATGTCCTCCGCGAAAATCAGGGTATCTTCGGGAACACAACGCTCCCGAAGAGTCCTGAATATATTTGGCTGCAGCGGTGTCGCTGCTTAAGATTTAGGAACCGCTGCCTACTTTGTCATTAGCAGTGTCAGTGGTAAGGTTAATCCATACGGTGTTGTTATCAAGGGCATTACCCTTAGCATCAATACCGTTCTTGTACTGTGCGTTCAGGTCAGCTACGGTAGCTTCGCTGTCAGCAAATACAACTGCGCCGAGGCTCGGGCAATAGAAGAAGCTCATAGTCTTCTGCTTAGGCTCGAAGGACTCACCCTTGATCTGGGTGTAGTTGGAAATAACGGCCTTAACCATAGCCTCACTGGTAGGATACTTGGTACGATAATCGATACTGCCGACAGTAGCACTTTCAACAGTGCCGTCTACGCCCTTTTCGAAGAGCTTAACAACTTCACGGTCAGTTGCGTCAAAGTCCGCATCTACGGTCGTGATTGTGTTGGAAACACGGCCGGCAACGGGATCGTCGTCGTCAACGGTACCGGAGTTAACCTCAGCGATATAAAGCTCGTACTCACTTACCCAACGGGTAACTGCGTTGGTCATCTCTGCTGCGTTCTGGGTGTCGGTGGACACGTTACCCTTTTCGATAAGGCCGGCAACGCTGGGGATGGCAACTGCGGCGAGCACCGCGAGGATACCGATTACAACCAAGAGTTCCACAAGGGTAAAACCCTTGCGCTTAGAATTACTTTTCTTACTTTTAGGGGTGGATTTAAAAAATCTCATGTCGATGATTCTCCTTGTTACTTTAATATTGATAGGTAAAGGTCAACACACGTAGGGCCTATGAGCATCGACAAATAACTTCCGATGCAAAGATACGGTCCAAACGCAATTTCGCTCTTCCAATCGTGGGTTTTTTTGAATTTCAAGATTATCGCCGCAAAGCAACCGATCACAATACCGGCAAACGCGGCGAACAAAACACCTTTTATTCCAAGTAGAACACCGACTGCAGCCATTAACTTAACATCGCCGTAGCCCATCACACCGCAAAGTGCGAAGACCAGGAACGGAATGCTGACGCATACAGCCCCAATCAGCGATGAAAGATAACTACCCTGGTAAATCATCATGGCAATACCGATGAGTCCAATTAAGAGACTTGCAAAATCGGATATTTCCATTGTTTTGAAGTCCAAAAGGGCAATTTCAAACAAAATACAGCTTATTGCACAATACGCAAAGCCCTGAACGCTTACTCCGTACATGATCAACGGGATAATTCCGAAGACAGCTGTAAAAAACTCAATTCCAAGACAACGAAGAGGTATTTTCTTCCTACACTTAGAGCATCTGCCTCTTAAAAACAGATAACTTATAATAGGAACCAATTCGTAACCTTTTAGAGTTTTTCCGCAGCTCTCACAATGAGATCTTCCCTTTATGATCGATTCTCCTTCGGGTATACGTTCAAAACATACACCGATAAAACTTCCGATACAGGTGAGTGCAAAAAACATTAAAGAATAGATAACAATATCCATAATTCACCTCAAAAATCTCAGGGATTTGCTTTGGAAAACGTTATTATTAAATTTTGTAGACTTCACTCACCTCCGGCTTTTCCTGAAAAAAGGATAAAAAAATACAGACC
>JAZOBE010000040.1:0-37773 GCA_045595785.1 Eubacteriales bacterium
CCGCAATGAATACATTTTTCGGGTAAAAACAAAGGAACATACCCCTCACGGGAGGGAGACAGATCGTTTGACACGGTGCTTCCGAACAAAGGATTTTTACCGCCTAACGGCGCCGTTTTGTACCCCCAATCAGGGCAAGACGTTTTTTTATCGGTGTGGGCTTGTTCACCGCAAGAAAACTCTTTTATTACCGTGCTGCTGTACCCTGCCTCAAGACCCGAAAGGTTATACTCTATTGATGCGGGATATTTTTTTCCCAACGTTTCTTTTACAATATCCTTTACAGCCTGAAGAGGAATAAAACCGGATGCCTTAACCATTGCCCCCAGCATAACCATATTTATGCGGCTTTTGGTAGCCAAAACTATATTTCCCCCGTCAACACAGCACACCTTTCCTGCGCAGAGCTTTAACTTCTCACGTATCTCCTCGGGAGAAGAAGCGGTGTTTATGACCACCGTAGTGTCTTTTGTTACGTCCGACACCGAGGATGCCGCCGTTTTCTCATGAAAAATTCCCAGCAGATGAGGGTTTTCTACCGGACTGTTGTGAAGTATCTCCCTCTCGGGTGCACTCCAACGAACGAATGCTTTTACGGGCGACCCGCGCTTTTCCGAGCCGTAGCTTGAAAACGATGCGGCGTTTAGTCCGAAGTAATATGCGCCCAGTTCACCCAAAAGCTTTCCGCACAGGTTCGCACCAAAACCGCCGATGCTTTCTAAACGTATTTCATAGCACCCGTTTTGGTTTACATGGGGCAAAACAACCGAATATAACATAAAACCACTCCTTTTTGGTTTATTTTTTCCATAAAGTAAGTGTTTATGTAAATGGTACGGACAAAAAAGATCCGCCCGTGTTGTTCACGGGCGGATAGGATACATTTTTACTTTACGTTGTTGGTTGCGTCGTTTTTAACGTTCTTTGCACTTTCGTCCTTTTTGTTATTTGCGCTCTGTACAGAGTTCTGTGCGGAACCGTTTTTTACGTTCTTGGTTTCCTGTTCACGCTTCACGGTATTTCACCCCCTCGTTTAATCGATCGGGATTAGTTTTACCGTTTTGCGTAAGGTTTATACTATTTACATGCTTGCGTGAGTATATAATACAGCATCAACATACCTTCATCAAAATCACGTTCAGATAAATTCATGTTTTTGGCGCCCACACTCATTGCCACTGTGTGAATCAGAAATTCTTGCTCTGCTTTATTGTCAGTATCATAACAGTATTTAAGAGCGATCCAGCAATAGTCTTTATCAACGTTTAATAAATATACAAAATCCGAATATTCGGGCAAAGTATCATAATCTTCTTGCGGCATTGACAAAGGAATCTTTTCCAGAAGAAGTCTGTATTCGCTGTCAAAGCGTGTTTTCTTATATTGTAAGATCTCGTAATACTTTTCCGTAACTTTTGTTTTTACGGAATAAACATAATTGCCGTTTTCATCCAATTCCATATATTCATCGGCGTATGGCTTGCATATATCCCTCACAGTATCTATAAATTCTGCAGGGAAACTATCGTACAACATAGGAAAACCCGATGTTTTGGAGGTGCTCTTATATACGTTTGCGGCTGTTTTGTACCCGGTATTTGCAGGCACCTCAATAGATGTGCCGTTGTTAAGATCAAGCTCGTAAAAGAACTGTTGCGGATTATCTTGTGTCGGAACTATATTTTCTTTTTCGGTATTGACCTTATCGGAAATTGCCTGCAGATCGCCTAAAGCGGATATAATATCGTTAATTATACTTTTATCCGTTATTGTTGTAAGCTCCCACTTCTGTTTAACGTTATTGCCTCGATCACAGTATACCATATTAACGGTAATACTGTCGGTATTAAAATATTCGGGTGTAAGATACCACTGGGGACACATATCTGATATTCTTTCCGATGGGAATACTGAATCTGATTTCCCGTAAGAATTTGTTGCAACTATACAAAGCGTTTGAAAAGGTTCGCCGACAGGATAATAAATACTGCAATCGGAATTAAGTAAATTATAGTAATTCCCAAAATAATAACCACTGAACATTTGTATGAAAGGATATTTATACACTTGTTCGTCGGTTTTATCTTCCGAAGTATCGGTTATAGGAAAAGATATATCGGAAAAAGACGAATAATTAGGTGAAAGATATTTTTCTTCCAACGTTGATTTAACAAGCGCTTTATATTCATCCTCTGTGGATTTGCCGTCATCAAAAACTATAACGTACTGTTCGGATCTGCACCATTCCAGTGCATCATTTTTTTCTTCAAAACCATAGTCACCTTCCAGAGAGACAGAAAAGCCATAGCCGGGCATACCCGAATACGCATGAATTCTCAACACTACGGGTATGATACGAGAATCCAGCATGGCGATGCGGTGGCGGATTATATTGTTAATATCATTAAGCATTTGGTTATATGCTTGAACGGCACTATCATAATTAAATTCCGAAAAATCGCCGTGATAGCAGTTTATGGTTTTGGCTGAAAGGGAGGATTCGGGAGAAAGTACGCCGGTATCGTATGCGCCGTTAAGCACCACGGTATCGTATTCAAAATAAAGACGGGTAGAATCGTTTATTAAAAACAGTGCCTCATCATAGGTGAGATAAAACTTTTTGCCGTCTTTTCTTTGGCTTATAATATTATCCGCCTGCTCTTCCGAAAAGATGTGTAATATGGTGTTTTCGGAATCTGTTTCAACGTGGTTGTATACACCGAACTTTTTTTGCATATCCGCCTGAGATGCGATACCGCCGATGACCGACATAAAGCTTTCATCGGTATCATACGACCGCTCCCCTTCGTATGAGGATATACAGCCGATGCATACACCCAAAACTATGGAAAACAATAAAATAATTGATATTACTATAATAAAGAATTTTACGCCGTTTTTCATATTTTACCCTCCGTTTGTATTGTTTTTTGTAAAACAATTATACGGTAAAAATGTGTTTAACTTGTCTCCGACATGTAATCAACTTGTAAAAACAACTTCAATTTTTGTTCCCTCCCCCTTGGCGGAGGTAACGTTAAGCTGTGCGCCGTGAGACTGCGCTATCTGCTTGCATAAAGCGAGTCCCAGCCCTGCGCCGCCCTCTGCACGGGAACGGGATTTATCTGTGCGGTAAAAGGGCTCCGTAATATGGACAAGCTGTTCGGGTGTCATACCCTTGCCGTTATCCGTAACGTACGCCTTGTTTCCATAGCAGGACAGCACTACCTCACCGCCCTGCAGACAAGCCTTTATACCGTTTTCCGCAAGGTTATAAAAGAGCATAGAAAGCAGTGTGGAGTTTCCCTGCACGGTTGTGCTTTCCCCTTCAAAAACAAGCTTTACTCCCCTTTGCTCCGCCTTATAGAAAAGACGTTGGCATGTATCGGAAAGGATATAAGCAAGGTCAATATCCTCCATTTCCGCAGTGTTTTCGCGGATAAACGCGCTGTCAAGCAAAATATCGGATATTTTTTTAAGGCGCTCGGATTCGGACATAATATATTTTGCCGCCACAATTTTGTTTTCTTCGGTGGTAGCGGCTTTTTCCAGATATTCCGCATAACCGTGAATACTGGTGAGAGGAGTGCGGAGCTCGTGGGCAAGGTTATCCACCAGCATTTGCTTTTTCTCGGCGTCGGTTTCCAAGGCTTTCATTTGGGTATTTATTGTGGAAAGCATTGAATTAAAGCTTTTTGCCAGCAGAGTAAACTCATCGTTACCCTTTTCCTCGGCAGAAACGGAAAAATCTCCGCCCTCGATAAGCTCGGTGGTTTTACGCAAGGAATCAAGAGGAGAAGACAGCTTTTTAAGTATAAAATACAGTCCCAATGCAAGCACCGACGAAACACCGAAAGCGGTGCATACATAAATTATCATTAAAGCACGGAACTCGGTATCCAGACTTTCAACGTTTTTGGCAAAGATAAGGTCATATTCCCCGTCACAAACAGAGCAGGAAATGAATATATGGCGTTTTCCGTCAATTTCCTTGTGAGAGATGGTGTTGTTTGATAAGGAATACTCACCCTCTATGCTTGAATACAAAGCTTCCCCCTCTGCCAAAAAAGCGAGTGATATTCCCTTTTCACTATAATATGAGCAATAGGCCTGCATAAGCAAAGCAGGATCTGCAAGGGGGGTGATCGTCAGATCGGTATAATCGCGCTCAAATGAGATAGCGATATAGTACTGCTCCGCAGAAGCGGTGGCTTCCGCCGCGTCCACGTTTTTATTATGAGTATATACGGTAAGCGAAAGAATACCGCCGTTAAGGCATACCAAAAACAAAATAAGCGTGAAGATATACGTCTTTTGCCAAAATCTCATTTTCATATTTCAAGTCTGTACCCGGTTTTATATACAGTTTGAAGTCTGGCTGTTATTCCCAGCTTTTGTCTTAACCGTTGAACGTGAACGTCTACGGTACGGGTATCTCCTTCATAATCAAAGTTCCAAACAAGCATTATCAGCTTTTCTCGCGAAAGGGCAAGATTACGGTTATTAATAAACGCCTCAAGCAATTCAAATTCCTTCGGCTTGAGTACAACGTTCTTACCGCTCTTGTATACACGGCGGTTATCAAATTCCACACGGATATCATCAAATTCAAAAACGCGGGGCTCGCTTTTGGTTCGGCGCAATACTGCTTTGACACGTTCCACCAATTCAAGTATATCAAATGGCTTTACAATATAATCGTCTGCGCCCAGCTTCAAGCCGGTAAGCTTATCGTTTATTCCCGCTTTTGCGGTAACGAATATTACCGGTACGCCTGAAACTTCTTTTATAATATCAAAGCCGGAAAGCCGAGGAAGCATTACGTCCAAAAGCACAAGATCGTATTTCCCCTCTTGTATTTGTTCAAGAGCTTTGTTTCCGTCAAACACCTGAAAGCAGGTATGACCCACTAATTCCAGATTAAGCTTTATAAGGTCGTTTATAGCTTTTTCATCCTCAACGATAAGTATTTTTGCCATTATTGCACCCCTCCTGCTTTATTATAATATCTACTTATTTCCAAGTTGTAAAATCATTATAGCATATTTTTACAAAAAGAACAGCCGTGGGTTACACGGCTGTAAGTATTTTATTAAGTTTTTCCATTAATTCGGGCTTTGGCTCGGGAATATGGTCAAATGGGAAGGTAATTCCCATTTTGTCGTACTTTACCTTGCATATCTTGCGGAATGGCAGAAGCTCGGTCTTATCTACGCAGGGATATTTTGAAACGATACCTTTTAGCCGCAGGATATTCTCTTCGGTATCGTTAAGCATGGGGATGATGACCTGACGCACCGTTACGGGAACGGAAATGGTGTCCAGAAATTCCAAAAACTCTATAGGCTTATCAAGTCCGCACCCTGCAAACTGCTTGTACTGTCCGTCATTTGTATACTTTATATCCAAAAGCACACGGTCTGTAACCGCAAGAAGCTTTTTAACGTCATCGTTAAGTATACTTCCCGAAGTATCAATGCAGGTATTTATGCCCTTTTCTTTGCAAAGCGAAAACAGTTCATACACAAACTCACTTTGCAAAAGAGGCTCGCCGCCGGAAACGGTTATACCGCCGTCCTTGCCGAAATATTCGGTATAACGGGCGGCTTTTTCCGCAATCTGCACGGGGGTGTACGCTGTTCCGCCGTTTATATCCCAAGTATCGGGGTTGTGGCAGCAGCCACAGCGCAAATTACATCCCTGCATAAACACCACGTATCGTATACCGGGACCGTCCACCGCACCCAAAGACTGTATGGAATGAATATATCCTTTTGTCATATTGTTTCGTGGAAGGTACGGCTTATAACTTCTCTCTGCTGTTCGCGGGACAGCTTGTTGAAGTTAACAGCGTAGCCGGAAACACGTATTGTAAGGTTAGGATATGCCTCGGGGTTCTCGTAAGCCTTGATAAGCGTTTCTCTGTTAAGAACGTTTACGTTGATATGATGCGCGTTTTTAGCAAAATATCCGTCCAATATGGAAACCAGATTTGTATTTCTCTCCTCTGCCGTCTTGCCCAACGCATCCGGAGTGATGGAGAAGGTGTTGGAGATACCGTCGCGGCAATCGTCATAGCTTATCTTTGCTACCGAGTTAAGGGAAGCCAGCGCGCCGTTTTCCTCTCGGTTGTGCATGGGATTTGCACCGGGAGCGAAAGGCTCAGCGTTCTTACGTCCATCGGGAGTAGCGCTGGTATTCTTGCCGTACATAACGTTGGAAGTAATGGTAAGCACAGACAAGGTGTGGGTTGCCTTGCGGTATGCGGGAGTTTTGCGAAGCTCGGTAATAAATCTATGAGTCATATCTTTTGCGATAAGGTCAACGCGGTCATCATCGTTACCGAACTTGGGGAACTCGCCTTCGGTGATATATTCAACGATATAGCCGTTGTCGTCGCGCACAGGCTTCACAGAGGCATATTTAATTGCGCTGAGGGAATCTGCTACAACGGAAAGTCCTGCCACGCCAAAGGCCATCAGACGTTCTACCTCGGTATCGTGGAGAGCCATCTGGGTCTTCTCGTAACAATATTTATCGTGCATAAAATGGATTACGTTCATGGTATTTACATACAGCTTTGAAAGCCACTTGATGTAAACATCATAACGCTCCATAACCTCATCGTAATTCAGCTTACTTCCCTTGAGAGGTTCCATCTGAGGGCCGATATGCATTCCGCTGGCAGGATCGTAACCGCCGTTGATAGAGATCACCAACAGCTTTGCGAGGTTACAACGTGCGCCGAAGAACTGCATCTGCTTACCCAGCTTCATTGCGGAAACACAGCAAGCGATACCGTAATCGTCACCGTAGATGGGACGCATAAGGTCGTCGTTTTCGTACTGGATAGAATCGGTATCCTCGGAAACCTTTGCACAAAAACGCTTAAAGTTTTCGGGCAGGTTTTTAGACCAAAGCACGGTAAGATTAGGCTCGGGAGAAGAACCGAGAGTATAAAGGGTGTTGAGGATACGGTAGGAGCTCTTGGTTACAAGGGTTCTGCCGTCCTCGCCCATACCTCCCACAGCCTCGGTGATCCACATAGGGTCTCCGCCGAAAAGCTCGTTATATTCGGGAGTGCGGAGATGGCGTGCAATACGAAGCTTGATAACAAAATCGTCCATAAGCTCCTGCGCTTCAGATTCGGTAAGTATGCCGTTATCCATATCACGCTGAATATAAATATCGAAGAAGGTAGCAACTCTGCCGAGAGACATTGCGGCGCCGTTCTGTTCCTTGATAGCAGCAAGATATGCAAAATATGTCCACTGTATTGCCTCTCTTGCGTTGGCGGCGGGATTACTTATATCAAATCCGTACATCGCTGCCATTTCTTTCATTTTAGAAAGAAAGTCTATCTGGCGGTAGAGCTCCTCATCAAGACGGATAGTCTCGGTGTTGAACACCATATCGGCAACTTTCTTTTTGTCTTTTTTCTTTTCTTCAATAAGTTTATCCACGCCGTAAAGGGCTACACGGCGGTAATCACCGATAATTCTTCCCCTGCCGTATGCGTCGGGCAGACCGGTAATAACGTGGCATTTACGCGCCTGACGCATCTCGTCAGTATATGCGCGGAAAACGCCGTCGTCATGAGTAGTACGATAGCGGAATTCATCCTCAATAGTCTGAGAAAGCTTATAACCGTAAGCCTCGCAAGCTTGTCTCGCCATACGAATACCACCAAAGGGACAAACAGCACGCTTTAAGGGACGGTTGGTCTGCATACCGAAAATAAGCTCGTTTTCTTTATCAATATATCCGGGAGAAAAGCTGGTAAGAGAAGAAACGGTAGCAGTATCTATATCCAGTACGCCGCCAAATTGGCGCTCCAAAGCAAACATGCCGTTTACTTTTTTCATAAGTGCTTCGGTACGCTCTGTTGCAGGCGCGAGGAATTCGCTGTCGCCAATGTATTCTGTATAATTTTTTTGTATAAAATCACGCACGTTAATTTCGTTTTGCCATTCACCGGGTACAAACCCTGCCCAATTTTCGTGGTTCATAATACTGTCTCCTTTATAAAAAAATAAGGGCAAATCGGTTTTTTTTGCTAAAAAACTGATCTGCCCAGACGGTCGGCTGAATATGTGCTTATATTCCACCTGCGTCGTTCGCAGAAATCCGTCAGTCATATAAGCATTCATTTGTTGTATATATTATATAATGGCAGAATGTTTTTGTCAATAGAAAAGTTGCACAGAAAATCAGACGTTGGGCGTTCCTATTACTGTAAGATGGGATGAGTTGAATATCTCCATGGCATTTGTATAGAAATCCTCCGGCGTTAAGTCACGAGGGCGGATTATGTTTGCGGGAGCTTTCCACGCCACCTCGTATAGCCAAATGCCGTTATAGCCCTTTGAAACCAGCAAGTCATAAAGACCCTTCCAATCACTCTTGCCCTCGCCGGGAAGCCAGTGGCGCTCGTTTATAAAATCGTAATCCGAAACGTGTACGGTAATTATCTTATCCCCAAGTTTTTTTATAAAGTTTTCGTTGGTGTCGATAAGCAGATGATTAAAATCAAGGCACACGCGCAGCTTGTCGTTGGCTGAAATAAGACGAGAAAGTTCGTCAGCGGTTCTACCCAAGCAGCTTCTCGGAAGATCTTCCACAGCGATAACTGCACCGTTTTCATAAGCAGTCTCTGCCAAGGTATGCAGAGACCGCATTGACGCGTCGATCTCTCTTTCTCTGCCCTCGCCATCTTCGCACTTAGGCTCACTGCTGGGGTGAAGAATATATTTGTTGATGCCTATTTCTCCGCCTTTTTTGATCTGCTCTTTTAAAATGCGCACGGAGTTTTTACGGATGTCCTCGTCGGCAGATGCAACGTCCATCACGTTGGGACTAGAAAAAGGCAGGTGGCAAGACCAGATTTTAACTTCAGTGTCGTCAGCACAGGATTTAATATATCCGTAATCTGCTTCCAGATGCTTGTTATAAGGAATAGAAATTTCGAAATGTTCGATACCGGCATTTTTAATTTTTGTAAGATTCTCACGGTTTATCTCGAACCCGCAGGAAGAAAGACCGATTTTAAGCATAAAATCAACTCCTATACTTGTGTTAATGTTAGTTTAGCATAGAAATGATAAAATGTAAATATCGCATTTATTATAAATCCTGAATATTATTTTTAGTTCACAGATATATTTAACACTGCTCTCTTATTTTTCGAACAAAAACGGCACCCAAAAGGTGCCGATTTTTTATTCAGTTATGTCAGACGTTTCTGCGTCAGGTTTTATCTCTCTTGCCGCAACGACAAGTCTGCCGTTATCAACGTGGTAAGAGCAGGTAACAAGTGTAAGCAATCTTTCACCGAACTCGGGAGTAATACCGGTATCGTAAACAGAAAGCGACTTATAATACTTGATGCCTTCGTTAAAAATCTCTTCATCGTCGATCTCAAGCCAACGATAGAATCTGAAATGATTGTCAGTTACGTAGTAAACCTTATCGTAAAAAACAGAGTAGATCTCATATTCACGAACTTCCTCACCAATATAAAGCTTAATAGTGGGATGTTCTTCGTAAAAAGCTTTATCAGGATAGCTGTGTAGCGTGCGGAACATAGTTCCGTTGCTCATATTATGACCGTGAATCATGAGGTTTCCGCTTTCGGGAGAAAGGTTACAGCGTGCATCCAGAATAAGCATTCCGGCGGTGCTGTAGTTGCCGTCAAAATCGTGGCGAAGATACTTGTTAGGATTATCGGGAGTATACATTACGCCGTAATCTACAATAGTATCTTCAATTACGAGCCAACCCCAAAGGTCAGGATTTTTTTCATACAAAGGTGCCGTTTCAGCGATCTTCAGTTCGTCTGCAGTTGGAGGTATTGAAATTTCCTCGGAAACCTCTTCGGACACCTCTGAAACTTCTTCCGAAATTTCTTCTGAAATTTCTTCGGATATTTCGGAAACAGATACTGTTTCGGAAATTTCGGGTACCTGACTGCTTTCTTCAGCAGGTTCTTCGCTGCAAGCGGTAATGCACAGAAGGCATACCAAAGATACCAACAGAACAGTAATAACAAGTAGTATTTTTTTGCTATTGAAAGAATTATATTTCATAAATTCCTCATTATAAAACATAAGCGGTGGTTTAACCACCGCTTAGTCTATTAGTGATAATAAGTTATCTGGAAACCTTACGCTTTGCGGTGAAGTAAACACCAACAAGAGCAGCACAAGCTACTACGAGAAGAACGATAACAGTGTTGTTGTCGCCCATCTGAGGGATATCGGGATCAACAGGCTTAGGAAGCTTGTCAATAACGGTACCTTCGTTCTGCTTAGCGCCACAGTTGCCGCACTCTTCGTGCTTGGAGCCTGCTTCTTCGATGGTAGCTTCTTTGTCAACTACCCAATCCCAAGCGTGACCGATAGCTGCTACAGTTTCCTGAGGAACGGTTACAACGCCGCATACAGAGCACTTCTTGCCTTCGGTAAGACCGGATTCGGTGCAGGTAGCTGCAACAGCTGCGAGAACCTCTTCGGTGTGACCGAGAGCGTCAACAGTAGTAGTTTCACGAGAAGCTTCCTTACCGCATACGGTGCAGTAAGTTACAGTATCATAGCTACCAGCTTCGGTGCAGGTGGGCTCTACGTTGTTTTCAACAACAGCTTCACCAGCGGTGTGAACGTGAGTAGCTTCATCGATAGCAGTAAGAGTAAGAGAGCCGGTGGAGATCGCAAAGTTCATTTCGCCCTTGGTGTTAAGAGTGTTCTTAGCATCAACAACGGTATTGATAACGACATCACCTTCATAGCCTGCGTTAACCTTAAAGGTAAGGGAAACAACAGTACCGGTAGCAGAGAAAACTTCTGCATCGCCGGGATTAATAGCAGCCATCATGTCACCGATGGTAACACGGAGCTTGCCAGCTTCAGGGTTCTTAACCATAACCTTAGAAGCGGTGTAAACGGTAGAATCCTTGGAAGCTTCAACAAAAGCTACAGCATCAGCGTCGTAGATAACGTCTACGATGGAGTGTACGAAACCGGTGTTTTCGTTAACAACGAGGTTAACGGTTACGGTATCACCGGAGTACACCAGGGAGTCAGAAGACTCCACGGTGTATCCGAGTACATTTCCGTTTTCAGCAGAGGCCACAACAGAGAACGCAAATACTGAAAGTACAACTAAAAGTACTGCAAATAATTTTTTCATTTTCTATACCTCAATAAAAGGGGTCAGGTAAGACTGATTAAGCCTGGGGAGCAACCTTAACGCCACCGTTTACCATATCAGCGTAAACGAATTCGCCGCTGAGGAACTTGTAAACTGCGATAAAGTCGAACAGAGTGATAACGCCATCCTTGTCAACGTCTACGGATGCATCATATTCGCCGGAACCGGAGGAAACGATGTTGTAGATGTAGAGAGCGTCAGCGAGGTTAACAGCGCCGTCTTCGTTAGCGTCGAGGTAAGCTGCAACGTCGAAGGTAGCGGAATCGCCGATAGTAGCAACAGCCTTGCCTTCAGCATCGATAGTCTCAACAGGAACTACGTTGATAGCGGAGTCTTCAACAACCTTGTTGTTAGTAGCTACGGTGAAGTAGAGTACTACGAAGGAAGTTTCAGCGTTAACAGTTGCGTTAGCAACGCCTTCAGCGCCCTTATCGGAGAGGCTAGCAACTACGGTTACATAACCGTTGTTATCATTAACTTCGCCAAGAACGTTGTAAGCATCGCATACGAACTCAGAAGAGTCAAACTTGAGAACTGCTGCGTCGTATTCAACGTTGAAACGTACGCCCCAAACGCCTGCGTTGTTGCCGTCGATAGCGATGGTAACAGCGAGAGTGGTGGAGTCAACGAGTTCAGCGCCGGAAACTACAGCGTTGTCAAGAGTTACGAAGTATCCGAGGCCTTCAAGAGCCTTAACTTCTTCAGTGAATTCACCCTTACATACGGAGCAAGTGCCGGTCTTGGAGCCTGCTGCGTGGAAGGTAGGAGCAACGTACTTTTCGTCATCCCAAACTACCTTGTGGTCAGCAAGTTCTTCGATGTAAACCATGGTATGCCAATCACATGCGGTGCAAGTGGTGAGATAATAACCGTAATCTACACAAGTAGGATCAACAGTAGTGGTAACAGTTTCTCTGTGTGCTACAGATTCGCTGTCGGTGCAGTTTACACAAACTGCATCTTCGGGAGTGGTCTGATCACAGAAGCCAAACTTATCGCCGGCAGCATTTACGTGACCTTCAGCCTTAACAACCTTGGTTTCATCACATCTGGTGCATCCGAGGAGACCATCGGTGAGACAGCCAACAGGAACTTCTACATCAGAGAAGTCGTGGTCAAGAGCTGCATTATACCACCAGATTTCTTCACGGCCGCAATCATTGCAGGTTGCATGAGTGAAACCGAAATCAGTGCAGGTGGGGAAGTAGTGAGACATGTTAATAACTACCTTCCAGCCATTGTAACCGTGACCGGTAGCGGGAAGAACGGTAGAAACTACCTTATAGTCGCACTCAGTGCAGTGCCAGCCTTCGGTAGCGCCGTCTTCAGTGCAGGTAGGAGCCTTAGCATCAACATCGATTGCCTTGGTGTGTTCGCCCTTAGCCTTGATGACTTCAGACTTAACGAGTTCTCCGCAAAGGAGACAGGTGTATTCAGTGGTATAACCGTCAACGAGACAGGTTACATCACGGCCGGGGATAAGAACCATACCGGCACGATCTACAGTTACAAGATCACCAAGCTTGAGAGCGCTTATAGCTGCATAAGCCTGTGCCTGGCTAGACCAACCAGAAAGAATCATCTGGTTTGCACCGATAGTCCAATTGTTGTTTTCGTTGCCACCGTTGGTACCAACAGCGATAACTCTGTATGCGTCAAAATCAACATCGTATTCAACGAGAACCTTAGCCCACCAAGTAATGGCAGAGGAAGGCTGCGCAGTAAATGCTACAACGCCAGCAGCGTGTGCATCCCAATCATCATATGCAGCAACGTTGATAACAGCGTCAGGTGCTACGTGACCGTTACCGGTATTATCGATAACAGCGAGAACCTGGAGACCGCAACGGCCGCAGGTAGCAACTTCAAGACCGACAGTCTCACAGTCGCCGTCACGAAGAACGGTCCAAGAACCGAGCTGGTCGTGAACTTCAGCAGCTTCTTCTCTGGAGTTGAAGGGAAGCTTGTTTGCAAGAGGAGCAACTTCATCCTTTACGAGAGGCTTGGTGTTCCACTTCTGGTCGCAGTTTGCATGAGTACACCAAACTTCAGTGTAACCCTTGTCGTCGCAAGTAGGAGGAACGATAACTTCATAAGTATCATGTCCGAGAGCGGAACCGGTTACGGTTACGTCATTCTTTGCGCCACAACCATTGTTGCAGGGGAAGGTGATAACCATATCCTTTTCGCAGGTAGCGTCGGACTTAACGTTGAGAGTAGGCTTTACGCAAAGAGCGGTACCATTTCTGGTAGTGCCAGCTTCAACATCTACGCCGTCGAGAATGAGGCAGTCGCCAGCCTTAACAGCCATAGCAGCAACCTTATCTTCCCAGTTTGCATAGCCAGCAGTAGGATTGGAAGAAGAAGAATGGAATACTATAGCAACTCTACCGTTACCAACTTCGATATTTGCATTTGCAGCAGAACCGGGGGCAGCAATAGCATTGCGGAGAACGTAATAAACGTTTTCAGAAATCTGTACAGCATAAATGGTGATAGCCCAGTTGGGGTTACAAGCATTGTATGCTTCCTGAGTGGTGCAGATGGTAGAATCTTCGCCACCGATTTTACCGTTAACATCATCAATTCTGAATTCGTAGCCATAAGCATGGTCGTAAGCAGCATTGCCGTTAGCGCCTACAGTATAGCTACCCTTGTTAGCGGTATAAGTGAAATCAAAATCGTGTCCGATTGCAGGAACTTCAAGAATATCATAGAAGTTGCAGTGCAAGCAGAAGAATACGTCAGTACCGGTTTCGGTACAAGTAGGATCGAGGAGATAGTAGCTCTCAGAATTATCTCTGGTATGGTTGTCGGGATCGAAGCCGCCCTCTACATCAACAGCTATACCAAGGAGAGCAACGCCGTTGCCGTCAACAGTTACGTCGAAATCAGCAACTGCGCCGTGCTTGTTAAGGATGGGGTTGTTTTTGCCATCGTTAACCTGAACAGAAGTTTCAACAGTTTCTACGCACCAATCATTTGCGCAGTATGTAAAGGTATAACCATACATATAGCAGGTAGGATCTACTTCAACAGTAACTTCCTTGTGACCGGTAGCCTTAAGAGTGATCTCCTGTGCTTCGCCGCAACGAGCGCAGTCCCACTTACGATAACCATCGGACTCACAACCGGGAAGGAGTTCGTCCTGGTTAAGACCATCTTCAAATGCGGAGTGACCAAGAGGATCAAGCTTTTCAACCTTTTCGATATGAGCGCAGTTTACGCAAGCATAAAGCTCAAAACCGAAAGTGGTGCAGGTAGGAGCTACAGCGAGAATAGGATCAGGATTGTAAGCATGCTCAGCGAGTTCAAGCTCGTTCTTCTGAGTCTTGCCGCAGCCATTGATACATTCAACAACTTCGTAACCAGCCTTGGTGCAGGTAGAAGGAACGAATTCAACTACATCAGGAGCGTCATTTACGGTAACCTCACCGATAAATGCCCAGCCCCAGCTCCAAAGAGTGATTCTCACATAGCGAGCATCAACAGGAGCGCATTCTGCAGTAAATACATAGGTCTTGCCGGTGTTACGATATGCGCCGGTGTCTACAGAAGTAGCATAATTCCAAACGCTGCCGTCAACGGAAGTCCAAACCTCAAATCCCCAAGGAACGTAAATGCCCCAGCTGGGAAGATCAAGAGCGTTCACACCAAATACAGAGAGATTGTTATGTACGCTGCCAAGGTCGATAGTGATAGAAGGAGTGCTGCCATTGAAGCCTACCCAAGGAGCAGCGTCGCCCCAAACGTTATCGTCACCGAGAACGCCATTGGTAAGCTCACCGCCAACGTCGCCATAGTTAGCGCCGGGAGCGATAGAAGTAACATAATCCTTACCAGCTGCTACGTTAGAAGACTCAAACTTGTGTCCAAGAGCAGGAAGAACTACATCTTCAGTAGTTTCAGTAAGAGCAGCATTGGTGTAAATAACCTTGCATTCCTTGCACTGCCAATACTCGATGTTACCTTCTTTTTCGCAGGTAGCAGGAACTGCAGCAACGTGCTCAAGGTCAGTGCACTTATGCTCGGGACGGATGGGAACTACCTTAGTAGCGCCGCAAGCTTCGCAGGTGTATTCTGCCTCGCCCCAAGTGTAGTAACCGGGCTCTTCGAGAATTACAGGAACCTCAGCCCAAACGTGTTCGCCTTCAACTACGTTAACAGCGTCACAACGTTCGCAATCGTAAGCAACGCCGCACTTGCCGTCTTCAGTTTCACAGGGAGTACCTTCGGTAGCCCACTTGTGGCCAAGAGCATTTACAGGAGTAGCAGCAATTTCTTCGCCGCATACGCCGCAAATGCCGGAGTCAGAAGTTCCGGAGTTGGTACAATCGGGAGCAACGCCGGGAACCAAAGTTTCTTCAGAAATTTCGTGCTTGCCGTTAGGCTTTACGAAATCGTCAGCAAAAACGTCTTCACAAACGCCGCACTCATAAAGAGTGTAGCCCCATTCAACGCAATTGCCTTCAACAGTTTCTTTTTCAACTGCACCGGTGCAGTTGTCAAGAGTGTGGGTCTTGCCAGTGCCGGGACAAGTAGCCTCAACTTCTTCAGCAGCTTCTGCAAAAGCAGAAACAGGAAGAATGGAAACTACCATCATGACAACGAGCAATATAGCCAAAATCTTCTTTTTCATGGTATATCCTTTCCTAATTAGATTATTTGAGTTATCCGAACTCAAGTTTTTGGCATTAAGACTTCCATAAAGGGCTGGAGGGCGGCCTCATATTCACCTCCAATTCACGCATTTTCATTTGTGTTACACCCCTCCGGAAATCAAATTGGGCGCACCCCATAAGGGTGCAAGTATTACACGGTTTGATTTTACACTAACAAGCCTTTTTTGTCAAGACCTTTTTCCACATTTAACTTTATTTTTCTTAACTATTTTTTCACTTTTTGGATATATGTGGTTAACAAGGATATGTTTTTGCCGTTTTCCACCATATATGGCACTAATTACTATAATGCTCACTATGGATTGTTGAAAACACAACAAGGTACTTCGGGGGTGCAATAACCCGTATATATAATATATAAATAATAGGAAGAAATTCCCTCGCAGGCTTTAACGCATGGGACGGAGAGAAAACTCCAGCGTAAGTGGCTCTGATGACGGGAGACAATACTCGCTGCGGACGGGAGCGCCCCAGGAATCGTCTCCGCCGACGCCCATTTGCTTTGCGCAGATGCGCACCCAGGTGTATTTTGGTTCTGAAAGATCGGAAAGTCTGATAGCGTCATCCAGTTCGTAAGCACTGTAATGCAGAACGCTCATCTCAAAGGGACGGGAGGTGCTGTCAAACTGCAAGCCGCGGCGGGATGAATCAAAAACAGTAAGCGAACGTACTCCCGTGCGGTTGCCGCACTCCTGAGGGTTAAGGTAGCCGGAGAGATTATCCGCAGCAGTACATTCGAACACACCGAGACGGGCGCCGCAGGAACGGTCGGAATAATTCTCCTCCGGTCCGAAGCCGTAATAAGTAAAGTTCGAATACCGCTTATCGAGACGGAAATCCAATGCAAACACAGGGATATCCGGCAAATCGGGGCAACCGGGGTATTCGGCACGACAAATAAGGGTACCGTCATGGCAGGCGGTGTAAATGACCTTATAATCAAAGCCGGGGGCGGAAAACACGAAGGTAAAGGCGTACCCTTGCTCTGTTTCCGAAACCGTGAAAAGGTCGGGACGACGACGGGGATATTTTCCGCTGATGTTCCAGATAGCGGCACGGGAAGGATATCCGCAGCCGTTAGCATTATCATTAGGCGCACGCCAGAAGCTTACACGAGGAGCACGGGTAATATACTCAACACCGTCATAAACCAAAGAAACGATACCGCCCTCACGCTTGTCGAAAAGCATAGTGAAATTATCGCCGTGGACACCCATACAGGAATTATCGGGAACGAGACGAGCTTTCCGGGCGGGATGAAGAACGGTTTTGTCTGAAACGGTAACGATATCCTGACCGAAAGCAATCTCGTGGCCGCAAGGTGCCCAAGGGGTATCTTGCGCCAAATGGGCAGATGCGGTATAAACGTATTCACCGGGAACATCGGGAACGGTAAGGCCTATCTTAACCGAAGCGGACTGACCTGCGGGAACAGAAACACGGTGCTCCTCGGAAGCAAGTATTTCGCCGCGGCGGGCCAAAACCACCTTGAAAAGGTATCTGCCGGTATCGACAAACAAGTTTTGGTTGCGAATAGTAAGCACGCCGTCGGAAACAGACAGCTTAATACTGGAATAAAGCGCCTTTGCCTCCTGCACCTTGGGCGAGGGCTTACGGTCAGCATAAACGATACCGTTGGTACAGAACACGTAATCGGTAACACGATCTCCAAAGTCACCGCCATAAGACAGAACTCCGTCGGAATTATATAAAGCCTGATCGATATAATCCCATATAAATCCGCCCTGATATGCAGGATATTTGTCCTCAAGGTCGGTATAATGACGCATTCCGCCCAGAGAATTGCCCATAGCGTGCATATATTCACAGCTCAAATACGGCTTGCCCGTGTTACGGGAGAGATATTCCTCAATATCTGCAGGCTTGGCATACATACGGCTCTCCATATCTGTGATATGATCGTATGCACGGCTGACGAACACACCCTCATAATGAACGAGACGAGTAGGGTCTGACGAATGGAAAAATTCGGACATTGCCGCAATATTATCACCGCAATGGGATTCGTTACCGCAGGACCATATAAGTACCGAGGGGTGATTCTTATCACGCTGATACATAGAATTCGCTCTGTCGAGAACCGCGCCCTTCCAATATGGAACCGAGCCGGGAACAGCGTACTTGGATCCATCCATATTTCCCCAAGTGCCGTGGGTCTCAAGGTTAGTTTCATCAATAAGATACAAGCCGTACTCGTCGCAGAGAGAATACCAATAGCTGTTGTTGGGATAATGACTTGTACGGACGGCATTTATGTTGTTTTGCTTAAAAAATCTGATATCCCAAAGCATATCCTCTTTGGTAATAGCTCTGCCGCGGGAAACGCTGAATTCGTGACGGTTTATACCCTTGAACACTATCCGCTTTCCGTTAAGGCACATAAGTCCGTCCTTTAATTCAAAAGTACGGAAGCCCACGGGAATACGAGAAATCTCTATACTTCCGTCAGCATCGGAAACAGTAACCTCAAGAGTATACAGGTTAGGCTCCTCCGCGCTCCAAGGCAAAACGGAGGGAATGAGCGTGCTTTCGGGCACATCGTCGCTTTGATACACCACCGAGGAATTATTAAGTAAACGGACTGCAGTCTTGTAATCGACAGAGGAAGCAATATCCGTCTGCACAGAAAGAACGCCTGATCCGTTTTCGTAATCATAATCGGAAACGACCTTTATGTCACGCAGATGAGCTTGAGGAACGGCATACAGATAAACGTCTCTGAATATACCGGAAAAACGCCAGAAGTCCTGATCCTCAAGCCAGCTTGCAGTGCTGAAGCGATACACCTCAACCGAAAGGCGGTTATCCTTTTCTTTAAGGAAAGGGGTTATATCAAATTCCGAAGGAGTAAAGGAATCCTCACTATAGCCTACAAACGAGCCGTTAAGCCAGACGTAAAAGGCGGTCTCCACGCCCTGAAATGATAGGTAGGTTTTCTTGCCGAGAAAACGCGGGTCGGTATCAAAAAAAGTAACGTATGAGCCGACGGGATTATACTCACGGGGGATCTGAGGCGGAACAAGGTATTCTCTGCCCTCCCACGGATATGGTATATTTGTATATTGGGGCTTGCCATAGCCCTGAAGCTGTATATGACCGGGAACCTGAATAGTGTCCCAGTCTTGTATAGAAAAATCGTTTTCATAAAACGAAGCCGGTCGGGTTTCGGGTTGTTCTGTATAAGCAAAGCGCCATTCACCGTTAAGTGATTGTACCAGCGTTTCTCCATTCACGGTAAAAGCATGGTCAGAGTGAGCTTTTTCACGGTTGACCGCAAACACCTGTGGGTCATAAATCCAGTCAAGAGTAGGTTTCATATGTTTCCTCACGCTTTTAATTTTTGTCTACTGATTATAGCATATTTTTATATTTTTTTCAATACATACGCAAAAACCGCACACGCTTTGATACGGTGCGGTTTTATTGTTCAGACGGTTTTATCTTTTCTGTGCTGACTGTTTTGTGTACATACCGTACCACGTTTTACAGCGAGATATTGGTATGCTTCTTTTCCGACTGCAAAGCTACCTCACATTCGGAAACCAATTTGCAAATCTTATCGCGCAAGAGGACGGGAGTGACTATTTCATCGACAGCGCCTTTTTCGACTGCGTCCATTAACGGTGTGTCTGCGTTGGAAGCGCCTATTGCATTTGCTCCTGCACTTCCCAGTACAGCCAAAGCGGTATTGGGAAAAGCGAGAACGTAATCCGCACCCATTCCCTTGCAATTCATGGCAATATACGCACCTCCGTATGCCTTACGCACAAGCACGGTTATCTTTGGTACGGTCGCCATCGAGTATGCATATAAAAGCTTTGCTCCGTGACGCAAAATCCCGCTCTTTTCCTGCGCTTCTCCGGGCATAAATCCGGGGGTATCCACAAAGGTGATAACAGGAATATTAAAAGAATCGCAAAGCATTACAAATCTTGCCGCCTTACAGGATGCATCAATATCTATTGCTCCGCACAAGGAGCTGGGTTGATTGAACAAAATGCCTACACTCTTCCCCTCCAACCTGCCAAAGCCTACCACCATATTTTCGGCAAAAAGCGGTTGTAGCTCTGTAAAGGAATTATCGTCCAGCAATTCTTTAAGCACCGGACGGACATCATATATCCTACGCGGGTCCTGAGGAATGAGTTTATCTATACAGCATTTCTTTGTGAAAGAAAACTCATATTTCGGCGGCAGCGAAGAACAATCCGAGGGGAGATAGGACAACGCTTTTTTTGCAAGCTCTATACACGCATCATCGTTCTCACCGCTTAAATGTATCATACCGCTGTTTCGTGAATGTATATGTTCCGACCCAAGTGCTTCATTGGTGGTCTGCTGTCCGATAGCGGTCTTTACCACCTTGGCTCCTGTTACAAACAGCTTTCCGCTTGTTCGGTTCATAATTACTATGTCACACATAGCGGAAAGATACGCGCTTCCGCCTGCACACGTGCCCAACACCAAAGAAATGAGAGGTATTCTGCCGGATGCGCAGGTCATAAGATTAAAGATCTTGCCGTATCCGTCAAGTCCGCCGACTCCGTCTCCAAGCTTTGCACCGACGGATTCGGTAACAAACACAAAAGGAGTTCTTTCATCTATCGCATACCGAAGGTAACGGCAAATCAACTCGGAATTCTCGCTGTCGATACTACCGCCGCAAACGGTATAATCCTGCGAAACGGCAAAGACGGTTCTTCCCATAATCTCACCCTTTACCGCAAAAACGCCGGAGCATCGTTGAATATCCGAAGCGGTAAAGCTGTCATTATCAAACAGAGAATAAAGCCTTGTTTCTCCGCGTGATGAAACAATATTTTGTTTTTCGGAAACGTTATTATGCATATTCCGCTCCAACATTATACTGCGGAATGCTTTTTAAGTCTGCACTCCACTCGTTTTAATTTCTTGCCTTTTTCTGTTTCAAAAGGCGCGCTCTCCACTCGAGGCATCACAAAGCCCATTTCACGAGCCAGCTTTTCAAGCTCATTGGTAAACGGCGTAATATCCTCACCATACAAAAGCTGAAGCTGTACCAAGCCCTCTGATATCTGTACTACGCGGTACTCCTTTCCCACGCCGGAAAAAAGTACGCAACGGCGGATAAAATCCGAATACACTGTAACGCTTCCCTCCCCCTTGGCGGACGGAAAATAAAAAACGTCATCGGCGCGTCCCTCTATATAGGATATCTTCATAAGGCTGCTTCCGCATTTGCATGGAGAAGTATCTTCTATAAGTATATCGTTAAGTCTGTATCGAACTATAGGCTGTGCACGTCGGGTAAAATCTGTTATTACGGGAATAAACCTGCCTGAGGATCTATCAATATATTCCTTTTCAATATATACCATATCCTCGTTAAGATGAAAACCGCCGCATTCACAGGTATAACCCAAAAATCCCTCGGTGCATTGATATATCTGATGAACAAAGGGCACACCGAATGCTGCCTTTATTCTGTCCGCATCCGTTTTTTCCAGCACCTCTGCTATAGAAATGACCTTTACGGGGCGGAAGTTTATTTTGCCTGAAAGTATCATATCCGACAGCGGCAAAAGGACCGAGGGCGGAGCCGCCAGTATAGTAGGCGCATATCGGTTAAGATTATCTATATGGTCTTCTATCGGAAGAAGAATATCAAAATACCTGAACTTGATAAGCTTGGAATCTATAGATTCGTACATCTCACTGTTGGCACGCAAAAACAGTGCTACCCGATGACCGAACATATTGTCCGACGGCAACAGCTTTCCTACAACAGACCCTGCCCACGCGCATCTGTCAAAGGGACTGACAATAAACATTCCGCGGTTGCCCGAGGTGCCTGAGCTTAATCCTACCGTAATTCCACCGTACTGCTTACTGAAATCACGGGTCTTTTCAGCATCTATTGCCATTTCCAAAGCGGTATCACGGTCTATGCCGACGGTATTCATGGAATTGAAGTTTTCCATCATTACGGTTTTATCCATAAAAGGTATCTCGCACAAGGCAGTATCCTTTTTAATAAAACGGGAAAAGTATTCCGATTTTTTTGACAGAAAGGAAAGATGCTTTTTTATTCTTTTGTTTTGGTATTTTTCAAGGGCTTTTCTGCTTTTGAAGGAGGAAAAATACCGTTTTGAAACCAGATATTTTAATATTAACAGCTTGTCTTTCATAACAATTCTCCGTTGTCTGCCATATCATCGTGGCTGTATATAACACGTATGCCCTGATTCTCAATATTCTTTACGGCAGACAGAGTTTTACGGTATTTCTTATAATCGTTTTGAAGAAATCTTGGAAAGACGCGCATTATATCTGCCTTGTCTGCATATTCGTTTTTCCAGCAAGCGTCTGCGCAGAAAAGTATATTGTGCTCAGGCAAAAACAAGCCGATTTGTCCTTTTGCGTGTCCGTCCAAGCGGACGGCTATTACAGACCCGTCATCAAGCAGGTCCTTGCAGGGAAGTCCGAAAAGCGTATGAGAATCCGAAAAGGAAACGGCGTTTACTCGTTCCCCAAAATCATTTGGAAAAAACTGCTTGAATACAAGGGATTTAAGCTTGGGGCGGAGATACTCTTTATATGCATCACTGCTTAAAATAATTCGGGAATGCCCAAAATCCTTTAATCCGCCCACGTGGTCGGGATGCAGATGAGTAAGTATTACCGTGCCGACGTCATGGGAAGCAATACCCATTTCCTGCAAACGGTGTGCCGCCGTATCCTCTGCGGTAACAGAGGTTGGATTAAGCTTTTCATAAAGAAAAGGAACTATTCCGCCAACAGAATATATTCGAGGTGAATATCCCGTATCACACAGAATATACCCAAGGGTTTTATGGCGCAAAAGCAACGCCGCGGCAGGAAACACTCTTTCCTTTGAGCCGTGGTGGGAAAACATACGTTTTTCGTTGTTTGTACAGTATCCGCAATAAATAAGTTGTGCTTTAAGAATGCTCATTGTAGCTCTCTGCGTATTTTTTAATAGTTTCGTCCAAGGTTACCTTAGGCGCATATCCTATGTTCCTTCTTGCTTTTTCTATATTCAGAGTTTGACTGTATCCTAACGTGCACACGGTATATCGGGTCAGCGCAGGTTCTTTTTCGTACTCACCTTTTCTTGCATACATACGCTCAAGCATATCTGCAATATTATATACCAGCTTAAAATTCAGCCTTAAAAAACGCGGCTTTACGCCGATATCCGAAAAAAGCTGTTCTAATATTCCGCGGAACTCTCTGGGGTCGCCGTTGGTGATATTATATACCTCTCCCGATTCGTCGGACGCCTCTAACGCAAGACGAAGTGCATACGCGGCGTTTTCAACGCTGGTCATATCCACCAAATTCTTGCCGCCGCCGAAAAGAGGCACGCCTATTTTTCCGTTTACCCGAATAAGACGGGGAATAATACTGGTATCCCCTGCCCCGACAAGTCCGCGTGGTCTTATGATATTATACTCTATCTTTCCTTTGGCTACTGCGTGCAGACGCTCCTCGGAAAGTATCTTTGAACGGATATAAAAGTTAAGGTCGTTTTCACGGTCAAACTCGTGCTCACGGATATCAAGCCGATGGGAGTTCCCAGAGTAAATACTGGGAGAGGATACGTACACCAGCTTTTTCACGCCTGCAGAAATTGCGGCACGGGCGACGTTTTCTGTGGCAACCACGTTGTCCTGTTCAAAATCCTCCCATCTGCCCCAAACGGTGCTTCTTGCCGCTACGTGGGCAACGTAGGTTACGTTTTCCATAAGACGGGTCAGCTTATCCGTTTCGGACAGCGCGCATTTTTCAAATATTACGTTTTCGCTTTCCAGCGTCTTGCCTCGTTTTTCATTTCTGCCGGTTGCAATGACGCGGTATCCGTTGGATGCAAATTCCTTAACGGCGTATCCACCGAGAAATCCCGTGGCGCCGGTTATAAGTACACTTTTTTCTCTCATTGTTCTTTGTTCCGTAAAATATATTCCGCAATACTGTCTGCGGTGGTAAGCTTGTTAAGCTGACGGGTGGGCACGGATATGCCGAATTCCTGCTCCACAGACCAGATAAGCTGTATTATGTCATAAGATGACAACCCTACGTCGGTAATAAGATTATCATCAGCCGAAAGAACGGTTATATCCTTATCCGACACGGAGGATATTAATAAAAGTATTTTTTCAAGTATTTGTTCTTTCATTTCCAAAACGCTTTCTTTATATTTTTCTTATAAGCTTTTTAAGAGAGTTTCTGGGTAGAGGCTGTGAAACAAACTCAAGTCTGCTTACCCGTTTATATGCGGGAAGTCGGGAATTAAGTGCGTCTATTTCTTTTTTGCACTTTTCCTCATCCTCGGTATACACTCTTGCGCCGATGATACTGCCACCGTCAAAAACCAATGATTCTATAACGGTGGGAAGTGTATCAAGCATTTCCTCTATCTCTTCAGGCATTATGTTTTTTCCGTTTGCAAGGATAATCAGGTTTTTCTTTCTGCCTGTAATATAAATAAATCCATCCTCATCTACTCTGCCTATATCTCCCGTTAAAAGTCCGTGGGGAGAAAAGACCTGAGAATCGGACTCGGCGTCCTTATAATACCCCTTCATAACTATATCGCCGTTAATTACTATCTCGCCCTCCCCGTTTTCATTGGGCTCGAGCACAGAAACGCTTACCCATTTGAGAGGCGGACCCACCGATTTAAGCTTGTTGCTGAAGGGGGGATTTACACTTACCGCAGGCGAGCATTCGGTAAGTCCGTAGCCTGGGCAAATTGCTATTCCCGCACAGCGGAAAAACTCCTCCGCCTCAAAGGACAAGGGCGCACCGCCGATCACCAATATCTCACACCTGCCGCCAAGAGCGTTCTTCGCCGCGGCATACGCTTTGTCAGATGCGTCGGCTATGCTGTCTCCTGCCGCAACGCATGCAGACATAAGCTTTTTTGCCTCTTTATATATACTTTCCACAATGACGGGAACCGCAAAAATATAACGGGGCGGATGCTTTTTTACCACGGCGCTCATATACCTTACCTCGGGGCAAAGCGCCATTTGCGAACCGCGCACCATTCCCAGAAAAACTCCGCCAAGCATACCGTAGCTGTGATGGAAAGGAAGCACGGTAACTGTGTTTCCGCTGAAATCCAGCGCCATGGAAGAACCCATTATATCAGCACAAAGGCTTTTATGTGTAAGCATACATATACGGCTTTTGCCCATAGTGCCTGAGGTGGGTATAAACGCCGCCACGTCCTCTCTGTCGGGAACGGGTAAAATGACATTTTCCCACTCTTTTTCGCAAAGATTTTTCCAAAAAACAGTATTTATTTCGGTTATATCAGAACATTCACCGGAATATCCGCCATCTATAAAAAGAACGCAATCGCCTTTTTTGCAAAGAGAGTGTATCTCGTCTGCCTCACATTCGTCTGCAACAGGCATTACAACGCCTACTATCGTGCATGCGAAATAGCTTACGACCCAGCCATAGGAATTAACACCGCACAACGCTATATGCTTTCCGTAATATCCCAAAGCCACAAGACACTTTGCGGCACGGATAACGTCATCGTAAAACCGCTTATAAGTTATACTCTCGCTATCGGAAACAAAAGCAATATTATTGGGATAATTGTCTGCGGAAAATTTTATAAGCTCGTAAAGAGTATTTATTCTGAGATTTTCTATATTCATAGCGTTAAAATTCCAATGCCATAAGGTTTACCGTAAGTCCTGCGGCGGTGCCCACCAGCATAAGCTTATCCCCTCTGTGGATTTTCCCGTTTTCCAATGCGTGGCATAATGCAAAAGGCACGGAAGCCGACACCATATTACCGAATAACGGGAAAATATTATAGTATTTACCGAAGGGTATCTTCATTTTTTTCATAATAAAATCCAAAGCATAGCTTGCCTGATGAGGAATGAGCAGATCGATATCCTCAACAGACATTTGAGTTTCCGCAAGAAAATCGTTAAAATGCTTGGGCAAAACCTTCATAACGCCTCTTACCGTTGACAATCCGTCCATGGTAAAACGGTAATCGTTTATGTTCTCGGGATCATATTCAAAGGCGGGATGTGCAGAGCCGCCGCAACGGATCTCAGTGTGATGGGCTCCATCGGAGTACGTATACTGACGGGAAGCAATGATCCTGCCGTCTCCCTGCCCCACTACAGCCGCTGCGGCACCGTCCGAAAACAGAGAATACGACTCGGTCTCATCGGGGTTAAGGGCTATAGAAGCGATATCTGAAGAAATTATAAGTATGCGGTTGTGTCTGCCGCTTTTTATCATCATATCCGCTATATCCAAAGCGGTAATAAAGCTGGTGCAGGTGGTACAAACGTCCATTGCCGCCACGCCCTGGGGAATCCCCAATGCCTCGTGATAAAGGGCGGCATTGCAAGGAATGGGCTGAATGATTATTGCGGATGCGGATATTACCAGATCTATTTGGGAAACGGTTATACATGCATTTTGTAAAGCGCGCTTTGCCGCCTTTACACCCATACCGAGCTGGGTTTCTGCACCGGGAAGCGCTCTGTATCTTATGCCTGAATCAAACTCTGTTTTAGTCTGCGGATGGTAAGACCCTATTCCGAGTATTGTCGTTCCCACTTACTGTTCCCCTTTCCTTTATAATACTTCTTAACATTCCCTTTATGGGGCCGACGGGATATACGGGTATGGGCTCTGCCCCCATATCGAGAATGCTGTTGACACAATCACTCCATCTGACGGGAGAAATCATGTGTTTTTTCAAGGTTTCGTTTACGTCGGTATACGGAAGTGCGGTAACGGCAGAAACAACGGTTTTATCAAGCGGCAAAAAACAAGTGCTTTCCAAAACCCGTTCAAAGCTTGCGGAGCACTCGCTCATATGAACCGAATGGTACGGTCCGTTGACCGACAGCGGCAGGAACGCCACCCCTTTCATATCCGCAAAAAGCTCTTCTGCCTTTTTCATTTCCTGTATGCTTCCCGAAATTACCGTTTGAGTGGGAGTGTTGAAGTTTGCCATAACAGAAGGAGTCAATCCGCCGGTTACAAGCATACTCTCAAGCTCCTCCGCATTGGGTCCGCTTATCGCCGCCATACCACCCTCAGGGGCACGGCTCATTATCTCGCCCCTTTTTCTGAGCAGCTCTATTCCCTGCTCAAAGCCTAAAGCTCCGCCTGCATACAGTGCGGCAAACTCACCGAGACTGTGCCCTGCGCATATTTGCGGAGCACCGTTTTCGCTAACGTATCGGTCATACGCCAATGCGCAAACAGCAAAAAGAACGGGCTGGAGATATTCACTGCGGTTTAATATTTTATTATCGTCCTCAAGACAAAGCTGAGGCAAGGTAAGACCTAAAATATCCATAAGAACATTCGCCTTTTGGGGATAAAGCGCATATAGCTCTTTTCCCATTCCCTCTTTTTGACAGCCCTGACCGGGAAACAGTAAAGCTTTCACGTTATGTATTCCTGACTTAATGTTTTTTAATAATTACTGCGCAATTGTGTCCCCCAAAGCCGAGAGACGTTGACATTGCGTAATTTATGTTTGCTTGAGTGGGACAATGTACGGGAATAATTCCGCAGTCCTCGTCCATTTCCTTCCATTTAACGTTGGGAGGAATAAATCTGTGCTTTACGGCAAGGGCTGTGAGCCCCGTTTCAAAAGCGCCTGCCGCACCAAGCAAATGTCCGGTTATTTCTTTGGTTGAGCTTACGGGAGGATAATTCTCGCCGAACACACGGCGTATAGCCTGCCCTTCCACAATATCGTTTGAATTGGTAGACGTTCCGTGTGCGTTTATGTAGCAAATATCATCCGGCAAAATGCAGGCGTCTGCCAAGGCTTTTTCCATGGCTTTCGCCGCACCGTCAGCAGAAGGAGAAACAATACTGCCTGCATCGCAGGACAAACCGTATCCGCAGATATATCCGTATATCTCCGCACCGCGGGAAACAGCACGGCTTTCCTCCTCCAGAATAAGACAGCACGCTCCCTCACCCATAACAAAGCCGGAGCGGCGCTTATCAAAGGGAATTGAAGCAACGGAAAGGTCGTTTTCCTCATAAAGCACACGCATTGCGGAAAAGCCTGCAAGCGCCACGGGTGTTATTGCAGCTTCAACACCGCCGGAAGCAATAATATCACATTCACCGTGCTGTATCATTCGATATGCAGTTCCGATTGCATCCGCACCGGAAGCGCAAGCGCTGCTTATACTCAGACACGCCGCTTTTGCTCCAAGGTCGATAGCGATGCCTGCGGCAGGCATATCGGTAAGCACAGAGGGAATAAGATAAGGCGATACTCTGCGAGGAGAATCTGAAAGGAGTGCCTTATGATTATTCTCCAGCACGTCAAGGCCGCCAATGGCAGAAGAAAAAACAACACCAAGACGATCGGGATCTATATTCTCCTTTACAAGTCCGCTATCGGAAAATGCTTTTTTGGCAGAAGCTCTTGCCATAAGAACGCATTTGGAGGAGTTTTTAATTTCACGGGAGGTAAAAAATTCCTTCGGGTCAAAGCCCTTCGCCTCTGCGCAAAGAGCAACGGGAATATCCGCAACGTCAAAGGATGTGATCTCTCCGATACCGCTGTTGCCTTGGGACGCGTTACGGATAATATCCTCTTTACTGCATCCGATAGGGCTGACAGCGCCAAAGCCGGTAATTACTACTTTTCTCATACTTATGCGCTTTTCTTTCCGTTTATCAAATTCTCTATATCGCTTACGGTATGTATCTCGCCCAGCTCCTGCTTTTGGAATCTTACGTCAAATTCCTGCTCAACAGCCATTGCTATGGCAAGTAATGTCATCGAATCCATGTCCAGGCACTCGTAAAGGTCCTCCCCGTCCTGCACCTCGGACGCGTCTATACCCAATTCTTCTGCAATTATCTCAATTATTTTATCTTTCATAAGCTGAGTCTCCTTTTTATTCTTCTATATAATGATAAAGTGTTCTGCGGATATTTCCGACAGTGTTTACTAATTTGTCTTTGCCCATCTTGCTTCCGTTGCCGCTTACGGTAATATGGACTTTATCTCCAAACCGAAGGGCAACTGCTGTAAAAGCGGCGTTGGGAATGGGAGAAAGTGTTACCGCCGCATCCAAAACGGAAAAATATGTGTTTTGCAGTCTCGTTTTGTCAAGCATTCCTACAGAGGAAACGAGTCCGCTTAAAGCATATCTTTTGCTTTTGTTCAATACCCCAGTATATAAGCGCAGTATCTGCCGACGCAAAAACGGCAGAATACGTCTGTAACCGCAAAAGTCTGCAGTGCGGCGGCTTAAGGGAGTGCGGTTTTCTACTTTTTCTTTTATAATATTAGCGATCTGTAAACTGTTCTGACCCTTGTCCAACCGTAAAAACAAAGGAAGTGCAAGATTTCCGCAAAGGAAAAAACCGTCTTTCTTATAATAGCGCCGTATATCCACGGGTATCATTACTGTCGGACGATCAAACTCAGCACATACCGCTTCGGTAATCAACGAGGCTACTGAAAACACGGTGGATGAAGTAACTATAGACAAGGTGATGTCTCCTACATTCTCTATGTTGCTCGTTTTTTCACCAATTAGCCTGCTGTTAGGAAAAAGAATGGGTGAATGCTTGCTATTGTGAGTATGGCTAACTATATCCACGTCGGATAAAGTCGGGTCGGTCAAAGCGGGGGTGCACCCGTTAAGAATATCAAAAAAGCAATGCAAAAAGCTTAGTGCGGTGACTCCGTCAGCCGCGCCGTGAAAAAAGTCAAAGCACAGATATATCTTTTTGTTTTTGGGTATGACCACGTTAAAACGGACGGTGTTCACACGGTAATCAAAGGGCGTGACCGCAACGCTTTCTATATTCTCCGCGGTTTCGGTAATAACACCGACAGGCGGAACAGCATCTGAAATATACCAGCAGTTTTTGCGGTATTTCAGATTTATTCCGCGAAAAACGTGTACCGCTTTTGCAAAAATATCGTTAAGCTTCTCTATATCGGGCATAGCGCTTATTTCCAGAAAAAAGCGAATGGCAGTATTATATCCGATATCGTTAAGGTCCATATACATGCATTCGTTTGACGACGGTTTTCTTATAAACGTTTCCAAAATCCATGCACGCCCCTTTGAAACTAAAATACATTGATTATACAAGAGTATTATATCACGTTTATCTGTAAAATGCAATGTATGTAGAAAACACAAAAAGCCACCCGAAAGGGGCGGCTTATATTTTTAACAAATCTCAGGTTGTGCTGTATACTCAGCCCTCTCTGCCATCAAGGAAAATGGGGTTGGTCCACGCGTGCTTACCGTCCTTATCAACAATGCTGACACGGATGAAATCATAAGGACCTGCCCAATGATTTAAGGTGAACTCTGCGTGAGTGATATTTCCGTTTTCGTCAACGATAACCTGATTGGGATGCATATCGCTGTGGAGACGGGCTCTGGAAACGGGAGAACAATCCAACACAGCTTTGTCTCCGTCAACGTAGAAATCGTATATTTCGGGACCGCAGGAGGAATAAAACTCACCTTTTTTCAAAGCGGAAAGAATGGCGTTCAGCTCCTTATCTGCTTTTACCATTACCCAGCCCTTGCAAAGATGGTCAAATATGTGGGAATCGTCGGTGGCAACACCATAGATTATCTGTCCCTGCCCCAAAAGCTCATCCCAATAAGCGGCGTCAGCATCGCAATCCTCAGCCAAAGCACAGCCGCTGTTCCATATCTCCATTGCAAAGTTTCCCTGTTGCGTCTCAAAATACTTAGCACTGGTATTGCTCCACTCAGGATGGCAAAGAATAGTAAGATTCTTTTTGGCGTGAGCCGCATCCAGCCAAGGCTGATATTCCTCGGAGGTGGGATAATTGGTTCCGGGAACCTTTTCGTCGTTATCAAAGCCGTTGCCGTCTTCCTTGGACGGTCCGACACAAACGGTATGAACGCAACGGAAGCCGTGTCCGTATTCCAAAATATTGCTGTGCTCCATTCCGGGAACTACCAAAATTCCGGTGTCGGGAGCATAATTAACGTAATTGTATATCTGATGGTCGGTCAAAGCGATAAAATCGTACCCTTGCTCATGGGCAAACTTCATAACGTCCTCGGGAGATCCCACTCCGTCAGAACGGGTAGTGTGGGTGTGAAGACCACCGCGCACAAAGCTTTTGTTTTGGTCAATAAACGCTCTTTGTCTTTTCATAACAAACCTCTTGCAATTTATTTTTTATAAGTTTAACATAAACAAACGATTTTGTAAAGAACAGTATTCCTTAAATAAACTCCACAGGCAAAAACGCGCAAGCGACCGCAAAAATTATAGCAGGAAGCAGGTTTGCCACCTTTATCTTTTTGCCGAACACAAGATTGATACCGACACAGAAAATGAGAATATTCCCTACAACGGAAAGATATAAAAGGGCTTTATCCGTCATAACAGGCTTAATAAGCACGGAAAGCGCGGTCACGCCCCCCTGCAAAAGCGCCACGGGTATTGCCGAAAATATAGTTCCTTTGCCTAAAGAAGCTGCCATGACCATAATGATGATAAGGTCGAGAATAGCTTTGGTTACCAACACGGTATGATTACCGTAAAGGCCATCGTTTATAGCACCAACGATTGCCATCGCACCAATACACACCGTAAAGGAAGCGTTTACAAAGCCTTCGATAAAATTACCGTCACCGGTGCTGTGAGTCTTCTCCTTCAGAAAAGCACCGAACCTTTCAAATCCGCCCTCGATATTAATAAGCTCCCCTACCAACGCGCCGAGGGCAAGACAGCCGATGATCAAAAAATCGCCGCCGTAAACCAGCTTTCCGTCAGTTACCGAAAACATTCCCTTAAGAGCGCCTGCCGTGCCTATAAATATAACCGAAAGTCCGCAGGCTTTACAAAGGGTGTCCCGATGTCTGTCGCCGATAAACCTTCCGAAAAGCATACCTAAAAGTCCGCCGATAATAATGGCGGCTACGTTAATAATAGTTCCGAGTCCGTGCATAGTTTTATCTGTTTTCCTTCTTCTTTAGCTTTTGTTTATAAGCTCCATTGAAACGTTGAAAAAGCCTTCGCATTCAGTAACGCCGGCGGCTTTGAATCCCATCTTTTTCCAAAAAGGATAGCCGCTTAGGTTGTTATCCTGAACCGATAGCTTTACCGAAGTATAACCGTAAGAAAATCCCTCGCAGATAACGGCACTTATTATCTCAGTACCGACAAAGCTCCGCTGGCAGCTTCTATCCACCAGAAAAAGTCCGATATACAGCGTTTTTTCTTCGGGATAACCTTCAAACATAGATAAGAACGCCACCGCGGTACCATTCTTTGAAAATCCAATACAATGAGGCGTTCCCACTGAAAAGCTTTCTGTGAATTCAACAGTCTCCATACAATCACTAAAGACCGCAGGCCGCCCCTCGGTAATCAAATAATAATCCTCGTTTGAATAAAAAACATTTTCATATT
Source organism: Eubacteriales bacterium (assembly GCA_045595785.1). Lineage (GTDB taxonomy): Bacteria > Bacillota > Clostridia > Oscillospirales > CAG-382 > SFLA01. Next base: position 32,367 of record JAZOBE010000040.1, read on the forward strand.
TCGATATGTTTTCCTTGGTTACCCTTTCAGCTTCCAGATTGGGTAATCGGCATCGAAGCCTTGCAATAAAAGACATTTTTCCACCTGAACGTTTTGATTACGGTAAGTATATCACACAATATAAAATAATGCAATCACGCATTCAGTGAAAGAAAAAGGAAAAGACACCTCAAGGGGTGTCTTCCATAAAGCAGGTTTTAACTGCCGATAGAAAATCATCTTCGTAGGGGCGTTCTGTGAACGCCCCTACGGCAAAAGGACAGAGAACGTTAAAATTCTCTGTCTTTTTTTACACGCCTTGCGCGTTTAGGTTAGTGTGTTACACCTTTTAGGTGTACTGTTAGGCGGCAACATAGCCTTCCTCCGGGAGGAAGGTGGCACGCGTCAGGGGCTCCCCGAAGCGAATGAAATGAGCTTTGGGGGTTCGCTGCGTAGCGTGACGGAAGGAGCCCGCGCGACTTTGGATTTGTACTGATTATATCGCAACGCGCTCTCTCACCCGACTTCGTCGGGAGCTCCCTCCCGGAGGGAGCCTTTGATCTGTGCGTCCCGAAAGTCTGTCTTCTTTTCCTGACAAGCACTGCTTTTGTAGACACAAAAGCGAAGCCCCACACGAGGCGGGGCGAGGATTACAAATTGGAAAGCCGTTCTTTGATGTTCAAATAACGAGGTGTATCCTTGATCGAGACAAACACCGCATCATTGTTATTGAGATATCTCAAATACGTGTGGCCGAGTGTTTCGTCAGTGCTCTTGGCAATATTGGATAGATCGACCTTGACCTTGTTTACAAGTAAGGATGTGTGAGAGATCGCGTTGAAGCTTTGATAGCCTTCAAAATGCATAATGGCTTGCTCAAGCTCCTGCATCGCTCTGTCAAACAACTTCTGCTTGCCGCTTTCAAGTGCCATAAAGAAGCTAATTCTTCCAAGGCGATCGTGCCAAAAACCAAAATCATTTTCCGAGAAGATCATATGGATCATGTCATATAGGATATTCCACATAGAGTGCTTTTCCTCGTTAGTGTATCCCGCCTCTTTGCAGTCGATCAAATATTTCATGTATAGATACATACGATCGCAAACCTTCCAAATATAATTTTGGCAGTGCTCCACCAGCTCGTCACCCTCAAGGACATGCAAACGCAGATCCATAGCGGGCGGGATCATATCTGCATACTGCAAAGCCTTTTCTTTGTTGCCGTGGTGCAGATACGTGTAACACAGACATTGAATAGTGCCCGTGCGGAATTGCATATTTGTCGAGTTCAAAAGCTGTTCGCCCAGTGCTACGATCTCGTCAAAGCTTTCATCAACGTAGCCATTTTGCAAAACTCTCATCAAGTAATAACGAATAGTCTCATCGTTCGGATATTTCTTCTGCATTGCACGGCAGAGATTTAGTCTTTCTTCTGTTTTTCCTTGGCTGTGGAATTCTGCGTACTTGGCTGTAAATTCTTTGATCTCGGATTGCTTTTTGCTTTTGGCAATATCAATTTCAAGAAGGACATCCGCGCTGACCTCAAAAATATTTGCTAACACGGGAAGGTGTGAAATATCGGGCGCGGTCTTGTCACATTCCCATTGTGAAACAGCATTGGTGGATACATCGAGTAATTCGGCAAGTTGTTCTTGTGTGATATTTCTGTCACGACGAAGTTTTTTGATTGTTGTTCCAATAGACATAATCATTCTCCTTTGTGATAATTCAAAAGCGCTTTTGTACCCTAATTATACACATCTTTTTTCGATTTTTACACCAAGTATTTTACGAATATAATTCAATTCATACTTTATTTTTTACAGTAATAGTTTATCACAAAATCAAAAGACAATCAATATAAAATTGGCGCACCTGCTTTATCGCAGGTACGCCAAGTGGTGTCTTTGATTTGAATTAAACGAGTTATATCACAGCAAAGCCGAGTATACCGTTTCTCCGCCGTTAACGAATACCTCGATAATACATTCGTCTCTGAGGATATCAAGCTTATTCAGCGCGCCGTTGTATACCACTGGTTTTCTTCCCTTTCGTTCAATAACGAACCCCGTTTCGGTACGTTTTACCGCAGGGTCCGTATCCTTAAGTAAATAGCGTACTTCTTTTACGGGAAATGCGGTGATCCTTCCGTTTTCCACCCTGATCTCTCGGGGAACCGACATACATCCTATATTTTTTTCGGCATAGCCGCTGTATGCCCACCCCGGTATCCATGTAATCAAAAGGTTTCTGCCTAAATGGTCGCGGAACATCTGACCTGCATATTGATCCGGTCCCTTGTCGATCTCGGATATGCTTTCAACCGAAAATCTACCGTCAGTAAACCGTCCGTGCATCAACGAAAAATAATGCTCCTTATCCAGAGGACAAACCGAAGCCGCCAGCAGGCACATTCCGTCTTTTTCCTCTACAAAGGACGGACACTCAGTATACTTGCTGTTTTCCCATTCGCTCATAATGCCGATATAATCCCAATTGAGCAGATCATCGCTTTTATACAGCAAAAGCAACCCGACCTTTCTCTCTGGGTTACCGGACGCAACAACACAGTAATATCGTCCGTCAATACAGCAAACGGCAGGATCGCGGAAATCGGGTCCGCCGTCGGAGGGGTATCCGTCAATAACGGGATTTCCCGGGTACTTTGAAAAATTCACCCCGTCATCCGAAACAGCCGCCGCAATTGTAGAAACTGCGGTAATGGCGGCGTAAAACAAATATAACTTATCGTCCTTTACGATGGCAGTTCCTGACCAGCAGCCTCCTCCGTCATATGCATCGCCGGGTGTCAGGGCAACGGGAAGCTCCTCCCATTCCAAGAAATCCTTCGTCCTTGCGTGTCCCCAGTGCATAGGCTGATGCCAAGGGGTCTCAAAATCAGGTGCGTGCTGGTAAAAAACGTGATAATACCCCTTAAAATAAACAAGCCCGTTAGGATCGTTTATCCAGCCCTTTTTCGGTCTGAAATGATATTTTAATTCAGCTGTATAATCCATTGAGTTCATAAGTACCCCCGTGTGTATAATCACGTTTTTAACAACATATCAGTACGTTTTGCCATAAATATCAATGACGAGCGTAATAAGGAATTCGCTCGCCTTTGCTTTTTAATTTAATAAGATAAAACTGCTTCATTACAATTTATTACCCAAACGGTAAAAAGCCACGGCGGATGCGGCGGCGACGTTAAGTGAATCCACTCCGTTGTGCATAGGAATTTTCACGGTGTAATCGCAGTTATTTATAGTTTGGTCGGAAAGCCCGTCTCCCTCCGTTCCCATAATTACTGCAAGCTTTTCTTCCTGCAAAAGCATGGGATCATCTACAGAAACCGAATCATCCTTAAGCGCCATTGCAACAGTCTTAAAGCCCAAAGCTTTTATTCCATTCAGACTGTCGTCGGGCATAAAGGTCCATTCGATCTGAAAAACCGTGCCCATACTCACTCTTGCGGCACGTCTGTACAAAGGATCGGAGCAACCGGGGGTAAGCAGAACCGCGTCCATTCCCAAGGCTGCGGCGGAACGGATTATGGCGCCCACGTTGGCAGGATTCATAACCTTATCCAATATAACTATTCTGCTTTTGTTTTCGCAAATATCTTTTATGCTCGGCAAAGGTTTTCTGCGCATTGCACACAGCATACCCCGAGTAAGCTTAAAACCCGTAAGAAGCGTAAGAACGTCAAAGGGCGCGCAAAAGACGGGAACTCCGTTTATACGTTCAAGAATGGGCTTCCCTTCTCCGTCAATATGCCGCGTTTCCATAAGAACGGATATGGGCTCGTACCCTGCATCAAGCGCGCGGCTTATAACCTTAGGGCTTTCTGCTATAAACATTCCTTCTTCGGGAAATTCTTTGTTTAACAACTGTGCTTCGGTCAACCGTGCGTATACGTCCAGCTCTGGCGCCGAAAAATCGGTTATTTCTATAATATCACTCATATCGTTCTCCAATGTGTTGGATATGGATCCTTCAGAGTTCATTTTCTGCTTGAAATTATAGCACACTTGTACAAACAAATCAACAGTTTAGACCGTTCAAGCCTTGAGTTTAACACAGTCTCGCCCTTCGGGCTCATAACCAGAAGGTAATAGCACAATTCTGATTTCGAAATAAGTAAAACAAAAGACACCCGATGGGTGTCTTTGTTTTACTGGCAAGTTGTGCCGATTTAGATATCGGTGTGAAGCAATTCGATAAATTGGAATTTATAATACCGTGTAACTCGCATTGGATAATTTATTCATTGCTCTCTTATAGTGTTATTTCTCTTTATACGATTCCCATTGCCATTTCTACCAACAACGCAACGACAACGACCAACGCCGAGATGATAAAACCGTGAATCATCGGGCGGATGCCTGCCTTCTTCATACTTGAAAAGGACGTGTTCAGACCGATGGCTGCCAAAGCGCATACCATAAGAAATTTACTTGCACTCTTTGTGCCGGATACAACAGCCGTAGGGATCGGGAATATACTTGCAACAATGGACATAGCAAGGAAGCCAAGGATAAACCAAGGGAATATTTTAGTAATGCTGAAATTTGCCTTCAGTTCACTTCCGTTTTGGCTGTTGGCAAGTGCTTCTTTACGCTTTAAGCGGAGCTGTACAAAAGCAAAGGTAATAACGGTAGGAATAATCGCAAGGGTTCTTGTGAGCTTCACCATTGTAGCAAAATCGCCTGCACCTTCTGAAAAGGCATAGCCGGTCGCAACAACGGATGAGGTATCGTTGACTGCTGTTCCCGCCCAAATACCGAAGGCTTGGTCGGTCATACCCATTGCTTGTCCCATAATAGGAAACAATACGATCATTGCCATATCGAACAGGAAGGTAGCGGACATGGCATAAGCTACGTCGTTATCGTCTGCATCGATAGTCGGTGCAATGGCGGCAATAGCAGAGCCACCGCAAATACCCGTACCGGCAGAGATAAGATTAGAGAGCTTCCAATTAAGTCCCAACGCCTTGCCGATAAAGTACCCGCCGCCAAAACAAGTGAGCAAAGTAAATATCATAACGGTGAGGGACATTTTCCCCACATTCAAGATAGTAGTAATATTGAGAGATAAGCCAAGCAGAATAATAGCAAATTTCAAAATTTTTTTGGATGTAAATTTGAGTCCCGATGCAAAGACTTTTGTATTCCTCAAAAAGTAATTGAGAATCATACCGATAAACATTGCAATAACGGCAGAGCCGATTAGGTGGATAGGAAGCAGACCTTCAAGCCAGCACGCAAGAAGAGCCACACCTACAGATAATATTATTCCGGGAAAAACTTTTAATACTTTCATAAACAATCTCCTACTTTCACTTACACCTCTTGATTATACTACAGTTTATGATAAAATCAAATTATCATTTATTATCGAATGATAATATGAGTTAATTGGAGAT
>JAZOBE010000041.1:0-11261 GCA_045595785.1 Eubacteriales bacterium
TCGGTCTCCGTAAGTAAGAGAAAAACACCCCAAGAAACCTGCGGTTTCTCGGGGACCCCGAAAAAAACACCCCTAAAATGCTTGCGCATTTTTGGGGACCCCGAAAAAAACACCCCTAAAATGCTTGCGCATTTTTGGGGACCCCGAGAAAAACACCCCAAGAAAGAAGCACCCCAAGGGAATTCCTATTCGGGTTAATGTCGGGGCTTTATCCGAGCAAAAACGCGAAGGCGGGAGACAAATTCACTCCCGCCTTTGATTCCGTTTAAGGCAAACAGCAAGGTTATGGTTTAGCAGTTAAAAATATGCCGAAAGCAGTTCGACACGTTTTTAAGTGTTAAACTAATAGCCTTGAAGAAAAATAAAAAAATAAACAGAAAGGTGAAAAGTTTAACATGTTTCCTAACTACAGAACATTCAAAACAACTCTTGCAGGCAGAGAACTGGTTGTAGAAACCGGTAAGATGGCACAGCTTGCATCCGGCTCTTGTCTGGTTCGCTATGGCGAGACCGTTATTCTCTGTAACGCAACCGCATCCGCCGCTCCCAGAGACGGCATAGATTTCCTTCCTCTCTCCGTTGACTTTGAGGAGAGACTTTATTCCGTAGGTAAGATCCCCGGCTCCTTCCTTAAGAGAGAAGGCAGACCCAGCGAGAAGGCAATACTGACCTCCCGCGTTATTGACAGACCTATCCGTCCCCTTTTCCCCAAGGATCTTCGTAACGACGTAGTTCTGTCCCTTACCGTTATGTCTGTTGACCCCGACAATTCTCCCGAGATCGCAGCCATGCTGGGCGCATCCATCGCGCTGACCATTTCCGATATTCCTTGGAACGGTCCTATCGCAGGCGTATTCGTAGGTCTTGTAGACGGCAGAATTGTTATTAACCCCACCGAGGAGCAGAGAAGCAGAAGTGAGCTTGAGCTTACCGTTGCCGGCACCAAGGAAAAGGTTGTAATGATAGAAGCAGGCGCAAAGGAAGTTGACGACGACACCATGCTTGAGGCTATCCTCAAGGCACACGAGGCTATCAAGCCCCTCGTCGACTTTATCAACTCCGTACGCGAAGCAGTTGGTAAGCCCAAGTTTGATTATCCCTCTTGCGAGGTTGACCACGATCTGTTTGACAAGATCGAGGCAATGGTAAGACCTGACGTTGAGAAGGCGCTCTTTACCGATGACAAGCGCGTTCGTGACGCAGCGCTCAAGCCTATTTATGACAGAGTTTTCGAGGAGCTTGGCGAAGAATACGCAGAGCAGACCTCTATGATAAACGAGTGTCTGTACAAGCTCCAGAAGAAGATAGTTCGCCGCTGGCTGCTTGATGAGCAGAAGCGTGTTGACGGCAGAAGAATGGATGAGATCCGTCCTCTCGCCGCAGAAGTAAGCATTCTTCCCAGAACCCACGGTTCAGGTATGTTTACCAAAGGTCAGACTCAGGTAATCACCACCGCTACCCTCGCTCCCGTACGCGAAGCACAGCTTCTTGACGGTATCGACAACGAGGAAGAAAAGAGATATATGCACCACTACAATATGCCCGGCTATTCTGTAGGCGAGGCAAAGGCTGCAAGAAGCCCCGGACGCCGCGAGATCGGCCACGGCGCACTTGCTGAGCGTTCTCTTGAGCCCGTACTTCCCTCCAAGGAAGAGTTCCCCTACGCTATCCGTCTGGTTTCCGAGGTAGTTTCCTCCAACGGTTCTACCAGCCAGGCATCCGTATGCGGTTCTACTTTGGCTCTTATGGACGCAGGTGTTCCCATTTCCGCACCCGTTGCAGGTATTTCCTGCGGTCTTATTACTGAAGAAGACAGATGGATGACCATGATTGATATTCAGGGTCTCGAAGACTTCTTCGGCGATATGGACTTTAAGGTTGCAGGTACCAAGAAGGGTATCACCTCCATCCAGATGGACCTTAAGATCGACGGTCTTACTCCCGAGATCATCAAAAACGCATTTGAAGTTACCCGCAAGGGTCGTTTCCAGATAATTGATGAGGTCATCCTCCCCTGCATCGCCGCTCCCAGAGACGACGTTTCCAAGTATGCACCCAAGATGATCTCTCTCAAGATCCCCGTTGATAAGATCCGTGAGGTTATCGGTACCGGCGGTAAGGTTATCCAGAAGATCTGTGCCGACACCGGCGCTAAGATCGATATCGAGGACGACGGCAGCGTATTTATCGCAGCAGTTGATAAGGAGAACGGCTACAAGGCGCTCAACATTATCAACGCTATCGTTAACGATCCCGAACCCGGTGATCTGTTCATCGGTAAGGTAACCCGTATCCTTTCCAACGTAGGCGCGTTCGTTGAAATCGCTCCCGGCAAGGAAGGTATGGTCCACATCAGCAAGCTTGACAAGAAGCGTGTTGCAAAGGTAGAGGATGTTGTTTCCGTTGGCGACGAGATCAAGGTCATGTCTCTCGGCATTGACGAAAAGGGCAGACTCAACTTCTCCCGCAAGGACGCACTTTCTATCGTAGAAGACTAAAATTAAATCTTTTAAGAGCTGAATTATTTAATTCGGCTCTTTTTTTATTGACTAAAACAAACGGGTTTGTTATAATTGATATAACTGTATATAATACTGACGGAGGTATGTGAAAAATGTTTGACAGAGTTTTTCTTGTGGTACTGGACAGCCTTGGTATCGGCGAAATGGACGACGCCGAGCTTTACGGCGATAAAGGCAGCCACACCCTTAAAGCATTGACCAAAAGCGAGAAGCTTGAGATCCCCACCCTTGCATCCCTCGGTCTGTACAACATCCCCGTTTCCGGTCTTACGGAAAAAGGTGTAAAGAAGCCGCTGGGCGCTTACGGCGCATTTGACGAATTGTCCAAGGGAAAGGACACCACGGTTGGACATTGGGAGATATGCGGAGTTGTGTCCGAAAAGCCGCTTCCTACCTATCCCGACGGATTTCCCAAAGAGTTGCTTGACGAGTTTTCAAGCCGCGTGGGCAGAGGCTGGCTTTGCAACAAGCCTTATTCGGGAACGGAAGTAATTAAGGATTACGGAAAAGAGCATATAGAAACGGGAAAGCTGATAATATACACATCGGCAGACAGCGTTTTCCAGATAGCCGCACACGAAAAATACGTTTCTGTGGAGGAGCTATACCAATGCTGCGAAACAGCCCGTGAGATGCTTAAAGGTGAGCATGGCGTGGGAAGAGTTATTGCCCGTCCCTTTGACGGTGAGAACGGCAGCTTTTTCCGAACTGGAAACCGCCACGATTATTCACTGCCTGCCCCTGAGGAGACTCTGCTCGATATCCTGAAGGATGAGGGAAAGGATGTAATTTCTGTCGGCAAGATCAAGGACATCTTCGCCGGACGGGGTATAACCGAGGCTGTTGCCGCAAGCAACAACAAGCTGGGTCAGGAAAAGATGCTTGAGCTGGCTGACAAGGACTTTAACGGTCTTTGCTTTATTAATCTGGTTGATTTTGACTCGGTCTACGGTCACCGTAACGATGTGGACGGATATGCGTCCGCCCTTACGGATTTTGACAAGACGTTAAAAATATTCCTTGAAAAAATGCGGGAAAACGACCTGCTTCTCATAACCTCCGACCACGGCTGCGATCCTGCTACTCCCAGCACCGACCACAGCAGAGAGCGAACCTTCCTGCTGGTGGCAGGTAAAAAGATAGTACCTGCAGACATAGGTCTTCGCAACGGCTTTTGCGATATTGCGGCAACGGTTGCGGAGGCACTGAACGCAAGAAAGCCGAAAAACGGAAAAAGCTTTCTTAACCTTATAACGGAGGAATAAAAAATGGCTGACTATACCGATATTATTTTAGCATCCATCTCCGCTCGTGAGAATTCCTACTGCCCCTATTCCGACTTTGCGGTTGGAGCGGCGCTGAAAGCGAAAAGCGGAAAAATATACACCGGATGCAACGTGGAATCTGCCGCCTTTACTCCCACCTGCTGTGCGGAACGACTTGCTTTTTTCAAGGCTGTTGAAGCAGGCGAAACAGAGTTTGAGGCAATTGCGGTGATGGGCGGAAAGAAGGGCGAAGAGATTAAAACACTTTGTATGCCCTGCGGTGTTTGCCGTGAGGTAATGCGCGAATTCTGCAAAGAAGATTTTAAGGTTATAAGCGTTATTGACGGGCAGAAATTCCGCGTGTTTGATTTTGAAGAGATACTTCCCAATTCCTTTGCAGGACTTTAAGTTTAAAAGGGAGCGTAAATTATGTTCAGAATGTACGACCTTATTGAGAAAAAACAGCGCGGAAAAGCGCTTTCCGAGGAAGAAATAAACTTTTTCGTTTCCGGCGTGACAGATGGGTCAATACCCGATTACCAGATATCCGCGTTTCTTATGGCGGTATATTTTAAGGGTATGACCAAGGAAGAGACCTTTTTGCTTACCGACGCAATGGCACATTCCGGTGATACTGCCGACCTTTCCGCAATCAAAGGCAAAAAGGCGGATAAGCATTCTACCGGCGGTGTAGGCGACAAAACGTCACTTATAGTTGCGCCTATGGTTGCCGCCGCAAACTGCGGTGTTTCCGTTGCGAAAATGTCGGGCAGAGGGCTGGGTCACACCGGCGGAACAGTTGACAAGCTGGAATCCATAAAGGGAGTAAAGACCACACTTCCCGCAAACGAATTCATAGACGTAGTAAACAAAACGGGGCTTTGTATTATCGGTCAAAGCGGTTCCTTTGCACCTGCGGACAAAAAGCTGTACGCCCTTCGTGACGTTACTGCCACCGTTGATTGTATTCCCCTTATTGCCGCATCCATAATGTCCAAAAAGCTGGCGGCAGGAAGCGACTGTATCGTGCTTGACGTAAAGTGCGGTTCGGGCGCATTTATAAAGAAGCCCGACCAGGCTGAAAAGCTGGCGGAAATGATGGTTGAGATTGGTGAAAGTGCAGGCAAAAAGACGATTGCGCTTATAACCAATATGGACGTGCCTTTGGGTAACGCCGTGGGAAATTCCCTTGAGGTTATCGAAGCAACCGAGGTGTTAAGCGGCAAGGGTGATAAAAATCTTACCGAGCTGTGCGTTGCACTTGCATCCAATATGCTGTATGCATCGGGAATCGGCGAATATAACGATTGCGAAAAGAGAATAAGACAGACTATCGCAGACGGAAGCGCAAAGATTAAGTTAAAAGAAATGATAGACGCCATGGGCGGTGACGGAAATTATATACTCGATACCTCCCTTTTCCGCGAAAGTAATATTTCCGCTGTTCTGGCAGCAGAGAAAACGGGATATATTACCAAGACCGATACCGAGGGTGTGGGCAAGGCGGTAGCAGTGCTGGGCGCAGGCCGCACCGTAAAGGACGCGCCTATCGACCACAGCGCAGGAATAATACTTCACAAAAAGACGGGTGACTTTATCCGTGAGGGAGAAGCTCTTGCGACCCTTTACACATCGTCTGTGGAAAAGGCGCAAAACGGAATGGAATTGTTGTACCGCTCCGTTACCATTGGCAAAAATCCTCCCGAGGAAAAGCCGCTTATATTCAAAACCATAAGAGGACACAAATGAGAGAATATATATCCAATTCACCGGAGGAGACGGAGAGAATTGCCGAAGAAATCGCAAAAGAATTAAAAAAAGGCGATTTCGTGGCGTATTACGGTGACTTGGGCGCAGGCAAGACCGCTTTTTCAAGAGGAATTGTAAAGTGTCTTGCACCCGAGTGCTTGCCGTTGGTCCACTCCCCTACCTTTGCCATCGTAAACGAATACGTTGGCGAAAACATAAGCATTTTCCATTTTGATATGTACCGCATAAAGGATGAGGACGACCTGTTCTCCACGGGATTTTACGATTATGAAGACAGAAACGGAATAATCCTGGCGGAATGGAGCGAAAATATTCCCTTCGCCATACCCGAAAACGCGGTGAAGGTGACTATTGAAAAGCTGGGCGAAACTGCAAGGAGGTTTATAATATGTTAGTTCTTGCACTTGATACTACTGCGCTGACAGCGTCTGCGGCAGTAGTTGCATTTGAAAACGGCGTTCCGGACAAATATTCGCTTATTACGGTAAAAAACCGTCTTACCCACAGCGAAAACCTTATGCCGATGATAGATAAAGCGCTTTCCTCAATGGAGGCGAGTATAAAGGATATAGGCCTTATCGCGGTGTGCGCAGGTCCCGGCTCCTTTACGGGAGTAAGAATAGGGGTCGCCACCGTTAAAGGTCTGGCGTTTACCAACAATATCCCCTGCGTGGGTGTTTCCACCTTGGAAGCAATAGCGGAAAACCTTGCAGGCACGGGCAACCTTATATGCCCCGTTATGGATGCCCGCAGAAATCAGCTTTACAACGCACTTTTTGACGAAAACGGCAGAGTCTGCGATGACAGACTTGTAAGTGCGGAACAGCTTCTTGAAGAGCTGAAGGCGACGGGAAGACGTGTAATGGTTTGCGGTGACGGCACCAAGGTGTTTATGAAGGCCGCAGGCGATACCGAGAGAATATTCCCTGCTTCCTTTGCATCTGCCGACCAGAACGCGCTTTCGGTAGCTTATGCAGGATACAGAGCGTATACACAAGGAAAAGCAATAAGCAGTGATAAATTACAGCCCGTTTATCTTCGGGCGAGCCAAGCAGAACGTGAAAGAGAGGAAAAATTAAAATGAAAATATCTATCGGCTGTGACCACGGCGCATACGACCTTAAAGAAACACTTAAAAACCATCTTACTGCAAAGGGATATGAGGTTTCCGACGAGGGTACATACTCCAAGGATTCCTGCGATTACCCCGTTTTCGCACACAAGGTAGCAAACAAGGTTGCCGCAGGCGACGTTGATTTCGGTATTCTGTGCTGTACCACGGGTATCGGTATGTCTATCGCCGCAAATAAAATTAAAGGCGCACGCGCCGCTCTGCTTCACGATGAATTTTCCGCAGAAATGACACGCCGCCACAATAATTCCAATATCCTTTGCATCGGCGCAAAGATAGTGGAGAGCGAGGAAAAGGCTTGCACTCTTGCGGATATCTTCCTTTCTACCGATTTCGAGGGCGGCAGACACGAACGCAGAGTAAATATGTTTGAATAAAAAATTTCCCAAAACTCGCGAGATAATCGCGAGTTTTTACATTTTGTTAACATTTTTCGGTTAACAGTGTGTTAATATATCTTTAAGGAGGGGTGAAAATGAAAAAAGCAAGATTCCTTTCGGCTTTGTTGGCGTTGGTTTTCACTGCGCTGTCCTTTTCGGGATGCCATCAGCCGACACTAAAAGCGGACGAGATTATCGCACGGACGGATAAGCATATAGTTTACCGCGCGGGCAACCTGTATTATATGGAGTTTTTCCACGATTTTTCCGAAAAATATTCATATTTATCGTGTCAAGACCAAAGCATTGAATTCGAGTCCTTGAGCGATATGAGGAACGCCATACTGGAAGACGATTTTTCCGATTTCACGAGATGGTATATGTGGCATACTGATAAAGACGGCGTTATAGAGATCACGGACACGGAGCATCTGTGGCAGCCCGTATACCCAGAGGACGTTTCCGTGGAAAGTCTGAGGTGGTTTAAATTCAAATACTATTTTGAGCTGTCGTATTCAAAGGACGAAAACACAAAGATAAAAGTTACAGTCTGCACAAACGATACCACGCCCTTCAACACGGCGGAAGCCACCGAAGATAAGGGAGCAACGCGGGACGACAGTCTGAAGGTTCCGTTGATGAACGTGGAGAATTCAAAGCAATATGTTGAAAGACATGAATATAATACTCCGTCATACTATACCTTCGTACGGGTATATTACACGCTACAACGGGGAGAACAGACATACAACGTTATAGAGCACTATTCTTACTCTTCCTCCGAAGCACATCCAGAAGTTCCCAAAGAAGACGTGCCCGACTCCGTTACTATGTGGATAACCGGCGAGAATCTGTCGTCATATATATACATATACGGTTTTGAATCCCGTCCTACCGAGGAATGGCTGCTTTCTTTCGGAATGGAGCAGTATATTCCCGAAAACGCAGAATAATACTTTTTAGCACTAAAAACCGCGGCAAAACCTCAAATGCATGATATGATCAATTTAGAAAACAAATGGGAACGGCATAACGGCTGTTCGCATTAGACAGGAGTAGTTATGAAAAGATTTGTTGTTTTTTTAATTATTGCTTGCGTTTCTCTCGCCATATTTTCTTCTTGTGATACGAATGAGACTTCAAACATTCCCAACGAAAGCGATATAATTGATATCTCCGAGACAAGCGTTGAGCAAAGTGAAATCGTGCCGGAGATCAGTGAAGCGCCTTTTGTGCAAAACAAAACAGCATCCGTCATAGATGAAAATTCATTCGTGAATATAGACTTGCCTAATCCGCAGCGAGGAATGGCGAAACAAACCAAAAATAAGCTGCCTGCTTGCATTGCCGTGGTAATGCTCACGGAAATAGGGGAAAGAGCAAAAGTCGGTCAATCAGTGACAGTGCAGGTCATGGATATATTGGAAAAAAATGAATATTGTACTGTTAACATTGGTGATTTGATTACCGTTGCCGATACTACGAGTGTTTGGGTATTGCTGGATGACGGAACCTATAGGGTTAATGTGACAGAATTCTATACACCTATAACAGAAGCGGGATGGCGATATATCGCTGGTTTATTCACCTCATCGGATGGCGAAATTACAATAGAATGTGGTTCGTTGCCGCTTGATAAGAATTATCAATATAATACCGATTTTATCGAAAAATTTCAATGGCAAAAAGCGGCGCAGAGATATCGTTCTGACAAAATGATGATAGAATACGGTTTGTTAACGGAGGATGACCTTCCGTATGACAGGAGTACCGGTGAGTGGTATGACACATCCCAATAACCCATATTAAACGCATTCACTCCGCGAAAAAACTTCTCGGGAATAAGTTTCAAACTGAATTCTATACGCAACAGCTAAAAACCGTGAAAAAACCTTAAAAAATATTAAAAAAGACCTTGACAAGAGAGGTGAGATTTGGTATAATGCCTTTACCTCTGTGATTGGGGTCTTTTTTGTTGCGCTCTCGTTTGATTTCCGCGAAGGGCGAAACAGAAAAGCAACAGAGGGAGGTAACATTTATATGGAGGTGCCGATTAAATGAAAAAAGGTTCAAGAGAAAAGATCACTCTCGTTTGCAGCGAATGCAAGCAGAGGAACTACAACAGCAAGAAGAACAAGAAGAACGACCCCGACAGACTTGAAATGAACAAGTTCTGCAAGTTCTGCCGCAAGCATACTCTCCATAAAGAGAGCAAGTAAGCGAGGAGAGACGGACTATGAAAGAAAACCGTGTTTCCAAATTCTTCAAAGACTACAAGAGCGAATTTAAGAAGATCGCTTGGCCGTCCTACACTCAGGTACTCAAGAACAGCACTTTGGTTATAAGCGCTATTCTCGTGTTCACTGTTGTTATCGGCGGTATCGACTTCCTGCTCGAAACGCTGGTAAGCCTTCTTGCCGGTTGGATTGCATAAAAAGCAATGAATATCACACACGAAGGAACTCCCCGTTGGTATGTTGTGCATACCTATTCCGGTTATGAAAACAAGGTCGCAACAAATATCGAAAAGATAGTTGAAAACCGCGGTCTTCAGCATCTCATTTTCGGAGTAAAAATTCCTATGGAAACGGTCATTGAGGCCGATAACGATGCGCAAAAGGAAATCGAGCGCAAGATGTTCCCCGGCTACGTTCTTATTAAAATGGTAATGAACGACGAAAGCTGGCATATCATCCGCAACACTACCGGTGTAACCGGATTTGTAGGTCCCGGATCTGCTCCCGTCGCCCTTACGGACGAAGAGGTTGAGAAGCTGGGCGTAGAAGTCAAGGTTATTGAGGTTAAGTTTGCGGTGGGCGACAGTGTCCAGATATGCGACGGACCTCTTGCAGGCTTTATAGGCATTGTTAACGAGATCTCCCCCGATATGAAGAAGGTAACAGTTACCGCTTCTATGTTCGGAAGAGAGACCAAAGTAGAACTGGATTCCACACAGGTAAAAACATTAGACGAGTAAGCCATATCGTCGCAAGCAGTAGAGCCTGAATAAAAGAACGAACAGGCTCGGTGGGAGGGAGCAAAGCTCCCGACATATTTACCACATTTCGGAGGTGTAATTAAAATGGCAAAAAAAGTAGTAGGCTACATTAAACTTCAGCTTCCTGCCGGCAAAGCGACTCCTCAGCCGCCTGTCGGTCCTGCGCTCGGTCAGTACGGCGTAGCTATCCCCGTATTTACTAAAGACTTCAACGAGCGTACCAAGAATGATATCGGTCTCATTATACCCGTTGTAATTACCGTATACGCAGACCGTACTTTCACTTTCATCACCAAGACTCCCCCTGCTGCAGTCCTCATTAAGAAGGCTTGCAACATCGAGAGCGGCTCTGCAGTTCCCAACAAGACTAAGGTCGCAACCATCACCAAGGAACAGGTCAGAAAGATCGCTGAGACCAAGATGCCCGACCTCAACGCTGCAAATATCGAATCTGCGATGAGCATGATCGCAGGTACCGCACGCTCCATGGGCGTAACGGTAGTTGACTAAGGAGGGGAACAGCAATGAAAAGAGGAAAGAATTATCAGGACGCTCTTAAGACTATAGATAAGAGCAAGCTTTATGAATCCGCAGAAGCTCTTCAGCTCACCTGCTCCAATTCCAAAGCTAAATTCGACGAAACCGTAGAAGTCCATCTCCGCATGGGTCTTGACGGACGTCACGCAGATCAGCAGATCCGCGGCGCTATCGTACTTCCCAACGGTACCGGTAAAAAGGTACGCACTCTCGTTTTTGCTAAGGGCGACAAGGCAAAGGCAGCAGAGGAAGCAGGAAGTGATTTCGTAGGCGCAGAAGATCTGGTTGCAAAGATCCAGCAGGAGAACTGGTTCGATTACGATGTTATCATCGCTACTCCCGATATGATGGGTGTTATCGGCCGTCTCGGTAAGATCCTCGGTCCTAAGGGACTTATGCCTAACCCTAAAGCCGGCACCGTTACTATGGACGTTGCTAAGGCAGTTCAGGAAGCTAAGGCCGGTAAGATCGAATACCGTCTTGACAAGACCAACATCATTCACTGCCCCATCGGCAAGGCTTCCTTCGGTCAGGAGAAGCTCACCGAGAACTTCAACACTCTTCTCGGCGCTATCATCAAGGCAAGACCTGCAGCTGCTAAGGGTCAGTACATCAAGAGCTGCGTAGTAGCTTCTACTATGGGCCCCGGTGTAAAGG
>JAZOBE010000042.1:0-4785 GCA_045595785.1 Eubacteriales bacterium
GCCTTGATATACCCATTCCTGCGATAAATCTGCGTATATCTGCTATATCGTAATACAAGCCAAGCTTTCCTGCCGCATATTCGCGGAATCTTTCACACAATTCGTCAAGCCCGCACTCGTCATATTTGGGCGCAGGGAGCGAATCTATCTCTTCGTCAATACGTGTAAGTTGGGAAAATCTTGTTTCACCAATGACGCCCTTTTCCTTTACCACGGAAACCTCTTCCACAGAAGGCGTCTGTATGCTTTCCGAATCCTTGCGTAGCAAGTGTAGCGCCAGAAGCACGGCACCGCTTAATACCGCAACAAGAAGCATAAGTATTGCAAGGTATAATCCAATTGCATAAGGAGTAGAAAAAATATTAAGCAATGAGTCACCAATCGACATTCTTTGTATACTGCCGAGGGTAAATATGCGGTATGTAATTCCGTTCATAAAGTGTATCTCCTTCCGTCACGGGTAAGCATACGTTTTCTTTATTAAATTATAACACACAAGCACTCTGTTTTCAACATTTTTATGTGCAAAATACCCGAGTTTTGCTCCATGTTTCGTCTTTTGTGCGCATTTTTAGCAAAATGTTCATATTGTTATTTAACTATAATACTTGTTACATTACAATTTGGTTACAAATGAGCGCAGATTTTTACATTTTCTTTACAATTATCGACAACATATAGACATAACGCTGTACATTTGGTATAATGGTGGCATAAATACAAAATGAAGGGTGTCGTTATGAAAGAGTTTTTCGGTTTTGGCGGATATACGAGAACTCCCGAAGGGTATTTTTCCTGGCAGCATATTTTGTTTGTTTCGTTACTTATGCTGGTAATGATAGCTTTGGCAACGTTACTGGGCGTGAAATACAGAAAAAAAGATGAAAAGCTTAAGAATAAGGTGCTTGTTGTCGCGGCGGTACTTATTGATTCTATCGAATTGTTCAAGATAATCATTTTATGTATCCGAAGTAATGACCCATTGGCGTGGATATATGAGCTTCCTCTGTTTTTGTGCAGTATTCAGCTTATCGCAGTTCCTCTTGCGGCGTTTTCAAAGGGCAGGGTAAGGAACGCTGCATTGGATTTTGTATTTATATTCGGAATTCTCGGCGCGGTTATGGGAACCTATTGCGCCGGTCAGAATTATGCCTGCTATCCGGTTTTATCCTTTGACAATGTAATCTCCGGTATCACACATTCCATCTCTGGGTTTGCTTCTCTTTACATAGTCATATCGGGAATGGAAAGCATGAAAAAACGAAATATTCCCATTACTTTTTCCATTCTCGGTTCCTTCTGCCTTGCGGCATATATAGCAAACGTTATTATTGATTATAACTATATGTTTCTTGTTCGCGGCGACGGAACGCCCTATGATATTGTTTATAATTTGGTGGGCGGAAGTCCCGTATTGTACCCTCTGTCGGTAGTAGCCTTGTTCTTGTTGTACATCACTGCTTTTTACGGAGTGTATTATCTTATTACAAAAAGGCGAAAAAAAACAAATCAATAAACAAAAAGCTCCCGATCAAACGGGAGCTTTTTTATCCTTTATTCTATTGTTATTTCTACTGTACAGAGTTCGGAATTGCCCAAGCCTACGTTATATGTGTATTCAAAGGTTACCGTGCCCGTAAAATCCTTTTCGGGGAAGAACACAAAGGAACCGTCGTTTGCAAAGGAAACGGTACCGCTTTCAGGCATCGAAACCATATCAAACGTATATTCCGCAGAAGCATTTTCCATTACCTTGCATGATATAATGGAGTTCTTTTCACCTTTTACGTTAACCGTTTCCAACGCTTCGGGTTTAGCGGGAAGAGTTCCCTTGATAAACTGATAAGTATAATCATATATCAAACGAACCTTTTGGCTTCCCGAGGTTGCGGCATCGTAGAAGCACAGAATTTCCTGGTAGTACATGTGAACACAGTTTTCCATATATCCGAATTTTGCGCCGCCCGAAAGATATTCGAGATATCTTCTGTATAAGCTTTCGTTAAACAGCGTATCGTACGCTATTTCTATTTCGATACCCATTCCGAAATACTTGGCGATATTTGCGGTGCATTCAAGTCTGCTTTCGGGTACGGTGTCCTTGAACACATATCCGGGCTGCATGCAGGTTACGTCAAATCCGTGGTCTTGCCAAGAATCAACGCCGGAAGCGCAGAACCAGGGGATCCAGAAGAAATCATATCCTCTTGCGTGTACCTTTTCACTAACACCGGTTACAACGTCAGGCTCGTCTCCTGTGGGATAAACACCTTCGTTAAACCAATAATACGCCACAAGCTCAATGTTTTTGAAATTACACTCGTTATATTTTTTCTCAAACATCTCCATCTGCTTAACGATATCCGCTACCTTTTCGTCGGTAGTCATACCGTCTCCGGTGGGCATATACAAAGCTATTGTGAGCCCGTATTTATAATCTTCGTCAAGCTTCAACGCCTCTTTTACCTTACCTGCCGCTTCTTCCAAAGCAAGTAGATTTTTGCCTTCTGCAAACAGGTCGTTGTTTATCCATTCGATATCCCCGTCCTTATATCCCTGTGAAGGAGTGTTGCCGGAGTAAAATCCGCCGCTGTTAAGGAAGAGGAAACTATCAAACATAGTGTCAACTATATTTTTGTCGGCATCAATATAACCCAGATAGGGAATAAGATTTTCAACAGTATATCCATTTAGCTTAGGTCCGTGGTACAGCAGGCAAAGGTCTTTTGCGCCCTTCAAAAGGTCTTCGTCAGGTTCTTTGTATCCCAGCGCGCTTTCCTCGCGGGTAGCAAGACCGCTCTTGTCAAGCTTGGGCGCGTTTCCGACAGCCGTTGTACCAAACGCCTCAAGCTCGCCAATTCCTACCCAATTGCAGGTAAGGAGGTAGAAGCAAATGTATCTTGCCTGAACAGCCTTTTTCATGGTGAATGATGCTTGCACCAAGCTGTTGTCATTTACGGGAGAGACGTCCATAGTACCCGCTTTGTACCAAACCTCAGCGTCATCGGATAAGAACACGGTAACCTCATAGGGTGCCTGAACTCCCCATCCGGTGCGGTGAGTAAACTGTGCGGTAAATGTATCTACTGCCGCTAAGTTGCCGAGATCGAAATATATTTCAATGGGAGCGGCAGAGCTTTGGAATTTGAAAAACTGATTGTTGTGGATATCGTTTCCGGTAGCTTTCTTTCCGTCTGTAAGTACGGGAATATCAGCAGGGGACAGGTTAGACAAAGAACCGATTCCGGTAACGTGATCGGGAATGAATATCTGCTGTATCTTTCCTCTGATAAGATTTCTATTTTCGGTGGATATCTTGTCCCATTCTTTTGCTTCGGTTTCAAAAACCAACGGTGCAAATAAAGAGCCGGATCCACTCTTTCCCGTATGGGCATATACAGCGGCTTCTTCAATAAGGAGCAATTTGCTGTCGGTCTCCTCAAGGGTAAATCGAACGTATCTTCCCTCTGCGCATTTATCAAGTATGAGAGGGAAATCGTATATGCTTTGTCCGGAGTATACACCGTAAACTCTGCCCACGTCGGTGAAAACCGAATTATCGTTACTTACCGCGCAGGTTACTGCAACGGGCATATATTTTCCCGTGTTGTTGTTGGAATAACAGGTCAGACGGAACTCGCTCAGATCGCTTCTTACCTCGCCAAGGTCAATGGTAATATTAACCGCACTTCCGCCATCGTAGCCTACCCACTTTCCCTGGCTGTATATACCTGTTATCTTACCGTCGGTAATATACTTTCCGTTGTCGGGGTAATCCTTGGTTGCTTCGGAGGAAACAGTATAAGTACATCCTTGGCTTACAAGCTGTAATGCAAGCTCTTTATCGGGAATAGCATTTCCTTCAAATTTAACCGTTCCCAGCTTGTCGTACGCGGATTTAACAGCTTCAAGGAATTTTTCATCCGCACTCAGCTTTAATTCTTCGTCGGACACTACCGAGATCTCGTCCAGAAAAATCCAACCGCTCAATTTTTTGATAATAAGCTTTACGTACTTTGCGTTAAGGTAATAGTCAGACGTAAACACCGCTTCCAGGCGGGTGCCTTCAACGAATTCGGGTATAGTCATTGTTCCTGCGGAGGTGTATGATCTTCCGTCCTTAGAAATCTTTACCTCAATTTCTGCAGGAGGAGCAATACCTGCGTTGGTGGTTCCGAGATATCCCAGACGCACCTCATATATACGGGTGTATGCTTCTCCCAACTCAAGGGTAATAATAAGAGGTGCATTACCGGCGTAACCGGAATAAGTACCGTCGTTGTAATCACCGCTTCCTTCTGCACCCACAATGCCGTCGGTCAGCTCAATCCCGTATGAATCAATGTATTTTTCACTGGATTCTGTCGATGCGGTATAAGACGCACCGTTACTGACTATCGTACTATACTGAGGGTCGGTAACAGGATCGCCTGTTTCCTCGGGAATTTTGCTTTCCTCTTCAGAAACGTCATCAATACTTACGTTTGAACTTTCCTCATTAGGCGTTGTACAGCTTGAAAACACGGGAAGCAGCATCGCCGCGATCATAAGCAACGCAATCGCCTGCAACATTTTTTTGGACATGTTGTTTTCCTCCGTTTACATATTGCTTCCAGTATAGCACATTCTTGTATGCTTTGCAATAAAATAAGGCGATTTATATAATAAAACCGCCTTTTCTTTATTATGGTGAGTTATACTATCAAGTGCAACAGTTTACAAATAAAAAAAGAAGTTCATACGAATCTCTGGTAGAATAGAGTTCCCACACACCAAACACCAGAA
>JAZOBE010000043.1:0-82598 GCA_045595785.1 Eubacteriales bacterium
CCGCTTCCCATGTCGCTCTGGAGACTGCCCTGCAGACCCAGCCCAACATCTGCCTGATCGGTGAAGAAGTTGCTGCTAAGAAGATGTCTCTGGCTCAGCTGACCGATTACATCGCCGACTCTGTTGCCGATCGTGCAGCAAAGGGCTGGAATTTCGGTGTTGCTATCATTCCCGAAGGCATCGTGGAATTTGTTCCTGAGTTCTCCAAACTGATCGCTGAAATCAACGAACTGCTGGCCGGCGAAAAGACTGCCCAGTTCAATGCTCTGCCCACCTGGAATGAGAAGTATGCTTTCATTGAAGCAGGTCTCACCAAGGAATCCATGGCAGTATTTGCTATTCTTCCTACCTCCATTCAGCAGCAGCTCTTCCTTGAGCGTGATCCCCACGGTAACGTTCAGGTTTCTCTTATCGAGTCTGAGAAGCTGTTCTCCGCTCTCGTTGCAGATAACCTTAAGGCTCGCAAGGCTGCAGGCACCTACAACGGCAAGTTCTCCGCACTTCACCACTTCCTCGGTTATGAGGGACGTTGCGCATTCCCATCTAACTTTGATGCTGACTACTGCTATTCTCTCGGCTACAATGCATTTATGCTTATTCAGTACGGCTATACCGGCTATCTTTCCAAGGTTTCCAACCTTTCCAACCCTGCAGAGGAATGGGTTGCAGGAGGTATGCCCATGACCAAGATGATGAATATTGAGAGAAGACACGGTAAGGACAAGCCCGTTATCCGCAAGGCTCTTGTTGAACTGGATGGCGCTCCCTTCAAGTTCTTTGAAGCTAACAGAGCTGAGTGGGCATCCGAGACTTGCTTCGTATATCCCGGTGCTATCCAGTACTTTGGTCCTACCGAGGTTTGTGACGCTACTACAGTAACTCTCGCTCTCGAAAAGGGTAAGATGTAAAGTATACCTTATAAGAAAACACACCGCCGGGAACAAAATAATCCCGGCGGTTTTTCCATTGGAGTGATATGAAATATATGAGGAGTGATTTTTATTAAACTGAATCCTATTTTTTCTTCACACATGGTCTTTGCCGCAGGACAGCCCATTCGAGTTTACGGGAGCGGAAAGGGAAACTTAAATATCACTTTTGCGGGAATGAGTAAAAGTCTGGTGTCTGAAGCGGACACCTGGCTTGTCTGTTTTCCGCCCATGGATTTTGGCGGTCCTTATGAGCTGAAGGCTGATTTTGAGGATAACACGGTTTTACGCCAAGACATTTACATAGGAAAGGTTTTCCTTTGCGCCGGTCAATCCAATATGCAATTCAAGGTGAGCGAGGGAAGTATCCCAACCCACTTGCTTGGCGCAAACGGGAAATTAAGAATGCTTGTAGCAGACCGCCCCGAGGGTGAACGCTTTTCGTTAAAGGATGGCTGGGTCAAAGCGGAAGCGGATAATATTGCCCATTGGTCTGCCATCGGATATCTGGTAGGCAACCGCGTTTCGTCCGAAGAGAATATCGCCGTGGGTATTATCGGTTGTTATCAAGGCGCTTCAATGATAGAGAGCTGGCTTCCCTCAGGTGTTCTTGATACACAGAATATTTCTGTTCCCGACACCGATAAGCATTACGATTTCAGTACTCATCCTTATAGTTCATGGAACGACGATGGGTTTTTATATAATCTTACCTTTTCTCAAATCAAACCATTTGCGGTTTCTGCCGTTATCTGGTATCAGGGCGAGAGTAACACCTCTGTTGCCGGAGGGAAAGCGTACCGCAAAATGCTCGAAGCTTTGATTGGGTGTTGGCGCGCCGATCTTGACGATCCTTGTCTGCCTTTCGCCGTAATACAGCTTGCTGATTTTGTTCCCTGTCTGAACGAAGGCTGGCGTCTTGTCCAAAAAGCACAGCTTGATATTCAGAACACCACTCCATATGTAAAAGCAGTAATTTCCGCCGATGTGTGCGAAACAGATAACATTCACCCGCCTACAAAGCACCTGCTTGCGGAAAGAATAGTTTCCGCGCTTACAGAGCTGATAAACTAAATCCCCTATAAAAAAAGCGCCGCCGAAATTCATCGGCGGCGTATTTGATTGTTTTTTATGAATGACTTGTGTATTTATAAATTCAATTGTCATCCTCATCAAAATATATACACTGTTTCAAGCATTCTCCGCAGTTTGTGCAGCTTTCATCTACGAGCGGAGAAGGAAACCCGTGTTTGTTTTTCTCAAACGTAATATGTTCACAATTACAAGCGCGGCAACCTGTGCATAAGCCTAATTTGACAACTTTCATTATGTTGTTCATTTTCAGTTTTCCTCTTTTAATGAAACATTGACTGCAACAGAATACATACAATAATTAATTCCGCCGCTTGTGACGTACCAATCCTGTGAGAGCATTTCGAGAGGCGAGTTGCCATATAGCGTGATAAGTCCTGCCGGAAAACGCTTTTTGAAAAGCGTAAAGTATCCCTTGAGGTTATCGGACCGAGAATCAATGCGTGTTACGTTCATTCTGAGCCGTTCAAAATCCTCGAGCCATTTTGGAATGACGGGCTGTTTATCGGGATACAGAATATAAACATCAACGTCACGCTCTGCCTTCAACGTTACGCAAGGCTCATTCTCGGGAATTAGCTTATCGTTTCCGCAAGTCAGAATATGGACGCACCCTTTCAACTCCTCGGGGATATAATTGAAGAGGTAATCTCTATCCATATACTGCAATTCGTTGGGTAGAAACTTTCCGACCGAATATTCTCTTCCGGATTCTACTTTTATGATCTGTATGTCATTCATAATTTTTCCACCTTAGTGTGACAAGTTGTTTTTTGATTATATCAAAAATGTAAATTTGTGTCAACAACCTAATAATGCATCGAATTTTGGAACGCTTGTCAGCACAGCAAAATCGTCATCCGATTTTATACTCTCCATCAGTGTTTCTTTTAGCTTTTGATATGGGTGAACTGTGGGTGACGAAGTAACCGCTTCATAGTTATATTTCTTGCAACTGCGCAGAATAGAAGATGAAAGTGTGCCGTATGGGTATTTATCGTGTTTTTCTGCACATTTAACGGCTTTTTGCAAACATTCGATTGCCTTGTCGTTTTCATTGTTTTGCACATGGAGTTTTGCCATTCGTAAATAGATATCAGCTTTTTGCTTCATTGAAGCTAAATCATCATCGCTTTCAAATAAAACGTCGACAAAAGCAATACACTTCTCCATTAAAACAAACTGTTCCCCACAAGTGTAGTGCGGCAAAAGTTTTTGAATACTACACTGAAAATCGTTTGCTTGTTTCGCTATTATTGACGATAAGATATATTTTACTTGTTCGCCGCCTTCCAGCAGATCCCTCATAACATCATTTCTCGATTGCGCTTTTAGAGGGAGGCTTCTTGCCATTGTTATGGCTTTTTCTTTTTCTCCGTTGTAAAAATACGCATAACATAATTCGGTATTGACCCAATTAAGTATACTTTGATTCTTACAATTTGAAACTACATACTCTCCCAGCTCGATGCTTCTTTCAGGGTTGATTTTTGAGGAGCTATATACAATCCACGCCATTAACAAATGGTTGTTGGGGAATTGAGTTAATCCTTCTTCGGCAACTTCGATCAGTTTCCCATAATCTTTCTCAAAATCATGCATTCGTAAAGTTTCAACTATTTTTTCTACTGCAATATTTTCTTCTATTTCATTTGTTCCAAGAAGTTCATCAACAGAAATATTGAAAAAACTTGCTATTGACGGCAACAATTCGATATCCGGATATGTTTCGCCACGTTCCCATTTACTTACTGCCTGAAAACGAACACCAAGTCTTTCCGCCAACTGTTCTTGAGATAGGTTTAAATTGTGACGAAGTTTTCGTATATTCTCTGCTATTTTAAGTTTCATACGCTTCTCCATAAATATAAAGTCAGAGGTACCGTCTGCAATATTATTGTAACATGCGAAAAACGGTAAATTCAATAACTTATCTTTTGAAATGTTTTCAACTACATTGGGAATGTTTCCTTGTAATGAATGTGGTTCAATACACAATCACGCCGCCGAAATTCATCGGCGGCGTATTTGTCGGTGTGATTTTGCTATTCAAAACACACGGCGTATTTTTTATTTTTACGTAATTCGTTTTTGAAATCTTCCGGTAGGAGTATGAGCTCCTTCTGCCAAAAGTGCTCTCCGAGAGGACGGTGTTCGCATTTTTCGATGCGCTCCAAATGTGAAACCAAAGGCGCTGTATAGGAATAATTGCCTTCCGAATAAATTCGCTCGTATTCCGTATAGTGGTTGAATCCCTTATCAAAATATTCAAGTGCCTTTTCGAAGTCTTTTGTTACATGGGATTCGTAATTTACCAAATCCATATATAGCTGACCGATAGATTGGTGATAATCACCGCATCTGCCGTCTTCAAAGACCGTTTCATAAAGGTGGAGAAGCGCCAAGGTGATTTTGCGCTTATATTCCGAGTTACCTAAGTTTTTAGCCGAAATCGCACTGGATATAGACACATTAAGCTGTAACAGAAGCGTCATTATCCGCTGACCTTCATATCCCATCATTTCTTCGCCTTGGGTTGCCGACGGCAAAAGCATTTCCTTGCAGGTACTGATTGAATTTTGCGCTTCTGCCAGCGCTTTGGCTTCCTTTATTTTCCCCATTCTGCAATAAAGGGGAACCATTCCGCGAATAGCCGTCTCACGCTCTTGGGCAGAAGGATTGCTCTTTAACAGCTTTTCGTAAACCGTTAATGCCTCCTGCCAATATGCATTTGTCGAGTGAAGCTCCGTATCGTACCTTAAAATGCCCGATTCGCTGTCGTAATCCGCGACCAAGCCCTGCTCATTAAATCCCCACAAATGCAGCATTTCCGCCAGTCTCAGAAGTATTCTCGGTTCGTTTGGAAATTCGTCTGCGGCGATGCGGAGCATATCGATACACTCCCTTAACTCTTCGGATATATGGCCTTTGATTAAAGTGAAGCCTTGGCTTTTCCGAGCTCTGCCTGCTTTATCCAAAATGCTTTTAATTTTTTCTTCTCTCTCGGAGTTGTATCCAAATAGTTCATCAATAGATATATGGAAATAGTTGGCGATTGCGGGGATCATTTCCATATCGGGGTACCCGCCGTTTGATTCCCAGCGCGAGATTGCTTGTGAAGTCACGCCCAACGCTTCGGCAAGGTTCTCCTGCGTTCTCCCGTCGCGCCGACGTAGCTCGCGTATTTTTTGTCCTAAACTAAGCTGCATAAAAGCACCTCCAAAAATTGTTTATCACCGGTGTGATTTTATTATAGCAGGTATTCGTAAAAAAACAATTATCAATCCGTTGTTACAATCTCAATGAACCGTTGTCTTTTGCAAAAAACGCCGCCGAAATTCATCGGCGGCGTATTTGCATATTTTATTGTCCTATAAGTCTTAAATAGTAATCACAATATGTGTTTCCGTTGGAGGTGGAGGCGGTGGCAAACAGAATAATATCGTCAATGCCCTCTCTTTCAACCAAAGGACGGATATCAATCATACAGTGTCTGGGGTCGATAACGATTATCTTTCCGTAATGCTCGATAAGAAAAGGCACAAATGCGTTGGCGGATGATTCCTTTATAACAAGTATCACCTTGCTCTGGTCATTTTCAGGCACCTGTATTTCCGCATAAGGCTGGTCGCCGATAAGGAAACATGAATAGGTTTTTATATACGTATGCACGCAGGTGTCGTACTGACCCTTTAACGTCATGCCGGCGTCGTAATATACCGTATAAGTGTGCTCCTTGCGGGGCATATATGCGTGCAAGGTATCGTAGAAGGTGTTGACTCGTTCGTCGTTGGCGTAAGTGTTGGTAAGCCCGATAAAGGTGGTTGTAAGAATACGATCCTCAAATGCGGAAAGGGGAGTGGGGGTAAGATCGACCGACTTTGCAAATTCGCAGTAAGCGTAATATGCGGCAAGCTGAGTCCAATGGAAATCACTCTTGAAAAACAGATACTCGCCCTGATGCTTCATAAAGGTTTCTTTCAGGTTGATGTAGTTTACGTCACCGTACATAACGGATTCCATTTGGTCAAGCACCTTGCACTGGTCGTTAAGCATCGCCTGAACGTAAGGGTTCTTGATGTTTATACATGATGCCGGGTGGTTAATTACCGAAATGCGTGTGTCGGGGAACAGCTTTGCATACTTAGCGTATGTGTCCGCATATCTTTCGGATACCTGCTTCTTAAAATATGCTTGTGAATATGCCGCGCCGTCATATAGCAGATAGCCGGAAGGGATAAACTCAGCATCTCCTATATCGGTATACTCCTCTTCCGATACTTCGGGCTCGGAAGGATCCTCGGGAACAGAAGGTTCTTCGGGCTCGGAAGGATCCTCGGGAACAGAAGGTTCTTCGGGAACGGAAGGTTCTTCGGGAACGGAAGGTTCTTCGGGAACGGAAGGCTCCTCGGGAACGGAAGGTTCTTCGGGAACGGAAGGTTCTTCGGGAACGGAAGGCTCCTCGGGAACGGAAGGCTCCTCGGGAACGGAAGGATCCTCGGGAACAGAAGGCTCGGGCTGTGACACAGCTTCGGATACCTCTGCAGCAGATTCTTGCTCGGACACCTCGCTTGCTTCTTTAGATACCTCGGCGCTCGCTTCAACGCTGATCTCAGGTTGCATATTGCTTCCATCACTTTCGTTTGAAATTTCGCTTTCGGCGGAGGAGGGGAGCGAAGTGTCATTAGGTATCCACTGCACACAACCAACGGTTACCGCAAAGCAAAAAACTATTAAAAAGAATAATAATATTTTTTTCATATTTTATATCGTCTCGCTTACATTATATTAAAGCAGAATATTTGTCTGAATACGTACTCGCTGTGCATCAGAAACAATCCCACCAGTACAGAATATCGGAAAAATCCTTTTGCTTCAGCTTTTCTCTGGGAATAAAAAACTGCATTGTTCCTTCGTCGCCGATCAAAACTCTTGTGCCGAACTGAGAATGGTGCGTTGATATCTGTAAAAGCAAAGTATCGTATTTTTTGAATTCATCATTTTCGCGCGGGTCATATTGAGCAAACATAGGCGTTCCGTACAAATGGTGGCCTACGTTTGTAAAGCGCCTTACAATATCTTCTTGGATGTCTTCGTCCAGCGCGTGGAATTTTGGCGCGCCGGCTTTTTGAAGATGTCGGTCAATACGGTCTTCAAACCGATAATCGCAATAATTCATAGCGCAGGTTTCGGGAGTAAATGCGATGTTGTGACATCCTTTTATAGGGAAAGTTTCGCTTTCCTGCGGATCGTTTCCGACACAAAGCTGTCCCTCAGGACAGTATATGACACGAAAATCCTTTTGTACCGTAGGATTTTCAAAGTCTGCACCGTAAAGGCTGTTGTCTGCAATGTAGAAAAGCAGCACACCTTTCTCGGGAAAATCTGCAAGGCCTCGCACTTCTGTACAATCGATGGCGCAAAGTAGTCGCATTTCGTTCCCGTTACTGTCAACAGGCGGTTCACCAAGCGACGGGCCTCCCATACGACTTGCTGTTTTTTCAGAGGTAAGTCCGATAAGCGCATACGGCAAGGCGGTTTCTCTGTAAAACGTATCGCACGCTTTTTCTATTTCATAAGGAATCGGCACAAGGCTTTCCTTTTCAAGATTATCTTCCCGTATTCTTTGCAAAGCATCTTTCAGAACTTTTGCGTCACAGCCGACCGAGAGCGCCGAATCAAAATACGCCTTGCTTTTTTCTTCGTCTCCCAACGCAGCATAAGATAAGCACATTATCTCATAGGGCTGGCGCATTGCAGGATTAATGTCATACGCTTTTTCTGCCATTTCTATGGCGTTCAGGTAATCTCCTGTGCGGAAATAAGAGATGCCTAAATTGCTGTATGCGTATTCGTTGCCGGGATCAAGCTCAATGGCTTTGTTATAGCAAAGGACAGCTTCTTTGTGATAACCTTTTTTTCTATGTAACGCACCTAAATTTGACCATATGGTGCTTCTGGAGTCATCATATTTAATAACAGCCTGATAAGCTTCTATCGCGTTTTCTCTTTTTTCTACCGCTTCATACATAAGACCGAGAAAAGTGTATACTGCGGCATAGTCCTTAGGCTTTGAGCATTTGGCAATAAGCTTTTGCAGGATATCGATTCCTTTTGTATATCGCTCCCGATTAAAGCAATGTATCGCTTCCATCAAAAGCGCTTTTTCTTTTTTCTGCTCTTTTCTGGCAAATGCACCGCCGATATGCTCAGTATATTCTTTTTCATATAAAGCATACAGCCGTCTGTTTCCCCCGCCTGCCGCAGAAAAGACCTTTGCGGCAGCTAAAGCCAATGAAGCGGCAATTGCGGCTGTGCGCAATAACAGCTTGGTGGAAAAACCGTTTGTCACAGCTTCCCATATTACCAATCCGACCAAAGCGGCGCCTAATAATATTAAAATAATTAGGAATACTTTCGCTCTGTTTTTTTGACTCATATTTTCACTCCTGATAAAAACGCAAAAGTCTCAAGATGAACTTGTTTTGATTCATAAATCGTTCCTATTATATATTATAACTAATCTTTTGCGTTTGTTCAAGATAAAAATGCATATTTTTTGCTTTAACTCCGTCCGGCAGACGCAAATATACTTAAAGAGAACCGCATTTTTGTTAACAATTGCATAAACAAACACGTAATAACCTAATAAAACCGCACATTTATACCATTTTAGTTGTAAATTGTAATAAATTCTTATAAATGAATTGACAAACGGAAAGAAATGTGTTAATATACTAACTACATATTGGGTATTAGTTTTCTCTTTTGAGAAAATACTCGGTATTTTGTGCTAAGGCATGTCCGTGTTCGGTGGTTTATTCTGTCGGATGGCGTGTAATAAATTTTAACAACATAATTTTTGAAAGGAAAAGGCAAATTATGAACATCAAAAATGTTATCAGAAGCGTAGCCGCTATGCTTCTGGCTGCTATGATGCTTGTATCTATCGTTGCTTGTCAGCCCGGTCAGGAAACTTCTGATCCCGCTAACAATTCCGGCGTTGTTGAAGATAAGAACTATACGTACAATACGTATACCACTCTTTCTCCTTCTAACTGGAATGAGCTTACCTATCAGGATAACAACGATACTCAGATCATGAGCTACATCGGCAGCTCTTTCTTCTCTTACGACTTCAAATTCGATGACAAGGGCGAAATCGTTCCCGGTGAATTCGTTATGAAGTACGACGCAGCTACCAAGCTCGAGGACGTTTCCGCTGACTACGTTGGCGACAAATGGGGCGTTCCCGAAGACGCTAAGGGTTATGCTTACAAGATCACTCTTCGTGAGGATCTTAAGTGGGACGACGGCACTGCTATCAAGGCAGAAGATTTCGTTTACACCATGAAGGAACAGCTCAACCCCGAGTTCCAGAACTATCGTGCAGACTCCTTCTACGTTGGCGCTACCATTATCGCTAACGCTCAGGGTTATGCAAAGCAGGGTCAGTCCCTTGAAACCGTAGATAATGGCGTTACCGGTATCTATGTAATGGCAGACCTTGTTAAGGGCGACGACGGCGTTTATACTCAGCCTGACGGACAGCCCGTATACTTCGCTCTTACCGAAGCTCTTGATTGGTGCAACGGCAACTCTGTTGCTGATTACGCTGGCGCAGGCTACCTCAATGCAGAAGCTTTCGCTACCCTTCAGGGCCTCGCAGATGCGGAGACCGGTCGTATCGCTATCACTGACGAGACCATCGCTCTCTTCACCACTCTTATCACCACCGAAGCTTGGGGCGAAGATGAAACTTACCTCCCCAACTATCTCGTATATCCTTACACCTATCCCGAAGTTGCTTGGGAAAATGTAGGTATCTTCGTTGGCGAAACCGAGTATGAGATCGTTCTCGTTCTCGAAAAGGCTCTTCCCCTTCTTAAGGAAGACGGCTCTCTCTCCTATCAGGCAGCTTACAATATGTCTTCTCTTCCCCTTGTTCACAAGGCTAAGTACGAAGCTAACAAGGTTGAGCCCGCTGAAGGTTCTGAGCTTTGGACCTCTACCTATAACTCCAGCGTAGAGACCACCGCAAGCTGGGGTCCCTACAAGCTTGAAAGCTTCCAGTCCGGTAAGCAGTACGTTCTCGTTAGAAACGAAAACTGGTACGGCTACGGTTTGGAAGAAAATGCAGGCCTCTACCAGACCGATAAGATCGTTTGCGATACTATCGCTGAGTGGAATACTGCATGGCTCGCATTCCTTGCTGGTAACATCGACGGTATCGGTATCGACGTATCCGTTGCAGACGACTACAAGGGTTCTGACCGCGCTTACTACACTCCCGATGACTTCGTAGCATCTCTCCAGCTTCAGTCCAGCGTAGAACAGCTTAAGGCTCGTGAAACTGAGGGCGTTAACAAGTCCATCCTCGGTTATACCGATTTCAGAAAGGCTCTGTCTCTTTCTATCAACAGAAATGACTTTGCTACCAAGACCACCACTTCTTCTCTTGAAGGCTTCGGTCTGTTCAACTCCATGCACTACTACGACGTTGAAAACGGCGGCGTATACAGAAATTCCGATGATGCAAAGAAGGTTCTTTGCGATATCTACAACGTTGATCCTTCCAAGTATGAAAGCCTCGACGCAGCAGTAGACGCTATCACCGGTTATGACCTCGAAGCAGCAAGAGCACTCGTTACCAAGGCTTATAACGAAGCTCTCGCAGCAGGCGATATCAAGGAAACCGACAAGGTTGTTCTTACCATGGGTACCGGCGCTATCAACGAAACCGTTACCAGACGTTTCGACTACCTCACCAACGCTTGGACCGAGCTCGTTAAGGGCACTCCTCTTGAAGGCAGACTCGAAACCGAAGTTAAGGACTTTGCAGATGCATGGGCTACCGACTTCCGCGCAGGTAAGTACGACGTATGTATGGGCGGTTGGACCGGAGCAGCTTGGGATCCCGGCTACTTCCTCCTCGCTTACCTCAGCTCCGCTTATATGTACTCTGCAGCTTGGGATACTTCCTCCGTTGAAATGACCTTCACCATGAAGGGCGTTGGCGAAAACGGCGCAGATATCGAAGAGACTATGTCTCTCATCGATTG
Organism: Eubacteriales bacterium; assembly: GCA_045595785.1. Lineage (GTDB taxonomy): Bacteria > Bacillota > Clostridia > Oscillospirales > CAG-382 > SFLA01. The sequence continues at coordinate 11,084 of JAZOBE010000043.1, forward strand.
GTACAACTGCCTTAACGGCGCGGCTGGTGCTAAGTATGACTGGAGCGCAAACGCTCTTGAACAGTCTCAGAGACTCCAGCTTATCGCTGCTCTTGAAAAAGAAGTTCTTAAGGTTTACTACACCGTTCCTCTTTACAACAACTTCTCCGCTTCTCTCCTTTCTTACAAGGTAGACTACGTAACCTATGAATACAACACCTTCATGGGCTACGGCGGAATCAAGTATATGACCTATAACTTTGATGACGAAGCTTGGGCAGCAGAAGTTGCAGCTCAGAACGGCGAACTTAACTACAAATAATTTATCGTCTTAAATGTCAATGATGTTGAGGGATAGTTTGATACTATCCCTCAACTGTCAGTTAATAAACGAAAAAGGAGATTACAAAAATGTATATGTTTAAGTATATTTGTAAAAGACTTGGCCTCGTGCTCATGACTTTTACTATAATTTTTGTAATGTGCTTTGTTTTAATCAAGCTTAAGCCTATTGATATGAACACCGTAGGTATAGGCGAAGACGCCAATAAACTCAGAGCACTGCTTGAAGCAAGAGGATACTTAAAGCCTATACCCGAACAGTTATTTTTATATTTAAAGCGTATTGTTCTCGACCTTGACTTTGGTGTGGGTGTTTACATCCCTCAGTATTCCGGTCGACCTGTTTGGGGCGTTTTTATAGAAAAACTCCCTCCTACGATCTTAATAAACATATATTCATCCCTGCTTGCGGTTCCCATTGGTATCCTGCTGGGTATTTTTGCCGCGCTTAAAAAGAACAAGTGGCAAGACCATTTTATCAGTACCGCAGTAATGGTAGTAATTTCGGTGCCTTCCTTCGTATACGCATCGCTGTTACTTTACATTATTTGCTTCAAATTCCCTGTAACCATCAATCTTTTCGGTACAGATATTCCCTTTAGATTCGATATGGATATTCTTTCTCTGCCGGAGGTAGTTGCACTCTTCCCTGAGAAGAATTTAAAATATAATCCTCTTACCTTTAACTGGGATCTTTATTTCAATTGGCCTATGTTCAGGTCAATGCTTCCCGCAGTATTCGCAATGTCCTTTGGTTCCATTGCGGGCTATGCGCGTTATACCCGTGCAGAGCTTACCGAGGTGCTTACCAGTGAGTTTATGCTTCTGGCAAGAACCAAGGGCCTTACCAAGTCTCAGGCAACCCTGCGTCACGCACTGCGTAACTCCATGGTTCCCATATTCCCGTCTATCGTCGGTGAGTTTATAAGCGTTCTCTCCGGTTCGCTTATTCTGGAAAAGATCTTCGGTATCCCCGGTGTTGGTGGTCTTTACCTTTCCGCAATCAATGCTACTCCCGTACCCGACTACGACTTCTTTATGATGTTATCTGCGTTCTATACGCTTATCGGTCTCGTTGCAGGTCTGGTTATCGACCTTTCCTACGGCGTAATCGACCCGAGAATCAGAATGGGGGCGAAATAAATGAAAGCAAGTGAATACAAGATTTCAAACGAAAAATTCGTCTTCTGCAAAGATAACTCCAATCTTCACGACCAAAAGCTTGAGACCAAGCCTGTAACCTATATGCAGGATGCTCTTCACCGCTTTGCAAAAAATAAAGCGTCTATCCTTGCATTTATAATCATTTGCATTCTTTTCGCTTTTGCGATAATTGCACCTCTCGCATCTCCCTATAAGGTTATTAATGATGACCAGTATTATACCTACAGAACCCCCAGACTTGAGCTGTTCAATAAGCTTGGCATTCCTTTTTGGGATGGCGGTACCGAAAAGGCCAATATTTCCAAAAAGCAGTATGAAGAATACCGCGCAATAGAGCAAGAGCTTAAGCAGATCGACCCCGATCGTACTGTTATTATGACAGAGCCTGAAATAACTACCGAAGTTTATATGGGCAAGGAAAAGGAAAGTTATTCCTTCCGACTTGATACCATTAATGAAATCGGCGTTCAGTGGTGCCATCTTTCTCCTGCCAATTGGCAGAAGCTTATGGAATATCAGGACAAGACCGGTATCCAGGTAGTTTTTCCTCTTACCGACCCTTTGCTTCGCCCCGAAGCACAGCAGGATAAGTCTAACGGCAGAATCTGGTATCAGACAAAAATGGTCAACGGTAAGACCGAGATCGTTTATGATAAAGACGGCAACTTCATTCCCGCATATCTTGCAGATAACGGCAAGGATATGTATACCAGTAAATTGTACTGGGAAGGTGATGAGAAGCTTTATACTTATGCAGAGGAAAAATCCGGTGAGTATTATTTCCGTGCAGATTATAAAGAGTATTACAAGTTCTATCATCAGGAAATCCTTGGTGACAGAATTACCTATCCCAACTTTATTTTCGGTACTAACGACGCCGGTAAGGACCTCTTTACCTGCCTTGCATACGGTGCAAGATTCTCCTTCATTCTTTCGCTGATAGTTGCAACGGTTAACCTTTTCGTAGGTGCTATCTACGGCTCTATCGAAGGTTATTACGGCGGCAAGATAGATATCGTAATGGAGCGTTTTGTTGAAATACTTTCCTCCATTCCGTTTATGATCGTTATCGTACTTTTACGTTACCATCTGGATGCTTCCCATATGGTCATTCTGTTCATCTCCTTCTTCCTTACGGGTTGGACAGGTATGGCAGGACGTACCAGAATGCAGTTCTACCGCTTCAAGAACCAGGAATACGTTCTCGTTGCAAGAACCTTGGGTGCAAAAGACTCCCGTATTATGTTCAAGCATATTTTCCCCAACGCTATCGGTACTCTTATCACCGGAAGCGTGCTGGTAATCCCCAGCGTAATCTTCTCTGAAACAAGCCTTACTTACCTCAATATTATCGACCTTAACGTTGGTAATATGACCAGTGTAGGTACGTTGCTTGCGAAAGGTCAGGCGAACCTGTTCACGTATCCCCACATGATACTTTTCCCTGCGATCTTTATCAGCTTGTTGATGCTTTCTTTCAACCTGTTCGGTAACGGTCTGCGTGATGCGTTCAACCCGTCCTTGAGAGGAACTGAATAAAAGAAATTCTCGTATATTTCTAATGAAAAATAAAAAGCTGAACACCGCAGGGGGATATATCCCCCTGAGCGGAATACAGACGGAAAGGAATGGTTATTATTTATGGATAAGAAATTAGAAGTAAAGAATCTGCAAATATCATTCCGTACTCAAGGTGGAATTTTAAAAGCCGTTCGTAATATATCCTTTGATCTTTACAAGGGCGAGACTCTTGCCATAGTAGGTGAGTCCGGCTCCGGTAAATCCGTTACAAGTAAAGCTGTTATCGGTATTCTTTCCGGTAACTCTATAGTTGAGGGCGGCGAAATTATTTACGACGGACAGGATTTACTTAAGATCTCCGAGGAAGACTTCCACAAGCTTCGCGGCGACAAGATTGCTATGGTCTTCCAGGATACCTTATCCAGCCTTAACCCTATTATGCGTATCGGTCAGCAGTTGACCGAGGCGATGATCCTTAAGGCAAAAACCGGTAAAAAGAACGCAAAGAAAGCGTTCAACTCAATGCTTAAAAACTTGGGTGACAATATTAACGCAGCAAACGCCGCTGTCGGTATAAGTACTACTGCAGACGTTGCTGCAAAGCTTAAAAAGTTTGATGAATTCTGTGTTGCTGCCACTAAGATAGAAGGTGAGTTCAACGAGGCTTACGGTAATGCCGTTCAGCTTGACGTTGATCTTGATACCGCTATCCTTATGCTGCAGAGAAGTAAGAAGTTTGATCTTACTGCGGAGCTTAAGCGTATCCGCAAGACATTCCTTCAGTGCGTTAATCCTTACGTAATTCCCGAAGCACGTGTTGACCGTATCACTGCTCTCATTTCCGAGGGCAAGAACGCAGACCGTCAGAAGGCTATCGAAGCTCTTCAGGAAGTTCACAAGCAGGTTAAAGAAGCGCTTAACAAGGAAAAACCCAACTTCTTTACTCTTGGTTATTATATTATCTCCAAGCCCGAGGCTGACGTAACCAAGATGGACATTGCTGAGATGAACGCAATGACCCGCAAGTTCCTTGATGAAAACTTCCTTTTCAACTTCATCGCGATTGCCGAGAAGGGTGTTACCTATTCTCACAAGAACGCTATAGCACAAAAGAAGGCGTGCCTGCCTGACCTTAAGGAAGCACTTGACTACTTCAAGACTGCTAAGCTGGATGAAAATAAGTCTAATCATTACGTTAAGACTCTCAGTGCAAAGACCGCAAAGGCTATCGACCGTCTTGCTGTAAAGAAGGATAGCGTTGAATACGTTTTCCATTCTGCACTTGAGAACGCAGTTAACGAGTACTTTGACGGTATAAAGAAGAACCCTATCGAAGAAAAGAAATACCTTAAGAACAAGGCTAAATATGATGCTATCATAGCAAAGGGACGTAAGCCCGATTGGTCACTTACTCCCCAGATCGTTGTTGACCTTGACCTTAAGAGATCCAACATTTGTAAGGTTATCGAAAATCTTTACAACCACTACAACGCTAAGATCGAATCCGACGCTAACTTTGATGCAAACGCTCACGTTATCGAGATAATCGATTTCTTCAAGGAACAGGCATCCAAGTTCGTTGTTAAGATGAATAAGCGTATTGCAAAAGCAAAGGCTATCAAGCTTTTGGAAGAGGTTGGTATTTCCGAGCCTGCAACCCGTTATCGTCAGTATCCCTTCGAATTGTCCGGCGGTATGAGACAGCGTGTAGTTATTGCTATTGCGCTTTCCGCAAACCTTGACATTCTCATTTGTGACGAGCCTACCACCGCACTTGACGTTACAATTCAGGCTCAGATACTTGAGCTTATCAACAAGATAAAGAGAGAAAGAAACCTTTCTGTAATCTTTATTACCCATAATATGGGTGTTGTTGCTAACATGGCTGACCGTATCGCCGTTATGTACGCAGGTAAGATAGTAGAGAAGGGTACTGCAGACGAAATCTTCTATGAACCTGCACATCCTTATACCTGGGCGCTTCTCAGCAGTATGCCTGACTTGCATACTACCGAAAAGCTGGATTCCATTCCCGGAACTCCTCCCGATATGCATTTCCCTCCCAAGGGCGACGCATTTGCACCCAGAAACAAGTATGCGCTTGAGATTGATTTCGAGGAAGAGCCTCCTCTGTTTGAGATAACTCCCACCCACTATGCCGCTACCTGGCTGCTTCATCCCAACGCTCCCGCTGTTGAAATGCCTCAGCTTATCAAGGCGCGTATTGAGCGTATGAAAAAGGAGAGAGAAGACAATGGAAAATAATATGGAAAAAGAAGTATTATTAAGTGTTCGCAATCTCCAGCAGTATTTTAAGATGGGCAGACGTGAGCTTAAGGCTGTTGATAACGTCAGCTTTGACGTTTTTAAGGGCGAGGTATTCGGTCTTGTTGGTGAATCCGGCTGTGGTAAGACTACTACCGGACGTTCCATCATCCGTCTTTATGATATTACCGGCGGCTCCGTTTACTACAAGGGTGAGCGTATCTGTGCAGGTGTCCGCAGCTATAAGGACGCTATAAAGAAGGCACGCAAGGATTTTTCGGAAAAGAAGATATCCAAGGAAGAATTGGATAAGATTATTGCCGAGAACCGTGCAGAAATAAAGCAAGCTTATAAGGACCACAAGAGATGGTCCCGTAAAAAGAGCAAAAACCAGCTCACCAATGAGATTCAGATGATCTTCCAGGATCCTGTGTCTTCTCTCGACCCTCGTATGACCGTACGCGAAATCATCGCTGAAGGACTTATTATCCGCGGCATAAAGGACAAGAAGTTTATTGATGAGCAGGTATACAAGATACTTGAGACCGTTGGCTTGGTTAAGGAGCATGCAACCCGCTATCCGCACGAGTTCTCCGGCGGTCAGAAACAGCGTATCGGTATCGCACGCGCCGTAATTATGAACCCTGAATTGATTATTGCAGACGAACCTATCTCTGCACTTGACGTTTCTATTCAGGCGCAGGTAATCAACCTGCTCAACGAGCTGAGCCAGAAAATGGGTCTTACCGTTCTGTTCATCGCTCACGACCTCGCGGTAGTTAAGTACTTCTCCAACAGAATTGCAGTAATGTATTACGGTAAGATAGTTGAGTTGGGCACCAGTGATGAGCTTTTTGCACATCCTTTCCATCCCTATACCCGTTCCTTGCTGTCTGCTATTCCTCTGCCTGATCCTATTACCGAAAAGAACAGACACAGAATAGTATATAATCCTATGCTGGATCATGATTATTCTGCTGAAGGTCCTTCTATGCGTGAGGTTTATCCCGGTCACTACGTACTTTGCAATACCGAAGAGTTTGAAAAGTATCAAAAGGAATATCAAGAAACCGCAAAATGAAAACCTTAAAAAAGTATTTAATTGCACTTTCAGTCGGTATTCTTACGGTGCTTCTTGTAGTCTGGTACCGTGGTATTTTCAGTGAAACCGAATTGGTGAATATATTTCATATTTTGTGTGATGCGTTTTTTATAGCAGGTGTGCTTCTTTCCTGCGGTGGACTTTTGGTCTTTTCCGCAAACGAAGGCACCTTCGATATGATAGTTTACGGATTGGATTCCTTTTTCGATCTGTTCAGACGCAAAAGCACAAAGAAATATGCTACCTTTTATGATTACAGAGAAAGCAGGGCAGATAAAAAAGTAAGCTTCGGCTACATCGTTTTTACAGGTCTGTTTTTCCTGGCGATATCCGGTGTTATGTATGCTTTTTACAGCAAATATGCAGGATAAAGCTTAATAATTACAAATTAAGTCTATCACAAACGTGGTAGACTTTTTTGTTTAACGATATATCTATAGATTTCTAAAAGCCGTTCGCTGGACGAACGGCTTTGGGTTGACTTAATAAGCAATTTGTGATAAAATATTTATTTAGAAACAGCATAAGGAGGGAATACGTTGAAACGTGTTATCTGGCTTGGTCAGGCAGGATTGCTTTTTGAATTTGATAACTGTACCGTTATGGTAGATCCGTATCTTTCAGACAATGTTAAGAAAATTGAACCGCAGAACTACCGGAGAGTACCTGTTGACGAGCGTTTTTTTGATATCCGACCTGACGTGCTTGTGTTTACTCACGCTCATCTTGACCATTATGACCCTGAAACGGTAAAGCATTTTATAACCGAAACAAGCGGAATTACCGTGCTTTCACCTTCTTCGGTATGGAGCAAGGTGCGCAGTATAGGCGGAAACAACAATTACGTTCTTTTTAACCGTCATACCCGTTGGACCGAAAATGGTATAACCATTACCGCAGTAAAGGCTTGCCACAGTGATCCTTATGCTGTCGGTATTATAATTGATGATGGTGAGAAGAAGTATTTTATCACCGGCGATACGCTATATAACGATGATATTTTCGCTGATATTCCCGAGGATATATATGCCGTGTTTCTTCCTGTGAACGGTGTTGGCAACAATATGAATATGGCGGATGCTGCCGCTTTTGCCGCCCGTGTTAATGCAGAAAAAACAGTTCCCGTACATATCGGTATGTTTGATAATAAGCGAGCAGACGCCTTTGATGTAAATAATAAAGTGATTCCCGAAATATATAAGGAGATAAAATTATGAAGGTAACAGACGTTAAATGCTTTACAGTGGATTGCTTCCGCACCAACTGGGTATTTGTTAAGATATATACCGACGAGGGTATAGAAGGTGTTGGCGAAGCTACGCTTGAGTATAAGGAAAAGGCGCTTATCGGCGCGGTTGAGCACATTAAGGAATATCTCGTAGGCAAGAATCCTCTTGACGTAGAAAAGCATTTTCACGATATTTACCGTGATGCTTATTGGCGCGGCGGTGCTGTGCTTATGTCAGCACTTTCCGCAGTAGAATGTGCGCTCTGGGATATTCTGGGAAAGCATCTGGGCGTTCCCGTATATCAACTTCTCGGCGGCAGGGTAAACGACAAAGTCCGCATATATGTAAACGGCTGGTTTGCAGGCGCAAAAACACCTGAGGAATTCGGCGAAAAAGCGCGTATCGCAGTTCAGCGCGGCATTACCGCTATGAAGTGGGATCCCTTTGGAAAATCTTATCTTGAAATATCCAATAAAGACCTTAATACAGCACTTGAATGTGTTGCGGCAGTAAGAGATGCTGTAGGCAATGATGTTGACCTGCTTATCGAAGGTCACGGCAGATTTAACGTTCCCACCGGCATCAAGATCGCAAAAGAGCTTGAGCAGTTTAAGCCTATGCTGTTTGAGGAGCCTACTCCTCCCGATAACCTTGAGGCGCTTAAGGCCGTGCGCGATAAGTCTCCCGTCGCTATTTCTGCAGGCGAAAGACTTTATACCCTTAAATCCTATAAGGATCTGTTCGAGATGCGTGCCGCTGATTATATCCAGCCTGACATCTCCCATGCAGGCGGTATTATGGAGTTGAAGAAGATAGCCGCAGTAGCAGAGGCATATTATATTCCTTTTGCACCTCACAATCCTTCAGGACCCGTTGCAAACGCCGCAACTCTTCAGATTGCCGCTTGCTGTCCTAATTTCTCTATTCTTGAGATCATGTACAGTGACGTTGAGTGGCGTAAGGATGTAACCAACGAATCCCTTGAATATAAGGACGGTTATATAACCATTCCCTCAAAGCCCGGTCTTGGTATTGAGATAAATGAGGAGGAGTGCTTGAAGCATCCTTATCAGCCTCATACTCTTCGTCACTATACCGGTGCCCTTACGGATATCCGTCCCGCTAAGAGCGAATTCTATTTTTAAGGAGAGGCTTTTATGAGCAACGCAGTATTTATTTCCGGCGCCTGCAAGGGCACAGGATATAGAATAGCAGAGGTCTTCGCAGAAAACGGTTGGAACGTTTTTATTACCGGCAGAAACGGTGCGGAGGCTGAGAAAAGCGCAAAGGTAATTTCTGAAACCTATGGCGTTTTCGCAAAGGGATATGAATGTAATATCCGTAACGAACAGCAGATAATCGATATTTTTAACGATATAGATTCTACAGGCATCTTTGTTGAGACGGTAGTGCTTTGTGCCGCCGACCTTGGATTTGGTACAGACCCTGCAAAAGGAATGGACTTCTTTTCCGTGCCTGTGGAGGAGTTTACCAGAGTGTTTGAAACTAATCTGGTGTGGAACTTTACTATCGTTCGTCAAGCGGCTTTGCGTATGAAGGAGAAGGGAAAGGGAAGTGTTGTATTCCTCAGCTCCAATACCGCATACCGCGCAATCCCCAACAGAAGCGCATACTGCGCCTCCAAGGGCGGCATCAACTCAATGTCAAAGGCGTTTGCCATTGACCTTGGCAGATACGGAATAAGAAGTAACGTTGTTCTTCCCGGTACTATCAAGACCCAGCGTTGGGAAGCTATGGGAAGCAAACAAATAATCAACGGCACTCTTGCGCCTATCGGCGATATTTCAGATTTTGACGATATCGCAAACGCAGTTTGGTTTTTGGGCACAGATCTTTCCAAGAATATCACTGGCACAGAGCTTGCCGTTGACGGCGGTATGTCCGCACAGCTTTTCCCAGAGAAATTAAGCTATCTTGCAAAAAAGGAGCTTGAGGAGCAGCAATGAACGGACTTGAGGTATTAAACTACGATGGAAAGGGCTATTTTTCCCACTTTTCTTTTGAAGAATGGAAGATAGCATATCTCAACCACGCACATATGTTTACACAAGACGGTATTACTTATCTTGAAAGGCATATGCTCACCGACGAAGTGTTTATCCTTCTTGAAGGAAGTGCTACTCTACTGATGGGCGAGAACGCCGAAGAAGTAAAAATGGAAAAATTTGTTACCTACGTGGTAAAAAAGGCGGCTTGGCATAATATTATCGTATCCGAGGATGCCAAGGTGCTGATAGTAGAGAATAAAGATACGGGCAAGCATAATTCGGAATATCTGCCCTTCAGGTATGAAAAATGAACAGCGAAAAATTTGAAACTGCGACGGAGAGCGCAGCGCGGCTGGGTGTAACCGTACGCGCGGTTCAAAAGTGGGCATCTGCAGGCAAGATACCTGGCGCACAAAAAATTGGTAGAACTTGGTTTATTCCTAAGGATGTAAAATTTTATGAGCAGGCTGTAATAGAGAATGCCAAAACCGAAAGCGAGTTTATTTCGGTGAACAGAACGATGCCGTTGCTTACCGGTGCCTTTGAGCCGGGAAAAGTATTAAGCTTTATTGATTCCATCGAAAATGACGATGAACGTGAGCTTGCGTTGGGCCAGTATTATTTTTATCGCGGCAAAACAAAGGAAGCCGTAGAGATACTTGAAAAGTATCTTGATTCAGATGATAATTCTTTCAGATATACTGCGTCTGTGCTGTGTGTATTTGCAAGTATTTCCCATGGAAACAACGCATGTTCCGCACGTGCGGCAGAGGTAATTAGGGAAATTATTTACAAAATGGGTTCTCCTGAATTACCTCCCGATATACGGGCGCTGGGTCTTATAAGTGCAGTTGGTGCTTCTGTTTTATGGCACGCGCCCATTCCCGACAATCTTCCTCCGCTGGAGAGTTGTTTAAGATATCTTCCCGAGGGCTACCGCTTGTGGGGATGTTATCTGTTGGCACATAAGGCATATCTCGAAAAGGATTATAATCGTACACTGGCAATTGCGGATATGGGCTTGGCTATGTGCACCAAAACGTATCCTATTGCCGCAATATATAATCATATTATGGCAGTCATCGCACTGATGAATCTGAGACGTCCTGAGGAGGCAAAAAAACGATTTGATGAGGTGTGGCTCCTTGCCCATCCGGACGGTCTTGTTGAGGCTGTGTCTGAGCATCACGGAATGATGCTGGGTATAGTTGAGGTGTATCTTAAGCGTGCGTATCCCTCTGATTATAAGCAGGTGGTTGCAAACTCTGCTGTATTCAGTTCCAATTGGAAGCAGATACATAATTTACGAACCTTTTCCGAGGTCACGTCCGATTTGTCCGCTACCGAATTTTCCGTTTCAATGCTGTACAGCCGCGGATGGTCTGCACAGGAAATCGCGACATTTATGGAGCTTTCGGAGGCTACCGTGCGCAATTATATCAAAACCGTTTATATAAAATTGGGCATTTCCGACAGAAAAGCGCTCATCAAATATATGCTTAAATAGTAAAACCGCGTTCGTTCGTTTAACGAACGGCAAAACAAAAACAGAAAAAACGCCTTTTTCAAGGGCGTTTTTTGTTTTATATATAACAAATTACGGTAATTTGGGACGCGAAAAATTATCTAAAAAATTTTTTATATGGTTCTAACTGTTTTTATGAAAATGCTGTTATACTTTTATCGTAATAATTTAACGAGGTTTTATATGGAGAACACAAAAACAAGAATTTACAATATAGACGGCGACGTACTGCATACTGTTTCCAAATACAACGAAGAGTTTGGAATATGGGTGGAAGAATACGTTGATTTTGAAAACGTTCCCCGTTACACTCCCAACGGCAGACGATGGCGTAGCGTAACTACCACCAACTGCATTTATTCTCATCACGAGTATAAGGATTGCGGGACATGTCCGTATCTGTGTAAAGAAAAAACAGATGACCTTATAGGGGTCTGCTTTAACGAACAGCTTCGTATGGCATCCCAAGAATTAAATCAAGAATAAAAACATTCATATACAGAAAGGTAATTCATTATGAAGATTAAAAGCGTAACAAAGAAAATACTAAGCTTACTGCTTGTTATTTGTCTTATTCTTCCGTGCATTCCCGTTATATCTATACCGTTTAAGGCTGCTGCTGCGCCGGGAACCGGCACAGTTGTTGTGGATCCTTCAACTGCTGACAGTTATACCAATATGCTCGGTACGGCAATTGACGGCAACCGATACTCCGGCAGAGTATGGTTCGATAAATCTGTATATGCATACGGAAGCGAAGCACAGCTTCCTTTGCACTCCGATTTCATCGGACTCCCTCTCGATACCATTAAGATCGACAGCAACTTTTTGGTTGTTGGCTCTGCTATAGGTTCTACCACTTCCGTTATAACTACCACGTCTACTGCTGCTTATCTTGATGTGGTTATCATTCTTGATAACTCTTCCTCTATGAAAAACACAAGTAACGGCACAACAAGATTTGTAAAGGTAAGAGATGCGGCAAACAAGCTTATTCAAAGCATCACTTCCAATAAGAATAATCGTCTTGCCATCGTTGCTTATTCCAGCGACTCCCAAGAGATACTTCCCCTTGATTTTTACAATGAGAAAGCAAACGTGCTTACTCTTTCCGAGACAGGAAACTACTATAACAGAAATTATCAGTTTACAGCTTCTGCAACTCCCGTAGGCTCCTCTACTGCAATCGGAGGCAAGTACACCGGAAGTGCCAACGGTACTAATGTTCAGTCCGGTGTAAACCAAGGTATGAAGATACTTGCAAACGCTGAAAACACTTCCGGTAGAATTCCCGTTGTTATTCTTCTTACCGACGGCGAAACCAACCACGCAGTTAGCAATGACTGGTATAATGCTGCATCTTCTAACATCACAAATAATAATTTTACTTATCACAAGCAGGTTGCAGTAAGTACTTTGCTTAATGCAGCGTATATGAAGTATTTGGCTTCCACCAATTACGTTACTGCCCCTGTTGTATACGGAATAGGTGTTGACCTTGGCGCAGGAAGCAATGCCAACGTCGTTATGGACCCTGCAAATACAGTTAAGAGCACCGCAAACGGTCTTGCAAAGGAAACGTACGACCTGCTTGAGCAATGGAAGAACTCCTCTTCCACTGTTACTTCCAATTACGGCGGTACCACTTGGCGCTTCCCTCAGCTTCCCTCCAACTATCCCGGCACCAAGCAGGATGTTATTGACAATATCAATTACGTTGATAAATACTATAACATCGGCAGCGAAGAGCTTTCCGGCACCTTTGATGAAATCCTTGTAGAGATCAACGAAAAAGCATTCGTTCCTCTGGTTGATAAGGTCGTTCAGGGTGAGATAGAGGTTGACACTCCTCTTACCTACGTTGACTTTATCGGCGATTATATGGAGGTCAAGGAATTCAAAGCCGTAACATTGTTCGGCAAGGTATATTCTATCTCCAAATCCCTTGAAGCTCCCGTTATCACAGATACCGTAAATACTGACGGTACCGTTACCCGTAAGGCAGTTACCACCTATGTTGTTGAATCCGGTACTGCTACCAATCCCACTCTCGGTGTTTCCTTTAACGTTTCCGACGCAATCAAGATAACCGTTACCGAAACTTATCTTGCAAAGAACGTAAACGGCGTTTACGAAAAAATAGGCGTTGGCAAGCAGGAGGTTCGTGCAACAATTCCCTCAATCGTTCTTCCTCTTATTTACGATAAGGTTTCCAACGATCAGGGCGATATTTCTTACGAATCCAACCGCGGTGAGGTTGTTCCCCTTCGTCTTTACTATACTGTTGATATCGCAGACGAGGTAATCGATTCTAACGGCGACGTTATTACCGACCTCATTTCTTCCGATTATCTCGCAAATAATACCAATACAAACGGTTCTGTTAATTTCTATCCCGGTCAGTACGGTGTAATGAACACTATTGAGACCATCAATGGTGTTACCGGCCTTTTCAAGGGCGATGCACACGCAGCTGCTACTCCCGCTCTTGATAACCGTTATTACTATTACCAGAACAATTATCCCGTTTATATTTCCGCAACCAACAAAAACGGCTCCGCTATCACTTGGGATAAGGATGAATACGGCGTGCTCTATTATCAGGGCAACGGTATTGATAAGACTCTCAATGATAATTATAAGACCGAATACCTTCTTTATTCCGACGTTTCTTCTCTCTCCGATACCGACTTGGTTTACACCATGGTAGCATTCTACCGTCCCACTTCAGGCGGAAAGGGCGAAGCAGTAGGATACCTTACATACAACGATTGGCAGTATATAAAGGATTCTCTTGCTTACTATGATAACGTAAACAAGGTATATATCAACGGATATTCCGGTGGCGCATACGAAACCTCCGAAACCGAAGGGCATCACGTTTCCGCAGGCATCGTTGATTCTTATATAACCGCAAAGGGACTTAAAAAATCCGATATAATCTGCGTTTTGGGCATAGGCGCTTGGCGTACGAGCCGACTCCACAACATGGAGGTTCACAAAACCACCAACGAATCCGGCACTGCTGAGTTTACTGTTGTTCCTACTCATAACGAAGACGCACTTCACGATGGCAGCCTTGTTTCTTGGCTTGGTAACAACGGTAAGCTGACACTTGCTCCTCAGCAGGGTATCTCGATCACCAAGACCGTTACCGAAGCAGTTGCAGGCGCAGAGACAGAATTCGTATTCACCGTAACTGTAAGCGGCACGGATTTTACTCCCAAGTTTATTGATCAAAACGGAAACAGCTTTAACAGTGTTCCCGTCGTTAAGGATACATCCCTTAATAAGACCACTATAACTCTTACCCTTAAGGCAGGGGAGACGGCATATGTTACAGGTCTTCCTACCGGTGCATCTTACACCGTTGCCGAAGCGCTGAGCAATTACTATTCCGCTTCTTACACCAATGAAGCAGGCACAGTAAAGGCTAACGAGATGGTTTACGTTTCTGTTGAGAACGCTCCCAAGGCATATGGCGATCTTGTTATCACCAAGGAGGTTTACCATCCCTTTGACGGTAACCTTGATAATGAGTTCGACTTTACCGTTATCATCTCCGGCGTTACTCAGTGGGAAGCTGATAACAAGCTGGCTCTTCCCGCAGGCGCAACCTACGTTTACGCAGGCGGCGTGGTTACCGTAAGCGGAATAAAGGTTAAGGGTGACGGCTCTGCTACCATCACCGGTATTCCCGCAGGCGCAGCATACACCGTTACCGAACTGCCTGAAACCGGCTTTGAGCTGGATACTTCCAAGACTGTAGGTGCAAACGGAACCATTTCTGCCAACACAGTTATCAATGCACAGTTTGTAAATAATTACGTACCTAACCCTCCCGTTAACGCGGATATCACCGTTAGCGGTACCAAGACTGTTCAGGCTAATGCCCTTATTACCGAGACTTATACATTCAAGGTTCAGAAGCTTGACGAATCCACAGGCACTTACGTAGACGTAAGCGGAGCAGTTGCTTCCGTTGATATCACCGCTACTATTGGCGGCGCAATAGAAAGCTATACCATTTCTCTTAACGAAACCTATACCAACGTGGGAACTCACTATTACCGCGTTGTTGAGGTAGGCGGAACTACCGACGGTATGACCTACGATACCACCGAAGGCCTCTTTAAGGTAACCGTTTCCGACCCCGGCGTTATCGACGGTATTCTTGAAGTAAACGTTGAAGCGATTGCTGATTCCACCGTTTCTCCCACTACCGGCGGATTTGACGTAAAGGTTGACTTTATTAACGTATATGCCGTTGACAGTACCCACGCAGATATCGTTATCAAGAAGGTACTTAACAACAATACCGGCGTAAGCATCCCTCTCAATATATTTGAGTTTGCGCTTTCCTCCGGCGGCGTAGTCATCGATACCGTTCATACAGATGCTCTGGGTAATGCAACCATCCGTATTCCCATTGATGCAGAAGGCACCCTCGTTTACACTCTTACTGAAGTAAACGGCGGTATGCCCGGCATGACCTACGATTCCAAGGAATACACCGTAACCATCGTTACCACTACCGTTGGCGGCAAGCTTTCGGCAGAGGTTACCGTTTCCGATACCACCGATGATATCGCATTGTTTACCAATGCATATTTTCTTACTTCCGCCATCGTTTCTATCGACGGCACCAAGATCCTTGACAACAAAGCAATAACCGACGGTCAGTTTGAATTTATCATCAAGGCGGCAGATGAGCTTTACGCTCCCATTACTTCCGGCTGGTCCCAGACTGTTTCCAACATAGGCGGCGGCTTTACCTTCGTTCTCCCCGAATATACCAAGGTGGGCACCTACAGATACGTTGTTAACGAGGTAATTCCTGCTGCGGCAGTAAACAATCTGCTTGATGGTATTACCTATGATACCTCTGTTTACCACGTAACAGTTGTTGTTACCGACGATGGTAACGGCAAGCTTGCTTCTGCAGTTCAGCTCACCAAGGTCGGCACTGGCGACGTTACCGATATAGTCTTTACCAACACCTATAACGTAACCGGCACCCAGACTATCACCTTTGAGGGAGATAAGATACTCATCGGCAGAGAGCTCCACGGCTCCGAGTTTACGTTTAATATTGACGTATACAAGGACGGCGTAAAGCAGCCCTCTCTTACCACCACCAACCTTTCCACCGGCGTTATCCAGTTCCCCGAATTCACTTATACTGCTTCCGATATCGGAGTTGAATATAAGTACGTTATCAGTGAGGTTCTTCCCACCGGAGCAGTTGGCGGCAAATATCAGGGTGTTACCTATGATGATACCGTATATGAAGTTATCGTCAACGTAACCGATAACGGTGTGGGCGGCATTCAGCTTGTTGTAAGCGGAGACGATGAAAAGGCACTCCACTTTGAAAACACCTATTCCGCAGAGCAGGTTTCCGTATCTCTTTCCGGTGATAAAACTCTCAACGGCAGAGATATTGAAGACGGCGAGTTTGAATTCGTTCTCAAGAATGAAGTTGGCTCTGTTATCGAGACCGTTTCTAACGTAGCCGATAAGTTTAATTTCAGCCCCATCACTTATACCGCCGCAGGCGTATATAAGTACACTGTTTCCGAGGTTAAGGGAACCAAGGGCGGCGTAACCTATGACGATACCGTTTACACCATCACCGTAACCGTTACCGACAACGGCAAGGGTATACTTACTGCATCTACCGTTATCGACGGCATAGGAACTCTTTCCTTTACCAATAACTACAATACTCAGAATGTAGTTATTGAAATTCCCGGCAACAAGACTCTGGTAGGCAGACCCATTGCAGAAGACGAGTTCTTGTTCGGCGTATACCACGCAACCGTTTCCGGCGGCGTCTACACTATCAACGGTGACGTAATTGTTACCACCACCAATAAGGCAGACGGCACCTTCGTATTCGAAAACGGCGTATTCACTTCTCCCGGTACTTATCATTATGTAGTTAAGGAAATCAACGAAGGCGAGCTTGGAATTACCTACGATACCAAACAGTTTAACATTAAGGTTGTAGTTACCGATGATCTTAACGGTAATCTGGTTGCAGATCTCACCGTTGAAAACGGTCCCATCGAGTTTAACAATACCTACGTTCCCGTAGAAACCTCCGTTACCTTTAGCGGTACCAAGGTTCTTAACGGCAGAAGCCTTGCAGACGGCGAATTCAAGTTCGTTCTCAAGGATTCCACCGATGCTGTTATCCAGACCGTTTCCAACGTAGGCGGCGCGTTCACATTTGATGCGCTTGTTTATAATGCAGTAGGTGGTCCTTACACCTATACCGTATCCGAAGTTAACGAGGGCAAGGGCGGTGTAACCTACGATTCCACCGTATATACCGTAACCGTTAAAGTAGTTGATGACGGCCACGGAAGCCTTGTAACCGAGGTAACCGGCGGAACAAGCTTTGCATTCACCAATGATTACAGCGCAGATCCCGTTGATCACGCAATTTCCGGTACCAAGGTTCTTAGCGGAAAAGCTCTTGCAGACGGCGATTTCAGCTTTGTACTCAAGAATTCCTCCGGCACTCCCATTGATACTGCTTCCAACGTAGGCGGCACCTTCACCTTTGGCGCTATCACCTACAACACCGCAGGCACTTATACCTATACCGTTTCCGAGGTTAATGACGGCAAGGGCGGAATCACTTACGATACCACCGTATACACCGTAACCGTAGTTGTAACCGATAACGGCGACGGCACTCTCTCCGCAACTCAGCAGGTAGTCGGTGCAGCTGCACTTGAGTTCAACAACTCTTACAACGTAACCGTAAACGCAACCGTAGTTCTTGACGGTGTTAAGTATCTTAACGGCAGACCCCTTAATGCAGGCGAATTTGAGTTTGCTCTGAAGGACAAAAACGGCACAACCCTCCAGACCGTATCCAACCTTGCAGACGGCACCTTCATATTCGCACCTCTCAGCTTCTCCGCTGCAGGCGAATATAAGTACACCGTAACCGAGGTAAACAACGGTAAGGGCGGCGTAAGCTATGACGATACCGTTTATGATATTACCGTAACCGTAACCGACGGCGGCAGCGGCGCATACGTTGCAACAGTTGATATCAAGAATAATCCTGAAATTATCTTTACAAACAGCTATTCTGTAGGTCCCATTTCCGTTCCTCTTACCGGCAAAAAGATTCTCGAGGGCAGAAAGCTTAACGCAAACGAATTTGAATTCGCGCTTTATACCACAGACGGCAGACTTATGCAGACTGTTACCAATAAAGCAAACGGCGAGTTTAAGTTCGAGAACATCACCTTCAGCGTAGCAGGCACTTATACCTTTATCGTAACCGAAACTCTTGGCAAAGTAAGCGGCGTAACCTATGATAATACCGCATATACCGTGAGAGTTATCGTTACCGATAACGGTGACGGAACCCTCTCTTACACCACTACCGTAAGCAGCAAGGGTGAATTGGTATTCACCAACGTATACAGCGTTAACGAAGTTACCGAAACTATCGTCGGCACCAAGGTGCTTAACGGCAGAGAACTTTTGAACGGCGAATTCAGCTTCCAGCTTAAGGATGAAAACGGCACGGTTCTCCAGACCGTTTCCAATCTTGCAGACGGATCCTTCGCATTTGAACCCATCACTTATACTCAGCCCGGCGTATACAAGTACACTGTAAATGAGGTAAAGGGTGATGCGCCCGCTATAAAGTATGACGGACAGAAGTTCTTCGTAACCGTTACCGTAACTGATAACGGCGCAGGACAGCTTGTTACCGATACCTCCATCACCGGCGGCAGAATCAAGTTCGTTAACACCTATGCGGCAGAAGAAGTTTCCGTTTCCTTCAGCGGCACCAAGACTCTTGAAGGCAAGGCTCTTGCAAACGGTCAGTTCGGATTTGTTCTTACCGATGAGTTTGGCAACCTTGTTCAGACAGTTACCAACGATGAAAACGGCGTATTCAACTTTGCTCCCATTACCTATAGCGTAGCAGGGGAATACAAGTACACCGTAACCGAGGCAAATGACGGTCAGGGCGGTATTACTTATGATGAAACCGTATATACCGTTACCGTTAACGTAGTTGATAATATGGAAGGCAAGCTGGTTGCAGATGTTACCGTCAGCGGCAACGGCAGCATCGAGTTTGTAAACAGCTACACCGTGTCTCCCGTTTCCGTACCTCTTTCCGCAGTAAAGACTCTTGAGGGCAAAGAACTTACACAGGGCGCGTTCGTATTCTACCTTAAGGATGAAAACGGCGCAGTTCTCCAGACTGTTTCCAACAGCGGCGACGGCTCTATCGCGTTCAATGATCTCACCTTTACCGCAGCAGGAACCTATGTTTACACCGTAAACGAGTTTGTAGGATCTGCAAACGGAATGACCTATGACGATACAGTTTACACCGTAACCGTAGTTGTAACCGATAACGGCGATGGCACTCTTACTGCAGTTAAGACCGTTGACGGCGGCGAAATCGTGTTTAACAACGTATACGACGCAATTGATGCAGTTGTTGACCTTGCAGGTAAGAAGGTTCTCAACGGCAGAGAGCTTTTGAACGGCGAATTCAGCTTTGCTCTCACCGATGAAAGCGGCGCAGTTGTTCAGACTGTTACCAACGATGAAAATGGAGCGTTTGCATTCGATACTCTCACTTTTGATTCCGAGGGCGTATATCAGTACACCGTAACCGAGATCAAGGGTGATGATGAAACGATCGTTTATGATACCACCGTTTACAACGTGGTTATTACCGTAATAGACGAGGACGGTACTCTTGCCGCAACCGTTTCTCTCGGCGCAGATGAAATGGTATTCACCAACGCTGTTGATAAGGGCGACGAGTCTGATCCCGACGTATCTGATCCCGACGTATCTGATCCTGACGTATCTGATCCCGACGTTTCAATACCTGATGAGTCTGATCCCGATATTTCCGAGCCTGAGGAAACTCCCGAGCTTGGTGATAATTCTCAGTTCTTCGTTTGGGTATCTCTTCTCACCATAAGTGTTATCGGACTTGCAGTTTTGCGTATTAACAGACGTAAGATTTCCGAATAATCAATAAATCTTAAAAGCTCCCGATATCATTATCGGGAGCTTTTTTTGTGTGAAAAATATTCGGTTAACAAAATTAACAGAATACTATTTGACAAATCAACATTTTATTATTATAATATAACTGTATAAATACCGAGTTCGGAGAGAGCGTATAATGGCAAAAAGAAAAAATGAAAAATGGATACATTTTCGCCACAGCGTTGTGCGCAATCTGCTGTATCTTGTTTTGTACCCATATTCCCGTGTCGTTTACGGGGTGAAGATAGAAAAGTTCAAGGAGCAGGGAAACCGCAAGTATCTTGTTCTGCTTAACCATCAAACACCCTTTGACCAGTTTTTTGTCGGCATGTCTTTTAAGGGACCGGTATATTATATGGCGACCGAGGATATATTTTCAATGGGCTTTGTGTCAAAGATTATTAAATATCTTGTTGCACCCATTCCCATAAAAAAGCAGACTACGGATATTCGTGCCGTGCTTAATTGTATGCGTGTCGCCAAGGAGGGCGGTACCATCTGTATCGCGCCCGAGGGAAACCGCACGTATAGCGGACGAACCGAGTATATGAACCCTGCCATTGTTTCTCTTGCCAAAAAACTTTCGCTTCCCATCGCTTTTTATCGTCTTGAAGGCGGCTACGGTGTTCAGCCCCGCTGGAGTGACGTTGTGCGAAAGGGATATATGCGCGGCTATGTTTCCGATGTTATCGAGCCTGAGGACTACAAAGCAATGTCGGACGAAGAGCTTATGGAGCTTATCCGTACCAAGCTTTTTGTTGATGAAGCTAACTCTGTTGGTATCTTTAAGCACAAAAAACGTGCCGAGTATCTTGAAAGATGTATTTACGTCTGTCCCTTCTGCGGGTTGTCTTCCTTTTACAGCGAAGGTGATTTTACTCGTTGCGAAAAATGCGGCAGGGAAGTGGAGTACACGGAAAACAAGCAGATAAAAGGCGTTGGATATGAGCATCCCTTTGCCTATGTTGCAAATTGGTATGATTATCAGAAGGATTATATCAACAGCCTCGACACTACCGTTCTTACTCAAGAACCTATATACAGCGAAAGGGTCAGCGTGTATGAGGTAGAGGTATACAAAAAGAAAAAACTTGTTTATAAAAAAGCGATGCTTTCTCTTTACGGAGACCGTGTAACCATAAATAATACCGTGTTTTCTTTTGATACTGTCTCGCATTTTACAGTACTGGGGAAGAATAAGCTTAACATATATTCGGATGGAAAGGTATATCAAATCAAAGGCGATAAGCACTTTAACGCACTTAAATATACCCATTTTTTCCATCGGTATAAAAACATAAAAGGAGCAAACAATGATCAATTTCTCGGACTTTAGCGTTTGGGGCAGCTTTATGCTGTTCGCGGTTCTTCTCGCCAGCCTGCTTCTGGCAAATATGCTCAGACGCTCTATACCTTTTTTGGATAAATCTCTCATTCCCACCTCCGTTCTCGGCGGCGGAATACTGTTAGTCATTGCAGTAATATATAAAGCCTTTACGGGCGAGCTTTTATTCAATACCGCTTTCTTCGGCGGAAACGGGTATGATACTCTTGAGACACTTACATACCATACTCTCGCTTTGGGATTTATTGCTACCGCGTTCAAGACCTCCAACGGTAAGCTTAGCAAAAAGCGCTCTGTGGAGATCTTTAATACCGGTGTTACAACTGTTTCCACTTACCTTATGCAGGCAGTTGCAGGTATGGCGATCACCATTATCGCAAGCTATGTAGCTAAAGATCTCTTTTCTGCCAGCGGTATATTGCTTGCTTTCGGTTACGGTCAGGGCACGGGTCAGGCAATGAATTACGGCGGCATTTATGAAAGAGACTATAACTTTATCGGCGGCGGCAGCTTTGGTCTTACTATTGCGGCGCTGGGATTCCTTTCTGCCAGTATCGGCGGTGTTATCCATCTTAACATCCTTCGCAGAAAAGGAAAGATAAAGGTAAAGTCATCTACCGATATTTCTCTTCACAACGACCAGATACAGTCCAACAAAGAGATTCCCATGCAGGCAAGCATTGATAAAATGACTGTTCAGATAGCCCTTATCGCGGTGGCGTATCTGCTGGCGTTCCTGCTTATGTATCTGTTGGGCAACCTGATTCCCGGTATGCGGTCTGTTATTTTCGGCTTTAACTTCCTTTTGGGTGTTCTTGTTGCAACTGTTATGAAGATAGTCATTGAATATCTCCACAAAAAGAATATCATTCACAGACAGTATACCAACGATTTTCTTATGACTCGCGCCAGCAATTTTTTCTTTGATATTATGGTCGTTGCAGGTATCGCCGCTATCCGCCTTGATATGCTTAAGAAATATTGGGGCGTTATCATCATTCTTGGTGTAACCGGTTTGATTCTTACCTATGTATACAATTATTTCGTTGCAAATACGCTTTTCAAAGAATATGCCGAAGAGCAGTTTTTAATGATGTACGGCATGCTTACGGGAACCGCATCCACAGGCGTAATTTTATTGCGTGAGATAGACGGCGAGTTTGCTTCTCCCGCATCGGATAATCTGGTATATCAGAATTTCCCTGCAATAGTATTCGGCTTTCCTCTTATGATGCTGGCTACCCTTGCTCCCAAAAAACCTATACTTACTCTTATTATACTTGCCGCTTTCTTCGTGGTTATGAACATTATTCTGTTCAGAAAATTCATTTTCAGAAAAAAGAAAAAATAAAGCTTAAAACGGGCACTTCAAGTACGAAGTGCCCGTTTTTTCGGTGTTGTCAGGTAGTAATACTTTCGGTAATTATCTGCCGCCGCAGTTCATTGGCTTTTTTGGTGTATAACGCATAATCCTTTTCTGCCGCCTCCAATTCACTTTCGCTGCATTTTCCACGGCTGAACCTTGCTAACGTAAGCACCAATGCCGCTATCCTTTCTTCGCCCTCCATGCGCAGAAGCTCTTGTCGGTTCCTTTCTTCCTTTCGTCGTTCTGCGTCCTTTCTCGCCTTCTCCAATGCTCTTCTAAGCAAAAAACACACGAAGACAGAGACGAATCCGCCTGCAGACAAAAACGCTGCAGCGGCTTCTACGAGGCTTTCGAAAACCATCAGATTTCGTAAATCAGACGGGCGATAGCGTCAAAAAGCTCATCCCACCGAAGTGTCAGTGTCAGTACCAGCGTTTTCAGTATTCTCATCGTCCTTACCCTTAATCTGCTTGTAAATATTATTGGTATAAACGCTGGCGGCGGCGCACAGCATACCTTGTGTAATGCTTGCAAATATCATATTCAGTACGCTCTGCGCCCCGTTCACCGTGTTGTTGGCAAATATCCAGAGTCCTGCCAGAGTAATACCCACTGCTCCAAGAATAAGAGGTATCTTCCAGTCGCTTATGCGGCTGTTTTTAATTGCAATACCTAATATGTAAAGTATGGGTATCAGAACGTAAAGCTCACCGGATATATATTCTGTGAATTCCAATTTCTTTCTCCTCTCAGATTATTTGTGTTTATAAGATTACCGCCCAGATTAACGGCGTTTGTTTTGTTTTTACGCGCATCCACGTTGCGGAGATAGTCTCTTACCTCGTAATCGGAAAGATCCAGCAATCCGCACGCGGTATAAAACTCGTTTATATCCGCACATCTGGTATAAATATAGTCAAGTCTTGCTAATTTAGCGCGCTTCTCCGCGTAGTTTTTACGGTCATCGTAGTCGTTGAACAGCATCTGCGCCAGCTTCTCAGCCATATTGTACTCAATTTCGTATTCGTCTGCCGAATTGCTTACAATAGTGGCAATTCCGATAGCGCTTTCGTCCATAGGCGTGTATCCCAAGGCATCAAGCACAAACAGCACCTTGTCCATATATTCATCGGTAAAGGTGTATCGTTGCTTTAGTCCGTTAAGATATTTGCTTATATTAATGTTTGCCTCGGCGGTGGTTACCGTGTCAGAGGTGCCGTATCTTTTTGCAATGGCGTTTGCAAGCTGATACGCCGTCATAGACGGTTCAAAACTTGTGCTTTCCTCTGTTTTTGTGTCCTCCTTGTCTTCTTCGGCATCCTTGTCGGAAGTGTTTCCCGTTGAAGGCTTTTTGTCTGTGCTTCCGGATGATGAGCCGGAATTATTATTTCCGCCGCCGTGGCTTCCGCCGTTGACTGCAGGAGGAGGCGTTTCGGTTACTTTATCCTCCTCGGGCGTTGGGTCTCCCACCACTACGTCGCCGTATTTTATCTTGTCCTCCGTCACCTTAATAGCTGTGTCGGTAAGCTCCTTTTGGTTTTCAAGCAGCTTTTCAGCATAGTCAAGGTCAAGGGAAGCCATATAACTGTTTTTGTCATTTTCCAGCTTTGCAAGATTTTCCGCGTGGCCGCTTGCAAGTGAGGATAGCGTGTTTTTGTATATCATATCCGAATTAAGCTTAGCCTGCGCGCTTTCACCGGAAAACGCAAGTCCTCGGGACGCAAGAAATTCTCCCGTGTTCTTTTCATCCAGCTTTTGCTGTGCGGAAGCCGCGTTTTTGCTTTTTTCGTAATCGCTGTTAAGCTTTTCCACCGAGTTACTGTATGACTTTTCATAGTTTTCTTTTGCCTTGTTATACAAGTCTGTAAGTGCCTTTGTGTTGTCAGAATACTTTTCAAGCTCTTTTCTGGTCTGTTCAATAACAGAATCGTATGTCATCTTTCCACCTCCTTACTGTTGGTCTTAAAGGTTACCGATCTTATATGGGCGCCTCTGCTTCCGTGTGAGGAGGACAGGGTTACTGCCGCCCCGTAAGCGCGTTTTATCTCGGTTCTGAATTTATAGCTTTTTGTAATATCGCTTCCGTTCTTGTCAACGGAAACTGTCTGTGAATTCATAAGCTGTCCTGCCTCCGTTGGTGCGGCGGTTACAGTAATATCCGTTCCTCCGCTATTGTCCGCTTCCACAATTACCGCCGTAAGATCAAACCTTTTTCCGTTTGCTCCGAACTTTCCCGCAGGTGTGCACCAATATGCGTTTATTGCACCCTTTTGGTCGTTTTTCAGGTCATCGGAAAAATAGTATAATTCTCCGCTTTCGTTCAGCCAATACAACTTTCCGGGTATTTCGCAAAACTGAACAGCGTTGATTGCGTCATATTTATACCAGACATCAGTTGCGTAATTATATATAAACAACCCGTAAGGGGTAGAAAAATATAATTCGTTCTCGGTCTGTCTGTCGTAAATACAGCATCTGTCCGTATACCCGTTTTTAATTATACGCTTTACCGTTTCACCAATAGGCTTTGAAAAACACTCTGCGTTTCTTTCGTCCTGCACCGATGTCGATACCCATCGGTTCAAGCCGTCATCGGATAATGTTACGGGGGTGTTGTCTATCACCGCGTTGCTTCTCTTAAGAAGATTTCCCTTTTCGAAATTAAGATTATAGACGGGGAATGAGGGATAGTAGTTACCCAAAGCGTCAGTTCTCAGCTCACAGTAAGAATAATATGCTCTGTCCTCAGTGAAAATGAGCTGTCTGTCATAATGCTGTACCATATCGGTTATGTTGGAATGACCTATTATCGTGTAGTTGGTTTCGGGAAAGTATTCTGCGCTGGGAAGTCCGTTTGCAAGCTCGGAATAAAAACGATAATTGGGATAATTGGGGTTTCCGTATAAAAACACCCTTGTATCCGTGTTACCGCCGAAATTCATGCTGCCCGTACAGTCAACTATTAGCCTTTCTTTGTCGGCACGTCCCTTGGACCAGCATATCTCAACGTTGTTTGTTCCTGCAGGTGGAATTTCCACCGAAGAAAAGCTTAACGTTCCCGCTTCTTCGTTTACATCCCAGTTTTCCCGTTCTTCTCCGTTTACCTTTACCCATTCAATACCATCAATATTCTGTTCTGCCAGAGTAAAGGTTCTGGAGTTGCCGTCTGCCGAAAACTGCTGTCTTCGTTTTGCCGTAAGCATATTCAGCTTTTCATACAGCGTTCCGCTTCCGTCAGGCAGAGTAGATACCGCAATAAGGGGAACATACGGCTCAAGTAAATCAAAAACTCCGTTTTCATACTTGCAAATACCAACGTCACACAGAAAATATACGGCGTTACCAAAGCTGAAAATATGGTGGCAGCCGCCTGCGGTAATGCTTATGGTGTCAAACTGTTGGGTGCCGAAGTTATATTTATATATGCGCTGTCCGGCACAGACGATAAAAGTAAGCACACCGCTTATATAGCCGCGCCACATTCGGTAAACACTTCCGTTGAATCCGCAGTTTGACATTCTGCTTCCCGGACGTTTTTTAAGCGAACCGTTTTCGCACACCTTGAAATTACACATATCCGGTGAGAGAGCAGGGGAGTCCGAAAAAACGTTTCTTTCGTCCAGCCCGCCAAATCTGTTGATTTTCAAATATCTGTTGGACATCAGTTCACCTCGGTAATAGAATGAAGACGTGCTCGGGAATATCTTTGAGCGCTTCTGTATGCGTAACGGTACTTTTCCTCAAGCTTTGCGGAAAGAGCGGGGTCTTCGTCTGCCGAAAGGTTTGCCGCAACCCCGTAGGGAATAACCGATAACAGCAAACCTTCATCATAATCCACTGTATCGTTAAGACTTGTTATAACGGGAATATGTTTTTCTCTGTTGCAAAGTCTGCAGTTAAGAGGTGTACATTCGGCAAGACAGATGTTTATAATATTTATTGCTCTTGCCTCCATATCCGCACAGCTTGCAGGCAGTACCCCGTTGCTTCCACGGATATTCATCAGGTCCAGAGCGATATTCAATATGCTTTTTCCTGTCATTATAATACCTCGCTTAAAATGCGTTGCCGTATCGATAATGATACGGCAACTAGTTTATTCTGTTTTTATGCTATTGCGTTACCGCCGTCGGTTACCGCAACGCTTACCAGCTCTTCGGGCTTGATAACCTTTGCACCGTATACGATTCTGCCGCGTACTGCGGAATCAAAGGAATTTTCAAGTCTGTCGATATACTGAACGTCGAGAAGCTGTTCAGCGTATGCAATTGCGTTGTAGGAGCCTGCCATCATATGAACGGAGCCGTCGTCCTCGGTTGCAAGCTGGTTGGATACAAAGATATCGCATCCCAATTCATCGGTAAATCCGATAGTGCCGCTTCCGTTAACTCCGTTGTTGATCTGGAATTTGATTCCCGCCAGCATAAGCTTGGTCTTAACGAAGGGAGGAACAACGATCCAGGTTCTGCCGTCCTGAACGTTAGCCTTTTCCAGAGTCTCCTTTACTTCGCCGATAAGCTGAAGCACGTTTGCGGGAGTTACGGTAGTGGCATCCATAGTGGTGCCTGCCTTTCTGTGCAGGCTGAATACGTAGGTATCCACTTCCTTTTTAAGGTTGTAGGATGCGCGCTTTGCCTGAGAATCCTTAAGACCGAGAGAGCTTCTCAACGCCTCAAGGTCAGCTACCTTAAAGGAAAACGCCTTGTCCTGGTCAATGCTGAGAATAACGGCAGAGTCGTCGATCTCCTCGTAATTAACGGTACCCTCGTAATCATATACGGTGGGATCGTTAAGACCTACGAAGGTAACGCTGTCACCGCGGTTCTTGATATCACCTACGAAAGAGGTGTTGCAGATCTTGTTTGCCAGAAGATTATCTTCGTTGGTACGGAGTATCTCGGCGGAAATTACTTTTTCAATGCTGTTGTAGTTAGACATGTTTTTTACTCTCCTGTTTTGTTAGATTTTCCAGTTCTTAATGGAACGGATAATGTTTTTGAAGTTTTTCTTTACGTTTTCATCGGACATACTCTCCACCTGCTCGGGAGTAAAGGATTGCTCCGCGTCCGCTTCTTTTCCTGCAGGTGCGCTTCTGCGCATGTTTTCGGTGTTTACCTCTTCTGCCTTCTTGTTTTTTGCGTCGGCACCGCAGAGATATACTGCGTATGCGGCGGTAAGGGAAACGCCATCTGCCACCTTTTCCCAAACCTCATCGGGAATATCAGCAGGAAGCACATCGGGGAACAGCTTTTTGAATTCCTCAACGTCCTTGCTTATTTTGTCCTGCTGCTTTTTGCTTTTTCTTTCGGTCTTAACTGCGGAAAGCAATTCCTCGGCGGTAGTTCCGTCTTC
This sequence comes from Eubacteriales bacterium, assembly GCA_045595785.1. GTDB lineage: Bacteria > Bacillota > Clostridia > Oscillospirales > CAG-382 > SFLA01. The sequence continues at coordinate 39,340 of JAZOBE010000043.1, forward strand.
CTTTGCCATTTCCGCAATTATTTCAAGAATATCCTGTTCTTTCATTTTACCTCCGTTTGAATTTGAATACTGTCCATAAGCTCCTTTTTCATGGGAATAATGTTGTCGGGCAGTCTTTCAAGATATTGTTTAATATTAATAAGTCCCATCTTAAGCAGATTATCAAGGGTATTGACGGCGGTTATCTCAGACCACCATCCGCTTTCGCCTACCTCGATACTGCACTCAAACAGCGCTTCTCTGTAGTCGGAAAAGGGGAACGATGTAAACTCGTTCATTCCGCCGGAAATAGGCAGTAAGCGGTTGTCATCGTAGTAAGCGAACATAAAGTTCAGCCATATAAGACCAATATCCTCTACAAAGCCGTAAAGCGCACGCTTTACGTTTTCAAGAGGCTGTGCAGATGCCCTCTGTAATGCAAGTATTGCAGAGGTATTGTTTGCTTTTTCGCTTCCCAAGGCTGAATCTGTCGCACCCAGAAAATCCTTGGTGTGTGCTATCGCCATATTAATGACGTCCAGCATACCGCTTTGCATACTTCCGCCGTTAAGGACTGCAGCAACGCTGTCAACGGGACCGTTTACCGCTACTGCCTCGCCCACCTTGTTGGACCAATCCTCAATTACCGTGGAGTCGTATACTACCTTGGAAAAGGCGGTGTCCATCATATGCTTCATAACCATAGCGTAGCCCTTGTTTATGAATATCTGGTTGTCCACCAGTCCTGTGCCGGCGGCTTTTCCGTGCCAGGAATTCTTTACTCTCGTCCAGCTGAAATACGCCAGCGGATATAACATAAGACCGGTGTCGATATCTTCTGTAATGGCAGTATCTCGCACACTCTTTCTGTACATTATATTTCCGTTTTCATTTTTCCACAGCTTTACAAGAGTAACGCATTTTGTGTTTTCCAATTCCTTGTTCGACATATCACCTGCAAAGCAATCGGTTTCGTTGTCGGAAACAATAAGACTTATTTTTTCCTTGGGAATTCCGTTTCTTTCCGCCTGCTTTTTAACTTCGGACACTGTTTCTCTTCCGGAAATCAGTATATAAGGCTGTGCTTGCACGTTTGTAATATTGGGATTTCCGAAAAACACGTTTGTGTTGTCGATAAGCACCGTGCGAAAATCACCGGTATAGCTTTGTCCCGTCTTGATGGTAGGATCCCAATAGGTGTAGGCAAATGCATCGCCGGTAATGGCGGCATCATACAAAGCGTCGGAAATAAGCGAATCCATTTTCAGCTTTTCCCAACGGTGCTCCGCCGTGCGCTTTAACGTCTCATCCAGCTTATGCTGCTCCTCCGACGAAAGCATCGGGGTGGGGGATGAATATCGGTAATTCAATTTTACTGATGACGATGCGATGTTGGAAACATAGTAATCGATTATACGCTTGTAAAAATTGAATACCGGTGTGGGCAGACCTGTAGAGCTTACACCCGTCCATTGATCTCCGCGGTAAAACCTTTCGTTGGTATCCACCTCGTCATACAGACCAATAGAACGGTTGTACTCCTTGCCTTTTTCATAGAGTGCCCACTCCTCCGTAAAGGCTCTTTTGTTTCTCAAATTCATTTTTCTCCTAATCGTATTCTATTACGCCTGCATAATTATCACTTTGACGCGGGATATCAAAGGAATATATGCTTCGGCGGAATTTCGGTTTTTTGGGCATTGAATTCATAGGCTCTCTGGACATCAGCCCATACCGCAACGCTTCGGGTGCATGAGTAATATCGTGGGGATGTGAGGATGCATCCTCGCGCACCTTTTCATCAAATCGAAGAAGCGGCAGACACCGTATAAGCTCCTTGCATTGGGCAGATATTTTCAGCCTTGCGCCCTTTTCTCCGTTCCACAGATATTCTCTTACCACACGCCAGCCTGTAATACGGCTGTTGTCGGCTTTTATAAGGCCCTTAAGTCCGTTTGATACAAGTATCTCAAATCCGCTTTTACCGCTGTCCTGACGCCTGTTCCACAGGTCGGGGGATGCCACGGTGTATCGTATTTTTTCATCCTTCGGCGTCAAAGCAATAATCTTTTTCGCCGCCTCCGAAAGTATAAGCCCCGATTGATTGAATTCACGGTATACGGTAATATTACCTTTTCCGTCTGCTGCACACCACAAGCAGGAGGTCATATCAAGACCGTAATCCAACGCACGGAACAGTACCGCGTTTTTGGGTATCTCGGGTTCGCGTATAACGTGGATTCTGGCATCAAACTCAGGGAAAAACGCGCCCTCAAATGCGTTCCAATCACCGTAAAGCATTGCCCGCTTTCTCGCCTCGGGTAATGCCGCCAGCGCCGCAACGTAGTCGGGATCGTTTTCGGTAAGATACTTGTTATCAAATACCAAGCTTTGAATAAATTTGTAGTCATCGGGGTTTTCTCCATCACGGTACAGCTTGTCTATAAACAGACGCTTTACCCAGTCGTGACCCACCCCGCCGGGGTTACAGGTAAAATACATTCTCGGTCTGAACCGAGTTTTCATATTACCCGATATTCTGTTACATTCGGTAAGACATTGGAATTGAAAATAGGTGAAGTGAGTGGCTTCCTCCATACCTATTACCTCGTATGCCTGACCCTGATACTGAAGCACGTCCTGCTCTCCGTCACAGTACCCCAATTTTATTCGAGACCCGTTGGGGAACACAAACTCCTTTTTGGTCTCACTGTAGATGGCAGCATCGGCAAGCAGCTTTTGCAGAGGAACTATATGATTATCCCGCAGTTCCCCAAGCGTTCTGCGCAAAAGCAGTATCTGTATGCCGGGGTGCTTAAGCGCCAGCAACACGAACTTGGTACGCATCGCCCAACTTTTTCCTCCGCCTCTGGCACCGCCGTAGGCAACGTATCTGTGTTGTGAAACGAAAAACTCCTCCTGCTTTTTATTGGGGCAAAGCTTTACCGTCAGTCGCCCCATTTTCCCGCTTCTCCTTTAAGTATTACCGTGCTCTTTTCCGGATTGTCGCAGTTTTCCGGCTTGTCCTTGTATGAATGGTTGTTTTTCATGTCAAATGCAAAAACAGCCGCCGGGATCTTCCCCTTGAAAGCAAGCTGTTTTTTAATAAAGGCTATTCTGTTCATTGCCTGCGTAACTGCAAGCGAGTATTTTTTGTCTGACATCATTTCAAAAATGTCGGTTCTGGTGCAGTGGAGATAATCAGCCAACGCCTCTACATCCGCCACCTCATCTGTGTGAGCAGGCAGATGTTCGCAAAAATAACTGTTTATCTTTTCCGCACACTCTTCAGGGCATGAAAAAACCGCCTTGTAGGGCGGTTTGCGATTGTTCGGTTTTGGTTGACTCTGTAAAGTCATTTTTTCTCCTTGCTGGTGAAAATGTAGATCTTGCTTGCGACATAATTTATTATAAGGCACAGCACCGATGATATTACGGTAGCTATCATCGAAGAGAAGGGCAGGAAGGAGAGCAGCGTGGGAAGAAACAGCATGAACACCATATCCAAAAGCATTACGGCTATTCGTGTAACAAAAAACAGTATGCTTTCCTTGGTTACCGCAGATGCGGTCTTGTTCTTGCTGTCAAACACCCATATTCGGTTGGGAATATATGCAAATGCAATTCCCGCAATATTTTTAATTATTGTAGACACGGTATCGTTCAACTTTAACGGATAAAATGCTATCCAGAAGGCTATAAAGGATACAACCGTGGTCAACGCGCCTACTATAAGATATTTGCCCTTTTCGGTGCAAAACAGCATGTTTATAAGTTTCTTCATTTGCTTCTCCGCCCATTGACGGTGCAGGTGAGGTCTCTGTCTCACGTAAACCATTATAGCACCGTTCTTATCAAATTTCATCTCAACTTTGTTGCAATTTTTTATTGCATACTGCACAAAAACAAACTATGCCGTTTGTCTATATTGCTGTTTTAAGCCAGCAGGTCGCCTATAACGGCATTGGATATCCAGAATCCGTCCTCGGTAAGCCTTAGTATACCGTTATCATATTCCGCATATCCGAGCGATATGTATTTTTTTACCTTTTCTGCCTGCTCGGGACTTACCGAAACACCCTGCGCCATACGCAGACCCAGCATTATACGCTCGGTCTCTATTTCCTCAGGGGTTATCTGTTCCATATATCCCGTGTAGTTAAAGCGGTATCCTGCCGCGTAACTGTGGCTTCCGCTTCCGCAGCCGATATATTCTCCGCCGCGCCAATAATTACAGTTGTGCCGTGATTCTTTTCCGGGCAGACAGTAATTGGATATCTCGTAGTGTATATATCCCGCTTCCTTTAACATACGGCAAATAAGCTTGTACATGGCATATTCCGTGTTTTCATCGGGCTTTTGTACGTTTCTGGCATAGAAAAGCGTGCCGTGCTCTATGGAGAGTGGGTAAAGAGATATGTGATCGGGACGTATTTCCAGCATTTTTCTCACGTCCTCTTCCACCATTTGTATAGTCTGCCCGGGGAGTGCAAACATCAGGTCGCAGGAAATATTGTCAAACCCCGCTTTTCTTCCGTCACTTACGCATTTTACCGCATCGTCGGCATCGTGTATACGCCCCAATGTCTTAAGCATATCGTTATTAAGCGATTGCACTCCTATAGAAAGACGGTTAAATCCTGCCTCCCGCATACTGCACAAAAACTCATAATTGACGGTTTTGGGGTTTACTTCACAGGTTACCTCTGCGCCCGACGGTATCTCAAACATTTCGTATGCATACCGTATCAGCCCCGTGAGACGGCTTATGCCGATTACGGGAGGTGTTCCTCCGCCGAAATATACCGTTTCTGCCTTGGGACGTAGTCTGGCGGCATACATCATATCGATTTTTATACGCTCGTACTCAAAATTAAGTGCGTCGTCATTAAATCTGTCACGGGATTCAAAGGCGCAGTAAGGACATTTATGCAGGCAAAAGGGAATATGAACGTATATACTACTCATCGTCCAGCTTAAGCACAGCCATAAACGCTTCCTGAGGAACCTCCACGGTACCGAAGGTACGCATACGCTTTTTGCCTTCCTTTTGCTTTTCAAGCAGCTTTTTCTTTCGTGTAATATCGCCGCCGTAGCACTTTGCAAGTACGTCCTTGCGCATTGCTTTTACTGTCTCTCGTGCGATTATTTTTCCGCCGATAGCTGCCTGAACCGGTATCTCGAACAGCTGACGGGGAATATGGTCCTTCAACTTCTCACAGATTTTTCTCGCTCTGGCATATGCCTTGTCCGCATGAACGATAAATGACAAAGCATCAATAACGTCGCCGTTAAGCAGTATATCCAGCTTGACCAGCTTGGACTGCTGATATCCGTTAGGCTCATAATCCAAAGAAGCGTATCCTCTCGTACGGGATTTCAGCGAATCAAAGAAATCGTAAACTATCTCGTTAAGGGGCATATCGTAGTGCAGTTCTGCGCGGTCGGTATGGATGTATTTCATATCAATAAAGGTGCCGCGTCTGTCCTGACACAATTCCATAACCGCACCTACGTATTCGGGAGGTGTTATAATGGACGCCTTTACGATAGGCTCTCTGGTAGATTCTATCTCATCCGGAGAAGGGTAGTTTGTGGGGTTATCAATAGTAACCACCTGTCCGTTTTTTAGTGTAATTTCATAAATAACGCTGGGTGCCGTGGTTATAAGGTCAAGATTAAACTCTCTTTCAAGTCTTTCCTCAATAACGTCCATATGAAGCAGACCCAAAAATCCGCATCTGAATCCGAATCCCAGCGCTATGGAAGTTTCCGGCTCAAATACAAAGGATGCGTCGTTAAGCTGTAATTTTTCAATAGCGTCCTTCAGATCACCGTATTTTGCGCCGTCTGCGGGGTAAATACCTGCAAATACCATAGGCATCGCCTTTTTGAATCCGGGCAGGGGAGCGGGGGCAGGGTCGGAAGCAGAAACGATGGTATCGCCTACCTTGGTGTCTGCAATATTTTTAATGCTGGCGGTAAGATATCCTACCTCGCCTGCATAAAGTCTGTCTCTGGGCTCCAGAGAGAATGCAGACATGGTTCCCACTTCAACCAGCTCAAACTCTGCGCCGGTGTGGAACATCTTAACCTTGTCGCCTACGCCTATACTTCCTTCGTTAACTCGGAAATATACTATAACGCCTTTATAGGAATCATAAAAGGAATCGAATATAAGTGCCTTTAGAGGTGCGTTTACGTCTCCCGTAGGTGCAGGCACGTCTGCAACCACACGCTCAAGCACGTCTCCAATGTTTATACCCATCTTAGCGCTTATTTCGGGCGCATTATCCGCAGGTATACCGATAATATCCTCAAGCTCCTCCTTCGCGCCCGCAATATCGGCAGAGGGAAGGTCGATCTTATTTATTACGGGTACGATCTCAAGGTCATTGTCGATAGCGAGATACGCATTGGCAAGGGTCTGCGCCTGGATACCCTGAGTAGCGTCAACGATAAGAATTGCACCCTCACACGCCTTTAATGAGCGTGATACTTCATAAGTAAAGTCAACGTGACCAGGAGTGTCAATAAGGTTCATTGAGTAGGTCTCGCCGTCTTTTGCGGTATATTCAAATCTTACTGCACGGGCTTTAATGGTAATTCCGCGCTCTTTCTCCAGCTCCATATTATCCAGCATCTGCTCGCCAACCTCACGCGCGGAAACGGCGCGGGTATGCTCAAGCAATCTGTCTGCCAGCGTGCTTTTACCGTGGTCTATATGAGCTACTATGGAAAAATTTCTTATTTTGTTAATATCGTACATATTTTACTTTCCGCCTGTTTATTATTGTCGGGGTCCCCGAGAAGCCGTAAGGCTTCTTGGGGCGATTATCTGGTTCCCGTAAGAAGCATAAGCTTTCTATTGGAAAGAGAAAAAGATACTGTCTTTTGCTTTCCGCCGTCCTCACCGTCCAACGTCCACTCGGTGGAAGCCGGGATGGTAAGCTCCGCGTGTGATATTTTTCTCAAGCTTATGAGAGGGTTGTCAAAGTTGGACTGCATTATATCGCCTATCAGCTCCATCATTTCCTGTCCTGTCTTAGGCGCGGCGATAAGGCACAATTCAAATAATCCGTCGTTAAACAGAACCATACCTCGGTCCAGCTGTATCAGTCCGCCGACGCTTGTGGAGTTTGACAGCGAGCAGAAAAGATATTCTCCGTCAAAGCTGCCTCTGTCCGTAGTTCCGGAAATGCGTATCTTTTGTATCTCTGATACGGATTTAATACCCTCCAACACGTATGCAAGATGACCCATAGCGTTTTTCATGGATTGGCTGGTGGCATAAGACACCTTGGTAAATGCACCAGTTGCCGCGATGTAGGTGAAATATCTGTCATTAAACATACCAACGTCATACTTGCGGGGGATAAACATTGATATAGTCTCTGCCGCTTCCTTGTGGTTTGTGGGAATTCCCAAGGATTTCGCCATATCGTTGGTGCTTCCCGTAGGAATGTAGCCGACCGGAATATTCTTTTCACCCATCATAACACCGTTGACTACCTCGGAAAGCGTTCCGTCGCCGCCGATAGCGACCACAGCTTCGTATTCCTCGCATGCATCTCTTGCAGTAGAAATTGTCGATGCTTTGTTTTTAGTCAGATAAACGGTGCAAAGAAACCCGTTTCTTGATAAAATATCTATAACGTCCGAAAGAATAGCCTTTGCACGGCCCATTCCGGAATGAAAATTAACTATTAACAATGCTTTTTTGGGCATATATGGAAGCCTCCGTTTCAAAAGTTATTGTACCACAAATAATTTTGTATTGCAATATTAAACATCATGTGTTAAAATTATTTTGTATAGGCAGGAGTGTGAAAAATGAAAAAACAAGTTTCTTTTGTACTGGCATTGATACTGTTGGTGTTATGTTTTGTCCCTTGCTTTGAGGTACCTGCTTCTGCAGAGGGATTCGCTTATCCTTCTCAGCTGAACGGGGTAAATAACGTAATGCTCATGTATACCTTCGGTCAGCAAGGTGCCGTTTCCGGCAGGCATACTGTGGAGACACTGCTTCCTTATGTTGGCTATTACAACACAGATGGCCGGTTAAAGGATATATTTTTTGATTCGTTTTTAATTCTGCCTTGTGTTTCTACCGGTCCTTCCGGCGGAACTATGTATATAAGCAAAAATCCTGCTGTCGCCTCTGATTGGCAAGCTTACAGGGACGATATTTTTGCGGATGATTATAATCTCGATGCACTTAATACCGCTGTCGGTCAGGTGAAAAAACAGCTTGGTATGAGTGATTATAAGGCGAAGGTATTTTTCACCGTGTCTTATCCCAACGAGGGACAAACGAACTTTGGTTCAATTGGCGGCAGAAATTATGATTTTTCTGTTTTGCAGGACAGAATAGATTACTGCAAGTGGCAGATAGACGATTACCTTGCTCGTTTTGAAAAAGGTGATTACGAAAACCTTGAAATCGTAGGATTTTATTGGTTTGAGGAATTTATAAATCTTAACTCGTCAACCGAAAAGACTCTTCTTACGTCAGTCACCTCATATATCCGCCAAATAGGATATAAATCCATTTGGATACCTTACTATATGGCAAGCGGCTGGAACAAATGGAAGGAATACGGAATTGACGTTGCCTGTCTCCAGCCCAACTATATGTTTAATTATGATGCAGCGAACACCCGCGTAAAGGAAGCTGTTGAAAACGCGAAAAAGCACGATATGTGTAACGAGGTCGAGATAAGCGGAAGCGTTTTTACCTCTGCCGAGTATTATAACAGATATCTTACATACTTGCGGGACTTTACCGCTTACGGCGCTATTGACGCCATTAAAATGTATTATCAGGATGTAAAGTTTTATTACGAATGTTACCGCTCCGAAATGCCGGAAAAACGTGTTCTTTACGATCTTACTTATAAATATGCCAAGGGCACACTTAAAGAGTCCGATCTGGAAGATAAATATCTTGAATCTTCCGGAGTTTCTCAAAAATATGACGTTGTCTCATACGGATGCTATTATACCGCTACCAAGCCGTATACCAATACTACTCTGGAATACGCCAATGTGGACGGCAAGGAGCTTACCGACGGAAGGTACGCCATGACCAATTACGGTACTGAGTGGCATGCTTTTTACAGACCTTATGCAGATAGAGACGGCAATCTGAGTATCACCCTTGATCTGGGCAGTTATTACGATAATCTTGAGTATATCTATTTGGAATTCCGTGATGATGCAAAGGCGTCCATTGGTGTTCCCGCGAAAGTAGATTTTTACGTTTCTTCCGACGGAGTGAATTTTTCTCCTCTCAGTACCGTAACTCCGGCAGGTCCCGTTATCGGTGAGATTGCCGCAAGATATGAGGACGGCACTTTTGGCGCCCGTTACATAAAGGCAGTATTTCCTTATAATCCCGATCGAGTTTTTGTCTTTGCCTCTGAAATAGCGGTAGGTGCAAGTAAGTTTGATAAATCCTTGGGCGAGGGGTACGATATTATCTCTAAAGGTTGTCCTTATACTGCTTTTGAACCGTATACAAATACTGCCGAGTGGAATGCACCTTATATGCAGATAGACGGCAAAGAACTCACCGACGGCATATTGGGTTCCTCTCCTCACGGTACAGAATGGCACGATATGCATGCCAGCGCTCTTAAAGAGGGAGAAAAGTTTTTTGTTAATATAGATCTCGGCTCGGTACGGAATAATATTTCCTACATAGGCATGCAGTTTGGTAACGACCCATCCAGCGGAATAGCCAAGCCGGGTAACGTTACCTATTACCTGTCTGAAGACGGTGTTAATTATACCCAAGCAGGCACAGTGGCAGTGCGGTTGGGAACCGACGGATATGGCTACGGAGTTTTGATTTCCGCCGACCCTTTGTCCGCACGGTACGTCAAAGCCGAGTTTGCATCCGGAAAATCGGTACACAATTTTGTTTCCGAAATGTCTGTAGGTGTGAACAAAAAAACGCAAGGCGAATATACTCTCGGAGATGTCAATCTGTCCGGAAGTATTGAGATAGCAGATTATTTATCGGCAAAACGTATTGCGGCGGGTAATCTAAATGCAACGGATACCGCATTATCTGCCGCTGATATTGACTGCGATGGCAAGATTACCGAATCCGATTGTATCAAGATAAAGCAGCTTTTTTTGAAATCACGCGGTTTTTAGCGTTTTTTAACGAGGAAGGTAAAATATGGACGCATTTGATTTTATTACGTTATTGGGCGGTCTCGCAATGTTCCTTTACGGAATGGAGATCATGAGCGACGGACTTAAAAAATCCACCGGCAGTGCGCTTAAAAACGTACTGGGTAAGCTTACTCACACCGTTGTTCTGGGCTTTTTGACGGGCGCTGCGGTTACTGCGGTAATTCAGTCATCAACGGCAACCATCGTGCTTACCGTCGGTCTTATTTCTGCCGGAATACTTAACCTTAAGCAGGCTGCAGGTATCGTTATGGGCGCCAACGTAGGCACTACCGTTACTGCACAACTTATAAGACTTATGGATATTGATTCCTCCGGCGGTTTCTGGCTAAAGATATTTAAGCCCGATACTTTGGCTCCCGTTGCGCTTGTGGTCGGTATCGTGCTTATAATGTTTACCAAATCCAGCAAATTCAAAAACTCCGGTGAAATTTTCGCAGGATTCGGCGTTTTGTTTATCGGTCTTATGAATATGACCGGTGCTGTTGAAGGTCTTGAGGATTCTCAGTTCTTTGTTGATATGATCACAAAGGTTACCGATATCCCTGCGCTCAGCATTTTAGTCGGTCTAGTTATAACCGTTATAATCCAGTCTTCGTCTGCTACCGTAGGTATTTTGCAGGCACTGTCCTCTACCGGCACTCTTACCTTCTCTCTTGTATACCCTATGATAATGGGTATCAACATCGGTACCTGTGTTACCACGGCAATGGTATGCTCTATCGGAAGCAATAAGGATGCAAAGCGTATCGGTATCATTCATATCGTATTTAACGTAATCGGTACTATTCTCTTTATGATAGCAATATCTATTCTCCGTGCGTGCGGCGTTTGGCCTGAGCTTTGGGAGTCTGTTTCCAATAGCGGTGATATTGCTAACTTCCAGTCTATTTTCAATATTGCCACAGCACTCGTTCTGCTTCCTTTCGCAGGATTGCTGGTTAAGCTCAGCACCAAGATTATTAAGGACGACCCTGTTAAGGATGATATCAAGCCCTTCCGCGTACTGGACGAAAAGCTGTTCATCTCTCCCGATATCGCTGTTGCAGAGGCTGAGAAGGCTATCGGTGAAATGGGCAGAATGGCGGCAAATAACCTTTCTCTGTCTTTTGAGCTGTTCGGAAAATACTCCGAAGAAAACGCCGAAAAGATTCGTGCAAGGGAAGACCGTATCGACGAGTTTACCGATACTTGCGATAACTTCTTAGTTCGCCTTTCCAAGCATGCAAAATCCGGCAGCCAGACCCGTGCAATCAACCGCCTTATGCAGACAAACACTAATTTTGAGCGTATAGGCGACTATGCTACAGATATCCTTGAATACGCAGAAGAAATGAAACGAGAGGGAACCTCCTTCTCCGCAGGTGCGGCGAAAGAACTTGCTCTTATGTGCTCTGCTGTTGAGGAAATAGTTGATCTTACCGTTTCCGCCGTAGAAAGCGGTGACTTGTCCCTTGCAGAAAAGGTTGAGCCCCTTGAGGAAACTATCGACGATATGATAGCACTGCTTAAGGACCGCCATATCGAGCGTCTGAAGGCAGGCACTTGCGTTGTCAGTGCAGGACTTTCCTTTGTGGAAACTCTTACTTATCTTGAGCGTTCCGCAGACCAATGCTCATCTATTGCACTTTTGCTTCTTGCAAGAGAAAACCCCGAAATTATGTCTAACCATCATCAATATCTCCGCGAACTGCACAAGGGTGCCAAGCGTGAGTATACTGACGAGCTTAACCGCCGTCACCAGCAGTATATGGTTCCTCTGCTGGAAATCACCGCACAGTAGACCCAAAAACAAGTCATTGACATAATGCTGCGAACATAGTAAAATATATTCATCAAAACCGCAAAGGAGAATTTTAATGAAAAAATTAATTATTTTTGCACTTGTTCTTACTCTTGCACTTTCTTCGCTTTGTCTTTCCGCTTTTGCGAAAGGGGAGACAAACTACGCTTCGGGCATAACCGTCGACAGTCCTGCTTATCTTGAAAAGTACAATGGTAATCTTACCGACGGACAGATAGGCGGCAACGCATACGATAATCTTTGGGCGGGCTTTTATCACAACGAAGACAATGCCGATAATAACTATGACGGTGTTTCAGGTGTTGTTGTAGTGGATTTTGGCGAAAAGAAAAACGCTATTGATTCTATTGAAGCTCACATCTGGGATGCGCAAGGCACTTCCGGAATTGGTTCTCCCGAGTCTATTAAGGCGTATGCTTCCGTAGACGGCGAGAATTACGCTTATCTGGGCGATCTTACCTTTGGCGCAGAAACCATAGATTGGGCTACTCTTACTCTTGAAACTCCCGTAAACGCGCAGTATATCAAGTATGAGTTCGTAAAGGGCTCCGGCGACGGTGTGTTCATGTTCGTTTCTGAGCTGGCTGTATACGGCACTCCCGACGGCACTGGCACCGATGCTTCTGAGCTTGTCGGTGATACCGAGCCCGAGGTATCCGTTGTTCCCGATGATGAATCTGCTCCTGCTGACGAATCCGTTCCCGCAGATGAGTCAAAGCCCGCAACCGAATCTGCTCCCGCAGACGATTCCTCTGCATCCGATCCCACACCCGAACCCGAAAACAACAATACCGTTCTCTGGGTAGTTCTCGGAATTGTAGCGGCAGTCGTTATCGTTGTTATCATAGTTGCAGTTTCCAAGAAAAAGAAATAAACCTTATTGGCGTCATGTATTGACCCGCCACACCCCGACTGACGCAATTTTAGTCGGGGTGCAGTTTTTTAGTTTTAGAATCAGCCTGATAGGAGCGTGCTTTATGGAAAAGAATACCGATACTTCAGCTCAGATACACAAAATGCCTGATGGCAGTGTTTTTCACGGGACGCTTAAATATAACAAAAAAGAAGGATTTGGCTTTTGGAAAATGGCAGACGGTTGCTTTTACAGGGGAGAGTTTGCTAATGACCTTCCAAACGGAAAAGGCGAAGTATATTTTCCAAACGGCAATTATTATAATGGCGAAATAGTTGATAACTTATTGTGTGGATATGGCGTTATGACATACGCTAACGGCACGAAATATGAAGGATATTTTGAACAAGGTCGTTTTAGTGGGATGGGAGTTCAAACATATCCTGACGGTTCGAAATACGACGGTTGGTGGCGTTACGGCCAAAAGAACGGCAGAGGCGTCATTACATGGCGTGACGGAACCAAAGTTGAAGCCATATTTGAAGACGATTTTCCGGCAAGTGAAATTAAGTTTTCATATTTTGACGGCGCCATTTATGAAGGCGAAATGCGCCGTGGACAAAAGCACGGTAAAGGCAAGTTCACATACCCAGATGGAAGTATATATGAAGGTGACTTCAAAAAGGATAAAATTCACGGTAATGGTGTGCTTAACATGCGAGGTAAGCGCGAAGGCGGTAATCGTTATGAAGGGCATTTCCGCAACGATTTGAAGTGGGGAAAAGGCATTATGCGTTATGCCTATTTGCTGCGCTATGATGGGTATTGGAAAAATAATCTTCGTCATGGATTTGGTGTTTTGACTTGGCCCAACGGTGCCAAATACAAAGGCTGGTTTTATAAAGAATGGGCTTATGGTCCCGGATTATTTGTCGATCCAAATGGTAAAAAACACTTTGGATGGTGGAAAAACGGTATAAGAACTTGCTTTGGCAATAGATTGAATATGGATTCGCACTGGAAAATTGATGGTTATGCAGAGCGGCAGATCATTAATAGAAAAGGTGCCAAAGTTTATTTTAAAGGCGAACTCATTGGGGGCGCCCCTTGGGGAAAGGGTAAACTTACCGCCGATAACGGGTGGTGTTTTGAAGGCGATTTTATCAACGGCTTACCAAATGGTTATGGTAAGATTGTGAGTCCGGGCAAGAGCGTTTACGTTGGCGAAGTAAAGGATGGTAGGCGTAACGGTTACGGAGCAGTTGATTATGAATGTGGTCATCATTACGAGGGCCACTTTGTGGACGATAAGGGTCACGGACACGGTGTATTCCTTACCAAAGACGGCGATCGGTACGAAGGCGAATTTTATAAAGGTTCTTGTTCAGGTCGTATGATTTTTGATGGTGCTGACGGGTCTCATTATGAAGGGTATTTGGATGATGATGATAAACCGCACGGCGAGGGTGTCCGTATTTTACTTGACGGAACCGTACAGGAAGGTATGTTCGAGCATGGTGAGTTTGTCGGTCCAAAGTAAAAAAATCAAATAGCCAAAACAATAAAAACCGGCTTTAACAGCCGGTTTTTTGTTTCTTATTTTGGTTTATTTGATCATATCTGCGGTAATGGTAAGCTCTTTTACGTCGTCCCGAGATGGCATCTCGTACATAAGCTCGTTCATTACGCTTTCAAGAATTCCGCGCAATCCTCTTGCGCCGGTCTTAAGTTCAATTGCTCTGTCGGCAATCTTTTCAATAGCATCATCTGTAAAGGAAAGCTCAATTCCGTCAAACAAAAACAGCTTTCTGTATTGCTTTGTAAGAGCATTCTTGGGCTCTTTGAGAATACGCACCAAAGCATCTCTGTCCAACGCATCAAGGGAAACTATCACAGGCAGTCTGCCAATCAGCTCGGGAATAAGGCCGTATTTCACAAGGTCGTGAGGAACGACTTCTTTGATTATGTCCTCTTTGTCCTTTTTAGAGGAAAGTCCGGAAGAATAACCTATTATCTGTCTTCCGTTACGGCTCTCGATAATATCGGCAATACCGTCGAAGGCACCACCGCATATAAACAGAATGTTAGTTGTGTCGATCTGGATATATTCCTGGTTTGGGTGCTTTCTTCCGCCCTGAGGAGGTACGTTGGACTGTGTACCTTCAAGTATCTTAAGCAGAGCCTGCTGCACGCCTTCGCCGGAAACGTCACGGGTGATGGAACGGTTTTCGCTTCTGCGTGATATCTTGTCGATCTCGTCAACGTAAATTATACCTTTTTCTGCTTTCGCAATATCAAAATCTGCAGCCTGAATAAGACGGAGCAGAATATTCTCCACGTCCTCACCTACGTAACCTGCTTCAGTCAGCGTAGTAGCATCTGCAATAGCGAAAGGAACGTCAAGTATTTTTGCCAGCGTCTGTGCAAGCAGTGTCTTGCCGACACCGGTGGGTCCCAGCAAGAGTACGTTGCTCTTTTGAAGAACCACGCCGTCATCCGGTCCCGTAAGTGAATTTATTCGCTTGTAATGGTTGTATACAGCCACAGCCAAAGCTTTCTTTGCCGCGTCCTGACCGATAACGTATTCGTCCAACGCCGCCTTTATCTCCATAGGCTTCATCAGCTTTTTATCGACAGGGGACAGGGGCGCGGAAATCTCGTTTCCGGTTGTCAGGGCAACGGCGGTCTCGTCATCATCGCTCATAAGGGTTGCTTCGTATTCCGCAACGATCTCCTCGCAAATGGAAATACATTCGTCGCAAAAATCAAGATGCTGTCCGCCAATGGAAAGCTCTGTCACCTTAAAAGCAGGTCTGCCGCAGAATGAGCATATTTTGCTTTTAGACATTATTTATCTCTTTTCAATTATTTTATCAATAAGACCGTATTCCAAAGCCTGTGCAGCGGTCATGTAATTATCTCTGTCAGTATCACGGCGGATAGTCTCAATATCCTGTCCGGTCTGCTGTGCAAGGATCTCGTTCATTTTATCCTTGATGCGGAGTATGTGCTCAGCGTGGATCTTAATATCCGAAGCCTGACCCTGCATACCGCCCAAGGGCTGGTGTATCATTATCTCGCTGTTGGGAAGAGCAATTCTCTTTCCCTTTGCGCCTGCAGAAAGCAGGAATGCGCCCATAGAAGCCGCCATACCGATACAGATGGTGGAAACGTCACACTTGATAAAGTTCATAGTGTCGTAGATCGCCATGCCTGCGGAAATGCTTCCTCCGGGGCTGTTGATATAAAGGCAGATGTCTTTATCGGCATCCTGCGCTTCAAGAAACAGAAGCTGGGCCACAACCAGAGAAGCGGTTGTATCGTTCACTTCATCACAAAGAAAAATAATTCTGTCGTTAAGCAGACGTGAAAAAATATCATAAGATCTTTCTCCGCGGCTGGTCTGCTCTACTACGTAAGGCACTAATGCCATAAACCACACTATCCTTTCAAATATAAATTAAAAAATTCGGGCTGCCGCATCCGAATGAGACAGCCCTTCTTGGTATACTTGTAATTAAAAATTACTTAATGTTTGCGTTTTC
Source organism: Eubacteriales bacterium (assembly GCA_045595785.1). Classification (GTDB taxonomy): domain Bacteria; phylum Bacillota; class Clostridia; order Oscillospirales; family CAG-382; genus SFLA01. The sequence continues at coordinate 55,724 of JAZOBE010000043.1, forward strand.
CTTTACACAGTCAACAGCTTTGCGAAGAACAACGTCTTCGGTAATGCCGGTAACGGGAATGGAAGCCTTAACCTTTTCGATCTCAACAGCATAACCGGAAGCGATCTTTGCGTATTCAGCCTCGATCTCCTCTTCGGTAGCGGTGATGTTCTCGGTCTTTGCAATGTATTCAAGAGCAAGACGGGTCTTAACCTGCTTTTCAGCGCCTGCCTTGAAGGATTCACGGAGCTGCTCCTCGGTCTGACCGGTATACTTGTAGTACAGGTCAAGAGAGCCGCCCTGCATCTGCAGACGGTAATCGTAATCGCGAACGTATCCGTCAATTTCGGTCTCGATCATGCAATCGGGAATCTCAACGGTGGTCTTTTCGATAACAGCGTTAAGAAGATCTTCTTCCAGCTTGCGGTCGCTGTCAGCAGTCTTTCTTTCCTTGATTTTAGCCTTGATGTCAGCTTCGTATTCAGCAACGGTGTTAAATTCGGAAACGTCCTTAACAAACTCGTCGTCCAATTCGGGAAGATCGGTACGCTTTACTTCGTGAAGCTTGATCTTGAATACTGCGGGCTTGCCTGCAAGGTTTTCTGCGCCGTAATCAGCAGGGAAGTTAACGTCAATATCAAATATCTCATCAGAGGGAACCTTACCTACAAGCTGTTCTTCAAAGCCTTCGATAAAGGAATGGCTGCCCAGCTTAAGAGAATACTTCTCAGCCTTGCCGCCTTCAAATGCAACGCCGTCAACAAAGCCTTCGAAATCTATAACTACCTCGTCGCCGTTTTCAGCAGCAACATCGGTAAGAGTAAGTATACGCGCATTACGCTGACGGATCTTGTCGATCTCTGCAGCGATCTCATCTTTTGTTACGCGAACCTTGTCCTTTTTAACCTCAATGCCCTTATAGTCTGTAACAACAGCCTCGGGCTTGGTGTAAACCTTTGCAACAAGAAGCACGCCGTTATCATCCATAGACTTAACGTCGATCTCAGGACGGGAAACGGGGTCGATACCTGCTTCTGCAATAGCGGCAGCATATTCATCGGGAAGCAGATTGTCAATAGCTTCTTCGAAGAAATAAGCAGTGCCGTACATTTTCTCGATAATCTTACGGGGAGCCTTGCCCTTTCTGAAACCGGGAACAGTTATCTTTTCGGCATTCTTTTTGAACACCTTGTCAACCTCTGCGTCAAACACGGATTTTTCAATCAGAATCTCGATCTCCGCAAGGTTAAGAGTTTCTTTGTTAACACTCTTCAAACTCATTTTATTTCTCCTTTAATATGTTTACATAGTTAAGCACCATAATATATTACAACAAAAACCCCGAATTGTCAATTCCTTTTTATGTTTTTTGAATGTTTTTTGTCATCAAAACAAAAAAATTAACAATTCGTACTTGCGTTCTTAAACATATTTCACTATAATAGCAGTATACAAAGTTAAAGGAGTTTAGCCTTGAACCAAAACAACAACGAATTTTTAGATTCAATTTCATCAATGTCGCCTGAGCAAACGGGTTATGATAAAAACGCATTCAAAAAACGCAAAGGCTCTGCTGACGGAATTCTCCGCGGTATCCTGCTGTGCGTCTTTTTGGGCATATTCGCGTTTTCCGCAGGCAGTATAGTTGAGCGTCTGTATCAGGATAAGCTGGAGGAGCAGACCTACGCAGAGCTTACCAATGCAGACAGCGCACTTAAGCCATTGGCGTCTTCCGTTACACCGGACAGTCTGCTGTCTCTTTATAACTCTATCAACCTCACCGTTGACAATACCGTTACCGGCAGTGCTGATAAGGATTATGACGATCCTGCACGCTACTCCAAGTATCGTTCTGCGATGATGGCGTTAAAGAAAAAATATCCTGATGTTTACGCATGGATAGTGGTTACCGGCACAAACATAGATTATCCCGTGTTAAAGGGTGCGACCAACGATACTTATATCCGTACCGACTATAAGGGCAACCCTGCCAACGCAGGCTGTATCTTTGTGGACTATCGTATGTCCGATACGTATAACCTTAACCTTAACACTGTAGTATACGGTCATAATATGACCAACGGCACAATGTTCCGCGCTATACGAAATTGGTTTGAGAGCGCCAACAGAAACTCTGCCGCAGAGACCATGCGTATCGAGATATATACAGAGGATGCGCTGTACGTTTATTCGCCCTTCTCCGCATATAGGGCTGACGGTACTGACTTTACCAAAATCAGCTTTGCTTCTTATGAGGATTACGTGGATTATCTGGATATGATCCGCTCCCGTTCAATTATCCCTTGCAGCCTTCCTTACGATTCTTCCTCTAAAATAGCAACTCTTGTTACCTGTACCAATAACTACAGCAACGCAAAGGAGCGTTACGTGCTTCATTGCCTGCTTACCCAAGTCGTTAAATACAACTGATATATAAAGGAGCTTTTGTTATGAAGACAATTCTTTTCCAGGGCGATTCCATTACCGATGCAGGCAGAGATTATTATGACGATAACCGCCGCGGCCTCGGCTATCCCCAGCTTGTTACGGCTCATCTCGGATTTGAGAATCCCGGTGAATTCACCTTCATTAACCGTGGCATCTCCGGTAACCGCATAGTTGATGTTTATGCACGCATCAAAAAGGATATCACCAATCTCAATCCCGATATTATGTCTGTTCTCATCGGCGTAAACGATGTTTGGCATGAGATCAATTATCAGAACGGTGTTGATACCGACAAGTTTGAAAAGATCTATTCAATGCTCATAGAGGAAGTCCTTGCGGCTTGCCCCAACTGTAAGATCATGATATTCGAGCCCTTTGTGCTTAAGGGAACTGCTACCGAGGAGCATTGGGACGAGTTTCTTAACGGCGTAAAGGAAAAGGCACTTGCTTCCCGCCGCGTTGCTGAAAAGTACGGTCTTGCGTTTATCCCTCTGCAGGATAAGCTTGATGCACTCTGCGAAAAAGCTCCTGCTTCATATTGGCTTTGGGACGGCGTTCATCCCAATCCCGCAGCACACGAGCTTATCGCCCGTGAATGGCTTAATACATACGAAAAAATAAAATAACCCTTGACAATATGGCGGCGGTGTGCTATAATTACGCCGTTGCCAAAATATGCGGGTATGGCGGAATTGGCAGACGCGCTAGATTCAGGTTCTAGTGGGGGCAACTTCGTGTAGGTTCAAGTCCTATTACCCGCACCAAAGCATTCAAACCCGAACCTTTTACCAATCGGTGAAACGTTCGGGTTTGTTGTTTTTCTCAATGAGACAGCGTAGTTAAAGAAAAATGATGGAGGTACGGGTTTTGAACCTGTACCTCCATTGTTCTTTAGGTATCCTTTTCAGATTGTTCCTTTTTCCACTGTTCAAATTCTTGTCTGCCTTCTTCGGATTCAAAGAAGTCTACTATGTCCGGCAGAAAGCATTTTGCCAATGCTTCTATTTCATCTTCAGGTATGTGGGATTTGAAAATGATTTTAACCTCTCTGCCCATTTGTCCCCTCCTCTCTTATGAGTCTTTCAGAAATTCCGAATAGAACTTTTTAATGTCGTTGCGGTGGTGTCCCATACGCTCGCTCATCTCTTTATCAATCTGGCGTTCAGTCATACTGCTCTCGGCAATCAAGCGGCGGCGATTCTCCTGAAAGTACAGGTGTCTAAGTCCGTGCCAGGAGGGTCTTTTGATTCTGGGTTTACAGTCAGGAGCAACATAATCACACCTATCGGGATCTACAAACTTTTTGCTATGATTGCTGCGCCAATTCTGTAACGAAGCCTTCTCCTTCTTTACGCTGTGTTTGTGGTTGTCGCAGATCAGATAATCCTTTGACTTTTTACCGCTTGCACGAAGATAAGCAACAATCTCATTTAGAATTTTCTCCTGAATCGGACGATCCACAGGAATATCTCTTACAAGACCACCCTTGGTGTTCTTGACGTTCAACTGCTTATAGCGGATAGCATCCTCCAACTGATACAAACGGAGCGTAGCGGCTTCTTCAAAGCGTAAGCCATAGTATCTTGACAGATAGGCTTGAATCACAACATCATAGCGATTCATCGAACGGGCAACCTTGATCATCATATCAAACTCTTCGGGTAAAAACGCACGGTCAAATTCGTAGTCGTTCTTTTCGGATATACCCAAATCTCTGTTTGACGGCAGAATGTTTTTGCTGTGCGTCAGACTGTGATAGTGTCTGATTGCCGACATTTCGGTGCGGATGTAGCTGTTCAAACACTCTCTGTCGAAGAAACTTTCGATATACGGATAAATATATTTAGCCGATATATTCTTGAGATTCTTTAACTCGGTGTTTTCACCAAGCCATTTACAGAAACGATACATACCATCTTCATAGCGTTCGATACAACCGATACTGTTGATGTTACTGCTGGCTTTAAGATGATCTGCCTGCCCTATGAGATTTTTGGCTTTGTTCGCATTTCTGACCTTTCGTTGTTCTTCCGTAAGTGCCATAGGCATTCCTCCTTTCTCTGAAATTGGCCTTTTGATTTCAGGTAAATGAAATATGAAAAAAGAGATTTGATTTGGCAAGTAAATTATGAAAGAAAATATTATCCATAAAATATACTCAAACCCGATTACCGAAAATGTTGATTTGTTTCCGTTTGCGTTGTATAATATCGGTGTCAGATCTGATAATACATTTGAATTAATTTGGAGGTATGGCTATGTTTATGGAAGAACGCCATCAAGAAATTGCAGATATAATAAAAGCTAATGGAAAAATCACCGTTTCGGAAATTACAAACAAATATGGTATATCCGATGAATCAGCTCGCAGAGATCTTCGATTACTTGAACAAAAAGGGATTTGTAAGCGAACTCATGGTGGGGCTATTTTAGCTTCACAGGTTGGATTGAAAGCTCCTGCCGATAGAGATTTCAGCTCTATGCAGATTTTAGATAATTACAAAGAAATCGCACGTGTTGCCGCAAGCAAAATCAAAGAAAACGATGTTATTTATCTTACAAGTGGTTCTTTTGGATATATAATGCTTTCATATTTGCCTATGGATATGCATTACACCGTGGTTGTGAATTCGGTGGATATAGGTAAAGAATTAAGGAACTTTGAGAATATTGAAGTATATATGATTGGTGGCAAAATGCGACAAAGCGGTTCGATAGTGGACAGTTTTGCAACCGAATTTGTAAGTAAATTGCATTTTGACCTTTGCTTTATTACGGGTTCGGGCTTGACTGCAGATTGTGGTTTATCCAACGGTACAGACGAAACTGCAACTTTCCAACGAACTGTTATCGCCAACAGTAAAAATAAATATCTTTTAATGCCAAGTGCCAAAATCGGCAATAATGCTTTTGTTAAGGTTTGCGACGTAGATGTTTTTAACTGTGTTATCACCGATTGTGATTGCGTTGAAGATCAGATTCAAGCTATCGAAGAAAAGGGCGTAGAAGTTATTGTTGTTGAGGAATCGAAATGACCCGCGAGCAGAAGCTACGTAATCTCATTCTTGATAAATACAATAGTCTTAGGCAGTTCGCAATGGAAGCGGATATTCCGTACAGTACGCTTATGACTTTGTTATCTCGTGATATCGGCGGTGCTTCTTTTGACGTTGTGATGAAAATATGTAAAAAACTTGAAATAGATCCATTAGAGCTATAAAAAAATTCGGCGGGGCAGGAGCTTCAATCTCCTGCGCCACCTTTTAAATAGAAGGTCATTTTTGCCGTCATTCCGAAAGGATGGTCATAATCATATCGGAAATGTTTATTCAGCCGACTGTTTGATGTTTAATTGGTATCATTCCGAAGTGTTATCCTTTGAACATCAAACAGCCGGAACACGCCGTAAGGCGTGCATACATAAATCAATAACAAATCCAAAGGGAATCATCTGTATATGTATATCATCTTAAATCCGTTCCGAAATTATTTATCATTTTTCATTCCGAAATGAGCGCAAAGCATAGTTCTCCCATTGGCAGTTTTATCGGTTTTACCTGCCGTTACTCCCGTTTTCTTTTTCAAGGGTTCCGGAATGCTTTGCGAACAGGGGCTTTTTGTTCGCCACCGGGCTCAGTTTCTATTTCCCTGCGAGAAATAGAAACTGGCCCAACGATGGTCATATCTATCATTCCGAAGGGTAAATCATAAGTCATTCCGATTCGCAAATCATTTTTATTCCGAAGAGAGAATCATATTAAATTGTTCCCATTAAAGTTGGTCAGTACTATGAGGCATACGCCCCAACGCATACCTGCCGCTTGACAGGTGCCCTGACGGGCTACGCCTACACCACACACTAGCTATTAGATAGTCTACCGCTGAACTCGGCAGGGTGGCGGGGTTTCGATCTTCCATTGAAAGCCCATAACGTTGTCTGCTCAAAGGCAGATAAGCGGCTCTTCGCAGATGAGATAATTTAGTACGACAAGCTTCGTACAATTTTTGCTGCTCAACAAGTGAGCTTATTATCTCAACGCCCCGTTGTCTTCCGCACGGGTGGCTGTCAGCAAATGGTGCAATATACGTACAAAACCGTTGCACATCCATACGCTCTTCCATTTACCATACGTCGGTCACTCCAGCCATACTGTGACCGCACCTGTTTTGAACATCTACAATTTGACTTGCTTTTTCAACATTTCAATTCCTCCTATCTGTATTACTGTAATTCCTCCTTAGTGTATTTAAAGAGTTCGTATGTAATATGGAAGAGAGCATTGCGAAATGCAAGTAAAAATACAATTTAATTGGAAAATGAGAAGAAGGATTAACGAGAAAGGCAGAGAGTGGTTTACTCTCTGCCTTCTTCATGTGAAATTTAATAATTCAAAAAGTCATAAGTGTCGAGTTTGCTGATATATTATAGAATTGACATAATAATCATGTAAATTCTTCTCAAACCATGCAATATAACATTGATTCTAATTTAGGTTCAAAATATAATATGCAGATTCGTTAAATGCTTATAGAACAGTTTTACAAAAAGAACATTCTGGTATTGAATATGTCAAAATAAAAATTCTAACCGATGAGAAAATATGCCCAAATGAAAAAGTACATTTGATGGGATAACAGCACGGTTCAAAAACGATAATCATATCACGCAAGAAAACCAGTGTATATAACTTTCACACAAAATTCTAGTTCTTATATTTCCGTTCAAAATAGCATTGCAATAATCTCTTCAAAACTATTATATTAATTTGAATAAATCAATTGTTTCTCCCATCTGGTTGTTATTTACGTTTACATCATTAATAGCAGGTGCGCTCTGCAAACTATTACCTTCAGAAACCATAACTTTTTGCTTTTGCTTGACATGTTCCTTTATTTCTCTAAAAATAGTTTCATAATCTTCTGGTTTAATCATCTTGTACTTCTCGCTAAATCCAACAGGCGACTTTCCAATGGGAAACATGTCACGTAGCCTAGACATGTCAGCTCCTTCGCCAATGCCTAACGGAAAAATATGCAAATCGCCATTTATGACACGCTCACGAATATTGGCAAACTCTGGGCGAGGGTCATCGGTTGGAGTTCCATCAGTCATAAATACGAGAATAGGCGTGTAATAATCATTATCGGCATTTCTTAATTCGTTACGCATTTCATCTAATTGCGCAAGTGCAGTTCGTATTCCATCTCCCATGGAAGTTTCAGCCTTTTCAACTGAACATTCACAAGAATGAATACTCAAAGCTTCACAATCTAAAAAATCATATTTTACATTAGCAAATCGGCTATATGTAACAATGGATACAGCGACTTGACGACATAATTCCGTATCTCGTTTTAAATCAGTTAAAAGACCACAAAGAGTCTCGTTCATTTTGTCAATCTTCTTATAATGTGCGTATCCTGGCCGAATATCATTTAAACTAAAATAGTTTACATTATGTCCATCCGAGAATCCCCTGCCTGTATTGCGTTTCAAGCCGCCCTCTTGTATCCACCATTCATCCATAGACTGACTTACATCTACGCAAAAACAAATAAGTGCACGTGGGTCCCCATTGATTAGCAATCTACGCTGTTGGCTAAAATATTCACTTGAATAGTATGCTTCGTTTGCCATAATCGTCTCCTCATTTTAATTATTAATATCTTCGGTTGCGACATTTAGGACATCGAGTCGGTAAATTAAGTCCTTTCTTTTTATAAAACTCAACTTCACCATTAGTAATGGGGAAACGACAACCACAGTATCGATTGCTGCAAGAACGCCACATATAAATATCATTATTCCATTTTTCGCGTTCGCGCTTGGCATCATTCAACTTGATTTTGAAACATTCACCGCAAACATTAACCTTAAGATTGCGTAGTTTATCTTCAAATTCTCGCATTTGATATATTGGAACTTCACGACCACAATTGCCACATTTCGTAGTACGTTTTTTACAATCTCTACACCAACGTTGATCATACCAATTAAAATCCATTTTCCCTATATCGTGAACAATTTTGGTACGATTCGTATAATAAAACTCTCGTCCGCAACACTCGCATTTAAAATGCACTGCTGACTTATCGTTAGCACAAGGAAGGCATATCCTATATCCTCTTTCCCATATATTAATCGTTTCTTTATGAACTTGAACATTATGCATAAAGTAAAAATTAGGATGTTCTTGTCCGCAATGTTTGCAACGTACAAAAATCCTCTTATTATCTCTACGAAAAGTTTTGGGAAATATATTGCATGAATCGGATTTATCTAAAGTAGATAGACTTCTATTAAAATCTCTAACTATATTGAGCCAATCTTTCGCCTTTAATCTTTTGTTAGGAACAGCATATTTACCATTTGGGTTAAAAGTATTAAAAAAGGCCTCGCACATTCTATACGGTAGATGATCCCATACAATACGCCATATACCACTAGGACGCTCTGCATCTACAGAACGCCTCATACCACCAATACCGAACGGAAAGGTCATGTTGATAATACTAATTCGTTCATCTGTCCCTTTTGATTTAGCATACGGAAATTTCCCTGGCATCATTAGCATAAATGTCAACAACGCAACTTGATAATTTTCTTGATCTGCTGTATAAAGAAGACGCGGATAATCATCACGTAACAATTCGGGAGGGGTAAATGTTTGATTTCGTGAAATAGCTGGATATCCTTCAATTTGCCAACAATCTGTATCAACGAAATATACCTCATCAGGTTTTTCAACATATATTGTGGCTGGATTTATACATCCGAAGTATAACCCATAATTATGCATACTGCAAATTTTATCAAGAATCGTTATTGCTAACGTACAAAGATCTTGCCTATCCCATCGTGGAAAATATTGAAACAATCCCGTGACTCCATTTAATACTGAACGTGTCAGCTGTATCCCTTTAGAAGCTGGCACCAATATACCGACAAATTCTCCAATATCATTTTTTAAGATATCTACCGGCCAACATACCCCTGGTATTTCTACTTTTCCCTTTATCATCCTTCGAGCTTTATTCTCCCAAATGTCTATTCGAAGCGATTTTAAAGTGTATATTTTTGCAAAAAATCCACTATCATTAGTTGCATAGGTTATTGAAGTATGGTCTGTCATCATTGCATCTTTTAAATAAAAAACAGTACGGCAACACTCTGCTATAACCCTTTCACCATTGGTTGGAACACTGCTAGTTGCATTAACGACCGAATTAATAGATACAAGTTCAGTAGTTAACTTAAAAAGATTTTCAGTTTTGTATTCAATTTGCTTTTTTGTGTAAAGTGCTTGAAGTTGCCCTTCTTGATTCATACCATACCATCGCAATTGTAATCCTTTAGAATTTGCCGATGATTTAGCATCGTAACCATTATCACCGCTAGCGGTAAGAAAAACAATCTTCCAATCAAGATATTGGTCAGCAATTTTCTCAAAGCATGCATTTAGATCATTCCCCGCAAGTTCTCGATAATCTTCAGAAATCAGATCCTTACATTCTTCTTTAGTGAGTTTCATTATTTCAAAGCTCGGCACATAAAAAAATTTCGTGGTATGCATAGAGTCTTTATTAACATGCCACTCATTTGCAAATTTAGAGAAAGCAGTACTTTTAACAAATGAAGCATCTACAAACACTCGAATTTGTTGTGATTTTATCAAATCACTTATTGTTGTCCCAAATTTTGGCCAATTCTCGAGCTTATTATTTGATTTTTCATTATGCGATAAAGAAGGTTCTTTTCTTTCGTTCTCATTTTTTATCTCTGCTTTATTGAATAAAGTTGTAAATGCCATTTTTCCTCCATTAACACTAATTCACAATAAAAGATTTTATTTCATCGAGTAATGCTCTGGTATTGGGTTCGCAATTAGGAATCGATTCCAACTCATAATATATATTTTTTACTTTTTGTAGTTCGCTGTTAAAACCACTTTTTGATTTATTGTAAAAGAATAACAATAAACTTCGACCAATTGTTTCATTATGATTAGATTGCCAAACATTTTCTGCTTCTCTCACCCATTCGCCTTTCATAAATTCATGCCGCTGGTTATGTGCAAGATTTTTTACTAGATTAATAAGCCTGTTTGTTTTATTGTCTAAACTATCATAATCACAAATCATTGGAAAATAATACTGTCTATCGATGTTATATACATATGCAGAGTCTTCAATAAAACCAGTTTTAGGTGACCAACGATAAGCTCGAACATAAGTGTTATTATCATTTCGCCATTCATAATATATTACGCCAATATCTGAGTAGGAGTCTCCCGATTGTGGTGCAGATTTACCACATGCGATACTCGGAATCGTTCGATTAGGCAAGGAAATTGTCGAAATAGGATTATTGGCATATTTATGCATATCTCCATGAAGATATGCACTAATGCATCTTCGATCTATAACGCTGTGTATTCTGTCAATGTGACTTGAAAATAGCGTTTCAATCCAATGATGTCCTAACATTAATGTGGGAAGATTAATGTCAATTGAACAGTTCGATAATGAATTAATGTCAACTATTTGTTTATGCATATCTCCATCACTAATTAATGCAGTGTTAAGCAACAAAATATTTATCAGATTGTTCCAAACGATACAATTAACGCCGCTAGGATTAGTAACTCTCCCGTCTGTCACGCCAGAGCTGGCATAAAAGTTACGCGCAAAAATGTCATATTCAACAAATCCATCATACAGTGACTTTGTGCCATTTAAGTATTGCGAGTATATATTATAGTTACTTTCAGAATGATCACATATAGTCCTAATAGCTTCGCGCCTTCCATCATAGTTATTCACATCATGATTTCCAGGAACTAAAAATGTATCTTTTTTATCGATATTAAATGCTGTTAAAATCGACTCTAAATATTTCATTGAAACATTAAACTCTGTTTTATATTTTGCATGGCGAAAATCTCCCGTTGCTATAAGAAATTGTGGGGAGATTTTTTTTGCTAATTTGTTATAATCTTCTGAAATAAAAGTTGTATCTGCTTCTGAAAATACATGTAAATCAGATATTTGTAGCCAAGATGCATTAACATGTTTGCGATTGGTATTCATAATAGCTATGCTCTCTTACTTAATTCTTAAAAATTTTGATAGTCGAAAAGACAATCTATATGATTCAATCATACAGTTTCTGTGAAATTATCGATTTGTTAAGGTGTGTTTGACCAAAATCCATGCATGAATTTTGGAATGTATTTCAACAAAAATCAATATACCTTGGAGTGAACCGACAAAATTCGGGAGTGAATGGAGAATGCGAGATATGACATCACTTCGTAAACGGTCATTCATACGATATTTGTCAATTTTTACTACTCTACTTATATAATGTCGAAAAAGGTCAAAACGTCTATAAAAAAGTTTGAAAATTTTAATTGTTTTTTCCACAAAGCGCAAGATGTAATTTCACTAGACATAAATCGTAGACAAAGAAACCGCCGAGGAATTCTCGACGGCTGATTTTAAATATTGACGATTATGTGTACGATATTAATTAAGTTTTCCCCAATAGCAAACGGTTATTATTGTTGTGTTGATTTTTCCGTCTTTGGAGTATTTATCGAAAATTGCTTTTACATCGCTAATAAAACACTCGTAATCTTCGCTGGATTTGTCAGGTGCAAAGGAAGTTGACAACATCCCACCGCAAAACTCCTCGAAAGTTTGTTGTATACTGTTATCGAATTTATTGGTATTATAATTATTTTCGCCAAACAGATTATTCGCACGTTCTTTATAAGAAATTCCCGATGTTTTTTGTTTTTTCTTTGCACGATATGATATTTTTAGATTTGTCAGTTCCTCATCAAACTCATCTCCCCCGAACACATTCCACAGCAAAAACACATAACCGTCTTTTTTCAAAATTCTGCGCATTTCGGTATGTGTTTTCTCATTATCAAACCAATGGAAAGATTCAGCAGCAGTTATTATATCTACGCTGGAATCAGGAAGCGTTGTTTGCTCCGCAAAAGAAGCGATGGAAATATAATTGGCGTGGCAACTCATTATATCCTCGGCGCTTTTTCTCATTTGTCTGTTGGGTTCGATAGAGTATAGCGTTTTTGCACTTTCTACAAGCAATTTCGAGAGTTTTCCTGTGCCGCTACCTATGTCTGCAATAACGGGCGTTTCGATTTGCGCCAAAATGAGTTCAACCACCGCAGAAGGATACGAAGGTCTATAATTTTTATAATTAGAGGTTTGCAAAGTAAATAGCGAGCAATCGAAGCGATATTTATTAATTTGTCGCTTTAAGGAATCAGAAGTAAAATATGCATCAATATCGGCTTCGTCAACGGAATATCCGTTCAACAAACTTTGTATAACGGCTTCAGCAAGTAATAATTCTTTGCCGGATTCGTCAAGAAAACAATTCTCAATATCGAAATTCATTTTATTGTTGATTCCTTCGATTGCGCCTTTATAGAAAGTTGAATATTCACCAAAACAAGATTTCAAGCTTTCAATCGCAACTATTCCCACCTTTAATTTCTCGATGTCTACTTTTCTGTTCTTGCGAATAACTAACTGACCACCGCTTAAAATTTTATCGGTTGTGGTGTCCAAGACATCTGCTAAGTCAAGCAATATAGAAGCATCGGGAAGATTTTCGCCATTCTCCCATTTAGAAACAGCTTGGAACGTTACCGAAAGTAATTCCGCCAAGCCTTTCTGCGAAAGTCCTTTTTGTTTGCGAAGCGTTTGAATGTAATTGCCGATGTTCTTTGTGTTCATTTTACGCCCTCCGTTTGTTGATTACGAATATATGATACCAAAAAACACAGAAAAAACAATAACGGTATTCTTGAAGTTGCTCAACTTAAAATAGAATTCGTCGACTTATTCTATTGCATTTTTATTTGCTTTAAAGTGTATGACTAACCTATAAGGCGAAGATAAGTAAAATAATAGGTTATTGTTTTATAATTATTGATAAGATATAATATGATTAAAAGCAGGGCTCAGCTTAAATATTAAATTTCAAAGGATTTGTAATATGTTATATTTAACGTCAAATTTAAAAAAGTATCGGATTTTAAAAGGATTGACACAAGAAGAATTAGCTAATTATTTGAATATCACACCTCAAAGTATTTCAAAATGGGAACGTGGTGAAACATATCCCGATATAACATTACTACCTGCATTAGCGAACATTTTCGAAACGAGTGTAGATTTGCTAATCGGTATGGATGTAATGCGTGCAGATGAAACAAAATATAATATTCACAAAACTGCGAATGGTTTTATGAAAATCAGCGATTATGAATCAGCTGAAAAAGTGTACCGCGACGCTCTTCTAATATATCCGAATAATTCGGGAATGCTTCTTGGACTTGGAAGTGTATTAGCCTTGAACAATAAAACCGAAGAATCCATTAAATTTATAGAAATAGGATTACCGTTGTCAAACAATGAAAAACAAAAAGCCACTATGCGTGCAACACTTTGTTTCCTATATCAAAAACACGGAGAAATAGACAAAGCGCAAGCTCTTGCTTCTGAATTGCCGCATTTAAGAGAAAGCCGAGAAATCATTCAGCCTATCATTATGAAAAATCCCTGTATCGATGAAATTGACAAAGAACTCAAATCGATTTTATTAGGAGAATAATAGCAGCATAATTAACACAACAGCCGAGGAATTACCTCGGCTGTTCTTCTACGTATTATTAAGCATGTTCTGTAAAGCAGATCAAATTAACCGCCACCAATTCCGCAAGGACTACTTTATACGTTCAACCGGAATCGCAACTCTTGCTCCAAGTTCAGGCTCTGCACCGAGGTTTAGTGTGGGTGCAATACTTGTTGCATATTTATAGCCGTATCGCTCGAAGTCATAATGTTCAATCGCCTTGAACACTTGCACGATATATTTACCAAAATCATCCGGATTAGCGTAAGGCTCGCTTTGAAAATAAAGCATTACACATTCGGGAAGTTCTGCCACTCTATATCCTTCTGGCAGAGGTTTTTCGTAGTCGATAGGCACTTCAACACCTGCGGCAATTGTACGGATACCTTGCTCTTGCAAAAAATCGGGTAAATTAATCAACGCTGCCGTATCAAACTTTTCGTGTATGCTATTAAGCAAGCCTTCCCAATCACAACCAACTTCCTCGCAATAAGAAAGGTAGTCGGTTGCCGACTTTGATGTAAGATAAATCAATTTCCTTTTAGGTCTGTTAACGGGTGTAACCGTGCAAATTGTTGGCGTGTCCATTCTTTGTCCCTCTTTCAAAATATGATAATGATTAGCAGGGTGCTGAGTAAATAACGGAATAGCAATTTGGCTCTTACGGTACTCTTTTGGCGTAACAGAAAAACGCTTTACAAATGACCTTGTGTAACCTTCATGAGATTGATAGTGACTGTCAAAAGCAACATCAATAACAGAGTTCTCGGTGTCAAGCAGTTTGTTCGCACTCTCGCTCAATACAACGGCATTTATGTATTCGCTAAGCGTAATCTTCATATGCTTTTGAAATAATCTGTCAAGTTGACGGCGAGAATATCCAACTGCGCTACAAACATTCTCAACACCAAATTCCATATCAGTGTGATGTTCTTTGATATACTCCTGTGCCTTAACTACCGCTTTTATATCATCCATCTTGCACCCTTAATATATGATAGCAGAATATTATTTATATTTCTTGACAAATATGGACAGTTTAAAAAAGTAAAAATCACTTCAAAGGTTATTATTTAGTTTTGTTTCAATCTGTATAAAGTTTTCCGTAAATAACGCAATCGTGCAATCCATCGTTCAACGGGAAACAATGGCGCAGATGACCTTCTTTTATGAAGCCGTTCTTTTCGAGAACTCTTTGTGATGCGATATTGTTCGGTTCGACGGATGTGAAGATGCGTTCAAGCTTTAACTGTTCAAATCCAAACTTTACAACAGCTTCTGTGCAAGCCGTCATAATACCTTTGTTCCAATACTTACGGTCAAGGAAATAACCAATATTTGCAGCGGTATTGTTGTTTTGAAAATCGCTTAATAGGATTCTTCCCAAAACCTCATCGGTATTTCTGTCTGCGATAGTCCAATTATATTCACGGCATTTTTCAAAAGCATTGATTTGGTTTTGGATGATTTTCTTTGCCTGTTCAAGATTTGCAGGTGGTTTGCCGTAACCCAAATAATATTTCAAGGCGTCGGAATCACTGTATATTTCAAAATACTTTTCGCAATCCCGTTCCGGCTTGACTTGTCGCAGGATAATGTTTTCATTAACTGCAATCGGCTGAAATTCAGCAAACATTTCTTTTAATGTCATAGTACATCTCCAAACATTTTTTATGATAATTTCTGCGCAACGACACAATACCAATCAAATGTATCAACATCAAAATCAGCAAATGCGGGCATACACATTACCTGTATATTTCCATATCCAAGGCTCGTCAGTTTGTTCATAATATCGCAACGTTTAATTGGAAAAACGTGTTCTTTGAAAACTTCATTTTCGGTAATAATACCATTTTTCTCCAATAGATATAAGATGTTGAAATCCATTGAACCATCCACGTTATAATCCCATAGTTGAACACAGTTGATTCTTGTTTCGCCGATGAATGCAGGATTGTATGGCCAAAAACGTTTACGCTCAACTAATATTTTGTCCCAATTTCTTGTATCGATATAAATATATCCGTTTTCATTCACAAGTGAATCCATTTGCTCGATTACATCGAATGCTTCTAAATTAGTAACATAAGGTAGCGAATTTCCCGTGGAGGCAACACAATCGAATTTCTGATTAAGACGACTTGAAACATTCCTAAAATCGCATTGAGTTAGTTTGATTGAAATGTCCTTGCTTTTTGCTTTTTTAGCGCATCGGTCAAGCATAGTTTGACTTATATCCGAACCATACAATTCTATTCCCAATTCCGCCAATGGAAGTGTGAGTGAGCCAGTTCCGATACTAACATCAAGAAAAGATTTGATATAGGTACCTTCCAATACCTTTTTCCAATGCAATATTGTTTGTTGATATTTACGCTCTGTTTCAAAAGCGTCATATAAATCGGCTCTATCGTATAAACTTGGCATGATTTTTCTCCTAAATTATAACAATTCAATCATTAATATATGACATATCACTTAACTTCGATATCATACGATGTTCACCATCATCAAGCAAAATCGAAACACTACCGGCTTTGCCCCAAATCACAGTTTGGTCGAGTGAATGTATACCCATACCCAACCAAATCGCAAACAAAACACTTAAAGTTCCGCTATGCGAAACAATTATCAAGTTCTTTTCCGAGGGAAAGATTATATCGTTATAGAACTGCAACACCCTATCCCAAACGTCACGTCTTGTTTCTGCATTACGGAACACTTGTCCATCGGCAGTACAAGCCCAATCTATCGTTCCTTCCCAAACAGGGCAACATAGATTGTTTTTTGCCCATTCTTTGGATTTTCCTATTGCTTCACCTAAATTGAACTCTCTGATTCGTTCATCAAATATAGGGGTTGTATTAAGATAACTTGAAATAACCTCGGCGGTATGTTTTGTTCTTAATAAATCCGACGAATATATTGTATAATCGTCGCCGGTGATTTCGGCAGAAAGTTTCTTGGCAATGTTATGTGCTTGCTTAATACCTAATTCGGTTAAATCCCAATTGTACCACGAACCGATCATTCGGTTGATATGTTGTTCGGATTGAGGATGCTGGATGACAATGATTTTTTTCATATAACGGATATTGCCTCATTTCAATTTTTCTGAAATGCTTTAGTATAAAAGCATTTCAAGAGTTTTATATGCTTCGTATAGATAATATTTCATCTACGAGTGCTTTGGGTAGACGTGGAAACGGAATGATGGGTTTCGGAGGACATAAATCTCCTATGGTTTTCTCGTACCAAACGACGTCTAACCACTGTTCTTTTTTATAACCAACCGCATGATATGTGCCAACGACATTAAATCCGAATTTTTCGTGCAAAGTAGCGCTTGCGGGATTTGGTGTAGTAACACCGGCGTAAAGACTGACGAAATTTTGAAGTTTTAATATATCGATTAGCGCTGTATATAACCGTGTACCAATCCCTTGGTATCGCTTAGTTTTATCAATATATATAGACAATTCCGCATCCCAACCATACGCCGCTCTTTCTCTAAATGCTGATGCGTATGCATATCCAATAATACAACCATCTTCTTCAGCAACAATAAACGGATATTTTCCCAATTTCTCTGTAATGCGTTTCGAAAATTCATTGACATCTGGTGCTGTGTATTCAAATGATATTGTTGTATTTTCGACATAATATTTATAAATTTCAGAAAGCTCTTTTGCATCTGATATATTTGCCACGCGTAAATTCATCATATTCTTTCTCTTTCCTAAAATAACTTGCAATTGGTTTTCAAAACGGGTTATTCGTTTATTTCATATCCTGCTTACAAAGCTGTTCTTTACAACGTTCAAATCTTTCTTTACCGCAATATGGAATAACGAGCAGGTCGAGCTGTTCGGGCGTAAGTCCTACATTGCATCTTCCGGGATGCGTAAAAGCGCCTAAAACCGTTTCGCAAGGGTATTCCTCGCATTGCACGCAAACGTCATATCCTTTTCCCTTTGCACAATCTCTTGTTTTACAGCCTGAATAACAACCGGCGCAGTTGACGCCGGAATAGTCCTCTTTTTGTTCATCGGGCGAGAAGTATATTTTGTAATTCTCGTCGGTGAACAGAACTCGGTTTTCTTTGCCGCCATTAGTGGCTCTTAAAAGACATTGGTCACAACGGTTACCGCAACAGCCTATTTCAGCATCTTTTAAATTCTCAACCTTACGGTTGGGTTTCTTTTTTATCTTAATGAGTTCAATAATTTCATCGACGTTTGTATTGACGTCAACATCAATGAACATCCATTTTCCGTCGTGATATGTACGGCTGTTGTCATAGTAATTGAGAATATAATCGGAAAAATTATCTCTGACCGCGTCAAACTTTTCTCGTTCCGCTTTTCCGAATATGACAAGTGCATTGAAACGGTTTTCTTGTACACTCAAGCTAACAAGCGTTTTGCCGCTTTTGCGGAATTTCAATATTTCCTTTCCATCCCACCATTCTTCCATTATATAGTAGGCACGAATAAAACCAACGAGCTTTTCCCAAGACTTCGAGACTTCATCACCGAGCTTGTTCTGTATATTTATATATGCTTCAATCATTATTTTCCTCGTTTCTTTTATAAACTGAATTATGTGTTAGGCCAACAACGAAAACATATTATATTTCCATCTGGGTCTCTGAAATGCACTGACTTTGCGCCCCATGGATATGTTTTGGGACCAGATACAAATTCAACATTTAATTCTTTAAGCTTTAACACCGCACTATCAATCTCATCAAGATTAAATCCTGTTGTCATTTTTCCTGTTCCATGATACCGGTCGAAATTAAAGTTCATATCCGATTCTGCCGCCATTTGAGAATACAATGTAATTCTTAAAGAGCCTATTTCAAATTGGGTATGGATCTCATTTTTCTCGATAGAAATGTCAAATAGTTTCTCGTAAAAATCAACGAGATTGAGTACGTCTTCTGTGATCAGCGTAATGTCTGTGAATGTAATGTTCATATTGTGCCTCTTATAAAATACAGAATATTTTATAACGATAAATCGCTATAATAAATAATTTCTTTTCCTAATGATTCCGCAAATTCAATTTCACTTTTCGTACTATTTCCAATATAACCGTTCACATCGACAACCAAAATAGCATCCGACAATTTGATTTTCTCTTTATGCATTTTATCAAACATTAATGCTTCTGATTGAGAATAGCTTTCCTTATCAGGACGAGTTAATTCATTGGGCATTAAAACACAGTGTCCCTCAAGGGTTAACTTTTCCGCCACTTCAATCATTTGTCTTTTGAATTTATAACTTCCGCAAATCGTTATTATTTTCATAGGAGCGCCTTCTTTGCTTCATCTATACATTTTTTTATAAATGTACTTTTATAATTTGAATATGCCAAAACATCTGTCGGAAAAAGCTCGGTAGCTTTAATCTTGATTTGTTCATATTCGATTGCTTTATCGGGATGAGCATTCATATAATCTCTAAACAAAATATGCTTATTCCATTGTTCTTCACCATATATGACTACTTGAATATTATTCAATCGGTTTCCGTTTTCATCGTCTTTTGAAAATAAGACAATATCTGAAAAGGGTTGACCGGACGATTTATAAACGCCAATATTTAATAGAGGTTCAATATAATTATCCAAGCTATCAAAACTATTAACACCGATAGCGATATCAATAATCGGCTTAGCTTTAATGTTCTTTATTGACGTACTCCCAATGTGCTGAACATCCACAGCAAAAGCACCCAATATATCTTTAAGTTGAGTTATAATACGATTCGCTTCTATTTCCCAATCTTTACAATGGTCGCACAACATAACTGTTCCGCGTTTTAGTCCAAGCATACATACCTCCAACTTAAATGATTTTTATAAATTATACCACAGCAAAGATAAATTATCAATATACATAAAATCCTATGAGACTGAAATATTTTCTGCAATAGCTATACTCCGAATAAACTCACTTTTTATTAAAACTGCTTTTTACTTGCCAAATTGTATCTTGTTTTTCATATTAACTTCGCATTCTTAAAAACAGAAAGGTGGAGTTTATGTTAGGCAAAAGAAAAAGACTGCAACACAGGCACATCAATACGGTGTTTGCGTTGGGCAAGGCAAAAACAGAACAAATGAAAGGGCGTGATAAAACTATGTTACAAAAGAAAACTGAATATTGGCAGGAGGTGAACAGCGAATGACCGCAGTAATTTACGCAAGATATTCCTCAGACAGTCAGCGTGAGGAAAGCATTGACGGTCAGCTTCGTGAGTGTATGGCATTTGCGGAAAGACAAGGTATCTCCGTAATTGATACCTACATTGACAGAGCATTATCTGCAAAAACGGATAACCGACCGCAATTTCAGAAAATGATTAAAGACAGTTCTAAGAAGAAGTTTGATATAATCATTGTTTGGAAATTGGATCGTTTTGCAAGAAATCGCTACGACTCGGCTCGTTACAAAAATGCACTAAAAAAGAACGATGTCAAAGTGATCTCGGCAACCGAAAATATATCTGCCGGTTCGGAGGGTATATTGCTTGAATCTGTGCTGGAAGGTATGGCAGAATACTACTCCGCAGAGCTTGCTGAAAAGGTTACAAGAGGTCTTACGGAAAACGCCTTAAAGTGCAAATTCAACGGTGGTACAGTTCCTATTGGATATGTCATTAACAATGAGCAGATGTTTGAAATTGATCCGTTAAAAGCTCCCTGGGTACTTGAAGCATTCAAATTATACGACAAAGGTAAGACCATTAAAGAGATCGTAACTCTGTTAAATACAAAGGGATTGACTACTTCTCTCGGGAGCAAGATTTCCATCAACATTGTGACGACTATGCTAAAGAATAGGCGTTACATCGGTGAATATAAGTTTCAAGAGATTATTCACGAGAACGGTATTCCGCAGATAGTTCCAAAAGATTTGTTCAACAAGGTACAGGAGCAGTTGCAGAAAAACAAAAAAGCCGCCGCAAGGCACAAAGCCGAGGACGACTATCTGTTGACTACTAAGCTGTACTGTGGCAAGTGTGGTGTCTATATGACAGGAGAAAGCGGTACGGGCAGGAATGGTACGGTGCACCGCTACTATAAATGCAACAATACAAAGTACAAGCACTCCTGTGATAAAAAGACTGTTAAAAAGGAATGGATCGAAGACATTGTTGTTCGATACACCAAGGAAATGCTATTACAGGACGATGTAATCGAGGACATTGCAAACATCGTACTCCGCGTAGCCAGCACCGAAAACACATCTGTCACCCTTCTGAAACAACAATTGAGCGAAACAGAAAGAGCGATAGCCAATCTGATGAACGCTATCGAACAGGGAATCATTACAACTACCACGAAACAGCGTTTGATTAAACTTGAAACTACCAAAGAAGAATTGGAATTAAAGATTATTAAAGAAGAACTGAAACACCCTCCTCTTACCAAAGAGGGACTAATCTTCTGGTTGCACAGATTTCGTAGCTTAGATACAACGAAAAAAGAACACAAGCAGAGACTCATTGACAGCTTCGTGAATGCAGTGTATGTATATGACGATAAGCTGGTTTTGACCTTTAACTACAACGAAGCAAATACTACCGTTACTCTTGATGAGGTAAATGGTTCGATTATAGAATGCTCTGGTGCACCAAAAAAGAAGTAACTTTTGTTTATCAAAAGTTACTTCTTTTTTTATCCAAGCCACAGGCGTGGCATATCATCACGGCGCGAAGTGCTGTATATAGTTATTCGGTTATTTCCAATCTTCCGGGGAGCGCGGTTATGTCGTAGCAATCGCTTACGTCCTTGGTAATTCCGTTTTTGGTTTCATAAACGTAAACGTGAAGTATTTGGTTTACCGCAGTTCCCACCTCGGTTATTTCGCCGATCGTTTCGACCCGGATTTCCGTGTTCGGCAGTATGGTACCGCTTACTAGCCGCCATTCTTCACATTTTAGCGGAGTGCCGTCATACGTTTTGGAAGCAGAACCAAGCTGTATCACCAGCTTGCGCTTATTTATCGTCAGTTTTCCGCCGGTGTATGATACCTTGTAGTATTTGTCCGTAACGTCATTTCCGTTGGAATCGTATATCTTAACCTTTAATATCTCGGTTTTATATATCCCCGGCTTAATATGATTAATATCCTCGTGTATGTCTATCTTAGCCGTGTGTCCAGGCAAAAGTCTGCCTTCGTTTATAACTACCTTTTCTCCGTTCCACTCACCAAAGGGCTGGCCGTCATACTCTTTTACCGCGTTATAAGCGCTTATGCTTACTTCGTTTTTCGTTCCCGGTACACCGAATCCCGAACCGGTTACCTCTACGGGTATCCAGCCTAACGAATCAATGAATATTTCTACCCAAGCGTGTCGGTCAAAGGTCGAAAGAGACACAGTGGTATCAGGCTCCAGATATACGGAAAAACCGGTAACGTATCTGGCAGGGATGCCGTACGCACGGTACATCATTGTCGCCGCCGCAGCAAAATGCTGGCACACGCCTTCCTTGGCAACGTCAAGGAAATATACCGCCACGTCAACGCTTTCCGGGTACGGAGCACCGTAAAGGTTATACGTTCCTGCGTTCTGCACGTATTTTCGTATGCTGTCGGCAAGAATGAATATATCCTTGGTATCATCAATTCCGTTTTCCTTACCTATACGAAGCATTTCCGTTTTTGTGTAGTCGGGTATCTGCAGATATTCGGAATACACGAACTGCGTATAATCCCACAATGCGCCGGAGAAATCATCGTGAATATACTCTCGCATTTCCGTAATGCTGTCGGTCAGCTTAACAAATTTATAGTCGTATTTGTTCATGCCGGAAAGAAAATACGAATCACTGGTTCCGAACATAGAGGAATCGTATGAATAATAGGGAATAATAACGGGACAGTTGGTGTTTCTTTCCACGGTAATAGTCCACAGTGAATGTCGGTTTCCGTTAACAGAGCGTCCTATAAAATCCAGCGGGGACATATAGAGCTTGTTATAATCGGTTGCGGAATCAAATCCGCTGCCGTTATAATCGCCGTAAGATGTGGCTCTCAGAAATGCGGAAAAGGGATATGCTCCGCTTCCCGTCAGCTTAACTCTTGCATATATAATTTCGGGCGCATCAGTAGGAGGGAATCCTATTCCCGTCGCTCCTCCTACACCGAACATACCGTCGGTGGTGCCGTCTCCGTTGCTGCCCGGTTCGCTCGAACCTCCTGCTCCGTCTTCGGGGCCAACGGTTGTTCCGCCGGGGCCGTTACCGATATTTCCGCTTCCAGGGTCATTGGGGTTATAGTCGTCGTTGGGAAGCACCGTAAGCGTACCGAGCTTGTAGGTAATATCGTAGTTTTTGGTACAATTTCTGCCTCCGTTTAATATCATCGCCGTGAAATAATTGGGACTTTCTCCCACTTCGGTCTGTGAGCCGGTAAATGTCGGGTTAACAACGTCACCGTTTACCAATGAGTTATCCGATACCGAAAAGCTGTGAGCCGTAAGCGCTGTGGCGTCGTACAGCTTTTGTGCGCTTGAAGAAGCAATGGTGATAGGGCGGGGAGTTATCTTCAGTGTGCCGTATTCAACCACTATTTCATATCCCGCAGCTGTCACATTAACGTTGTTTTCGTTGTAAATCATAACCAAGAGGGTGTTGTCCTTTTCGCCTACGTCAATTAACATTCCGTTAGCTTCGCCCTCAAGTCTGTGTCCCGGCAGAAGCTGACCTGAAATCAGCTTATAACCCGGCGCTTGCAACAATTTTCCGTCATAAACCTTTTGAGCGGAATCGGTGGTGAAGGTAAGCAGGATAGGATTAATTGTAAGCTCGCCTGCGTCAACCAGTATATTATAATTGTGAGTGACATCTTTTTTGTTTTCGTCGGTTATTATTACGCTCAGCACGTTTTTGCTTTTGCCTACAATCGTTCTTGTTCCCACCGCCTCTGCGGTAATCGTGTGACCTTCAAGCACTGCGCCGCCCGTCATAGTCCAGTTGGGGTTTGTCAGTGTCTTGCCGTCATAAATCTTTTCATCACTTTCGGTAGAAAATGATAACTGTATGGGGCGTACCGTGTAAACACCGTAATCAAAGCTTATCTCGTATTTATACGTAACTTCGTTGCCCTCAGAATCGGTTATTTCAAACTTTTCGGGCACAATAACGTACTCGCCTGCATCTGAGGGAAAAGGCGTCATGTGCATTTTTAGCGTGTCTCCCGCCGCAAGCGTGCCGGACGAAACACTCCAAACATCGGATACAACGGGGAGTCCGTCATATTCTTTTGCACCGCCTTGGGTGCTTACGGTAATTCTCCGCGGTTCTACGGCTATTATTCCGCCCTCTGAGTTTACGTTGTAGCACTCGGTCACATCGGTGCCGTCTGAATTAATAATTGTGTATTCCTTTACAGAAACCTCAACCCGCTTCCAATCGTCATCGTTCAGCTCGTATCTTATATCCCGTAGCTCGTCACCTTCTGCGAGTCCGCGGAAAGCTGTCAGCTTTTCCAAAAATTCCCTGTCAATATTTCCGTATTGGCAGAAAACCTCTGTTATCTCAATGGATGCACTTCTCGGTGCAAGAGTAAATACAGCGCTGTCGCTGTAGCGCTCTTTACCAAATAGATTCTTCGTTACGCCTCTTACGTAATATTCACCGGGCGTTATGGGGGAGGAGTCAGTCCACTCATTCCCATCGGAGGAATATTCGTATCTGACCCGAGTAAGAAAAGCGCCTGCAGTTACGTTAAACTTTTCGCCGTAAATCATATCCTCGCATACTATGCTTTCCGTAAATATTCCCGCACAGTAGGTGAGTGTCAGTATTGCGGCGGCAAAGGCAATTACAACAGCAGAAAAAAGTATTCTGTGCTTTTTAATAAAACGTATCACTTTAGATAGTTTAAGCATTCTTTTTTCGTACTGCTCGTATCTGCCCGAAGGGAAATTGGTATATTTCGCGTTTACCGCCTTGATATCCGTGTATTCGGTCATCACGCATCCTCCTTTCTGATTTCTTTTAGTTTAATTAGCCGTTATCGTAAGTATGCCGTAATCGTAGGTTATTCTGTAATTTACGGTTACGTCATACCGTTCTCCGTTTTCGTTATACGCATATATAGTGTTATCGACTATATAGTTTTCGGTATATCCGATATTGACCATAGAAGTAAACGATACTTCCATCTTGTCGCCGGCGCAAAGCTCACCCTTTGTGATTTTGTATTCTTTGCAATAAATGGGTGTTCCGTCATATTTTTTACTCGCACTTCCTGTTTGAATGGTTATTGCGCGGGGAGCAACAGACAGTGTTCCGGCGGAAAGTATTATCTTGTATCTGTTGGTAATAACCTTCCCGTTTTTGTCGGTTATCTTGAACTTTATTTCGTTTTTGATATCTCCTGCGTTTTTCATTAAAGCAAAGCTTACAGCTTCTATTTTTTCTCCCTCTGCAAGCGAGCCGGAGGTTATTTGCCATTCCTCACAGCTGATATATTTTCCGTCATATATTTTTTCTGCACTTCCGGTGGTGATATGCAGCACCAACGGGTCTATTTTTAGTGTTCCGGGTTTAAGTATAATCTCATAAAACTGGGTGACGTCGGTACCATCCTCGTCATATATTCTTACGTCTGCAGTATTTTCAAGCGCGCCCACCTCGGTAACCGACGCGTTGCAGACCGCTTTAATGGTGTGTCCGCTCAAAAGCGTTCCGTTTACGTGCTGCCACTTGTCAAGAGAAAGCGGTGTGCCGTCATACTGCTTGCTTGCAGATTCAGTAGATATAGTCACGGGAATAGGAAGAACTGTCAGCTTACCCAGCATTTCTTTGACCATGTATTGGTCCGTAACGTCGCCTCCGTTTGCATCAATGATCGAATAAGACGGCTGTATACTTATTTCTCCGGGCAGGGTAATAGATGTGGTTGAGAGGGCGTTAAATGAATGTCCTGCCGCAAGCCCACCGCCTATAACGGTAATTTCGTCGGATACAAGGGAAGTGCCGTCGTATCTTTTTTCCTTGCTTTCGCTGTAAACTGTAAGCTTTCTGGGCTCGACGGTAAACTTTCCGAATCTTGTAGTGATGTTATACATATCGGTTACGTCTGCGCCGACAGAATCAACAATTTTGAATTCCGGTGCGTTTTCATGTTCACCGACGGTTGAGTATCTTGCAACATTCATAACCTCTATCGAATGACCCGGATATAATTCGCCATACACTATCTGCGGTTCGCTTCCTTCAAAGACTTCACCGCTGTACGTAAAAGCGATATCGTTCGTTCGCAAAATAAGGTTTTGTTTTCTCGGGAAAATAATGCCCAGTCCGCTCATAAAAAGCAATACAGCCGTTATGACCGCTGCCGTTACGGCAAGAATCCCTGCAACGTATGTAGTTGTTTTTACCGCGTTTCTCCTTGTTTTCATATTCTTCTCCCGTGTTTTTGAAGCTGTTAATATCCTTTTTGCAGTTTTTCTATATATCTTCTGCTTTGTACCAATTCATCTTCGCCAAACAATTCGTCCAGCAGAGAGAGCAGACTGTCGCTTTCGCTTTTAACAAAAGCAGGGCTTAATTGCTCAAGCTTGCGAAGTATCTTTCTCGCCAGAATATCATCAAGCGCCCGTATCTCGTTTCCTCCGCACGCAAGCATTATGGGTACGTATTCCTCTATCTGCTTCATTATTCGGTTTCCGAATGATATTCTGAAAACCTCTGCCAGATATTCATCCAGCTTTTTCAATCTTTCTCTGCTTTCACCTGAAA
>JAZOBE010000044.1:0-10966 GCA_045595785.1 Eubacteriales bacterium
GCCCATTCAGCTCTATGAGCCTCGAAATACTTGAAGGGCGCGCCGTCAAGCTCAACGAGAGCCTTGCGGATAACGGGCTTGTCCTTACCGTGTCTTCTTTCGATGTTCATCATCTTGGTCATAGGCATACCGCCTGCAACCCATTCTTCAGCGGGGTTGCTGAGGTTGGAAACCTTGGAGAGATAGCCGGTATAGCCATATTGGATAAGCATAAATGCGTTATAACCGAGAGAATAGCAATAGTCAGCGTCGAAGTTGGAGGGGAAAGCGCAACGGCCTTCATAGCCAAGGAAGTGGTGAAGGGCGGAGAACTTGCCGTTATAGGTGCCTGCAGCCTTGCGAGCCTTGAGGTTATCCGCAACGAGAGCGGAGAAGAGCTTTTCGGACTCGATGAGAGAAACCTGAACGTTACCGTGGGGGTCACGCTCGAGGAAGAGCTGCTGCTGAATGGACTGGGGAAGAATTGCAAAAACAGCCATGGATTCCTTGGTCAGACCATTCTCGATGAAAGCATACTTTGCATCCCAGGTAGGAAGCGCGTTGAATGCATCGGTCTTTTCGCCTGCAAGAAGCTCGTTGATCTCTGCAATAAGAACGGAGAATTCGGGAACGAACTCAACGATACCTTCGGGAATGATAGCAACACCAAAGTTCCAGCCCTTTGCGGCACGGGTAGCTACGGAATCTGCAATATAATCAGCGATCTCTGCCATAGACATCTTCTTTGCGGCAACTTCTTCGCCTACGAGACAGATGTTGGGACGGGTCTGGAGCGCACACTCAAGTGCAACGTGAGAAGCGGAACGGCCCATTACCTTAACAAAGTGCCAATACTTCTTGGCGGAGTTAGCGTCACGCTCGATATTACCGATAATTTCGGAATAGGTCTTGGTAGCGGTATCGAAGCCGAAGGAGCACTCGATATCCTCGTTCTTAAGGTCGCCGTCAATAGTCTTGGGGCAGCCGATAACCTGAACGCCTGCGTTGTTTGCTGCAAAATACTCTGCAAGAACAGCAGCGTTGGTGTTGGAGTCGTCACCGCCGATGATAACGATAGCGGTTATGCCGTGCTTTTTGCAAACCTCTGCAACAACCGCGAACTGCTCTTCGGTCTCAAGCTTGGTTCTGCCGGAGCCGATGATATCAAATCCGCCGGTGTTGCGGTACTTATTGATATATTCATCATCAAAAATAATATAATCATCTTCCAAAAGGCCGGAGGGACCGCCCTTGAAGCCGTAAAGAACGTTGTCCTTATCGGTAGCCTTCAATGCGTCGTACAGACCGCAGATAACGTTGTGTCCGCCGGGAGCCTGTCCGCCGGAAAGGATAACGCCCACTACCTGCTTCTTTGCCTCGGAAGTGTTAACGCCCTTTTCAAAGGTGATCTCGTTCTTACCGTAGGTGTTGGGGAACAGAGCCTTTATCTTTTCCTGATCTGCAACGCTTTCGGTTGCGCCGCCGTTTTTAACGCAGATCTCGGAAATACCGTTTCTGAGCATACCGGGAAGCTTGGGGGCATACTGGTATCTTGCCATCTGAAGGGGGGAAAGTTTCATTTTGAATTCTCCTTATATTTGCTGTTTTCAAAAATATTCACGGTATTATACCCCATTTTTAACCAAAAGTAAATAGTATTTTTGTTTTTTTATAATATGTTGTAATCAAATGCCGAATATGTGCGAAAAATATTTTTTCAAAGAAAAGAAAATCCTTTACAATTCCTTTACAATTGAATGATATAATTAAAAAAAGCTATTGACAAACACACCTTGCGGTTGTACACTAAACGCGCAGGTTGGTAAGCACAAACCTGCATAAAAACGAATCTTCTTCGTTTCGGCACTATACGGTATGTATTATAATGTAATTGAAAATATATAAGGAGAAAAGTAATATGAAACGTTACGGGGCTTTGATTTTATTGCTGGTTACTTTGCTTTCCTTTACTGCCTGCGGAGGAAATACCGAGGAAAGCAATATATCCAATGAAGTTGGTGAAAACTCGGTGGCAACGCCAGATACCTCCAATCCCGAAACAAGTAAAAACGAAGAGGTTTCCGATAATGAAGTAAGCGAAGAGCCTTACGTACCCGACACGAATGAGCACGGTGCTTTCAGAATATCAAGCATTGATGACGTGGCAGACGAAAACGGCACACGTTCTTACACTGTGTACGCTCCCTATACAGACACATATACGCTTGTGGGAGAGTACGTAACGGAAATAAAGCTTTCTCAAGGTGAAACAGTTGTAGCACAAGGTACAGAGTCTTTGAGCGTAAATCTTACCAAAGACGAGGTGTATACCTTAACTGTAAGTGCAGAGGCAAACGGTGACTTCAAGATCACCGTAACAGCAGAAAACCATGTCGTTACCCTGCCCTATGACGTACCCGAGCGCGATGAGTCCATCGAATACGACGTCTACGGAAACGATGACCTTGTTGCCGCAGAGGTAAACTACATAAAGCGCACAGGCGGCACGTATATTTACTCCAATAATCCCGAGCAGTTCGGCGCCCAGCACGTAGGCAAAGCCTTTATGCGAAATGAAGGACTCACCGGTGACGTTTACGTTACCTTTGAGCACGCAAACTATTCCGGAAATAACGTTTACCTGGGTTATCAGCTTAAAAACAACTCGGACCACGACGTATATATTACCATCACCAACGTGGGATATCAATGGATAGGCACTTGGTTCGGACAGCTTGCGTGGTATGATTTTTATAATACTTCCTTTGAACTACCCGACGATTATCTTAATGCAAACGGCGGAATTACATCAAAATACGCCCATCTCGATTATGCATACAAAAAATACGAGCCGAGAGTGTATCAGCCAACCACCTACCGTCTGCCTGCAGGAGAATATTTCTGGGTCATCGGCGGAACCAGCGCAGATGCATACAGAAATATTAACGTAGATAATTCCGCAAACCACCACGTAAACAATATCCGCTGTGCAAACGGCAACGTAAAGTTTACCGTAACAGGCGGCGAGGTGACAGGCACTATGTACTGCTATACCAACGCTTCTCAAGTAAAGGCAGAGCCTAAAGCACTTGGCTACGTTGCGGCAGGATATGCACAGCAGTATTCGGGAATCGGACACCACCACGGCGTTATTGACAACTTTATGGAATGGACCTTTAGTGATGACGATAAGGCGTGTATGCTTCCCGTAACATACACAAACCTCTATGCAAGCTTTGTTCCCTCTGTGGGTCCCGCATATATGGAATACAAGAGCACCGAGCATACTCACAATACCACGACCTGGATGACACATCTTAACCCACAGAACAACCACAGTGCGGTAGGCATGGATATGGTTGAGTTTATCTGGCATGACAATAGAGGCAACGAGATTGTAATTGACAACCACCACGCAGACGGATGCGGTCAGCCTGCAAACACTGCCAACTGGATGATCGAGTATCAGGACCATTTCACCCTTATTAATCAAGGGGATACGGAAAGAACTATCGTTTTACATCTGCGCGATCACGGCACGCTTGCCATACTCGTGCGCGACAGCCAAAGCGGCGAGGTGCTTTCCGCCGATTATACTGCAGGCTTGGGTGAAAACAGCGGTGTATTCAGTAACTACACCTACGAAGTAACCGTTCCCGCACACAGCGTTAAGCAAATAACCCTTGATTACCTGCTTGTAGCTTGCTCTTACGGCAGCGTTATCCATGCGGTAGAATTAAAATAACTAAGCCAACAGCAAAACAACACCGCCTGAAACGGCGGTGTTATTTTATTTGGCAAATATTGATTTTATGGTTTGAGTGTTGTCCTCGGAGTATTCTATCTCCTCGGAAAGGATACGGGAAATAAGCACAAAATCCTCAAAGCTTTGGCATTCTTTATTGTTTACCGCCGATGCAAGCAAGCGCTCGCAAAAGAGGCAGAAGCCCAGACACTGTCGATACTCCTCTTCGTCATTCGCTTCGGTACAATGCCTGTATATAAAATATGCGAGAGCACGTTCAAGAAGCTTTTCAAATTCGGGCAAAGGAAAAACATCAGAAGAATATACGGAAAACAGTTGCTTATGTGACACATCGAGATATTCAAGCGAATCGATAACATCACGCCACTCGCTGTCGGAAACAGACTTAAGCGAAAGCTCAAACTCACCGTAAATCTGTTTCAGCTTTTCCGAATACCCAATGCCCTGCCCTGACAGTATACCGTATATCCGCTCGCGAACAGAAACGGTATCAAACAAAGGGGGAAAGACTTCCCCATCCGTATCTCCGATGGGACAAAGCACATCATACCCGTCGGAGGACAGTATTATTCTGCAGGCTTCCTCGCACGCCATTCCCAGACCTGCTTCCATATGAAATCCGCAATCGTTGTAAAAGCGTGGGTGCTCACGGCAGATATCGCAAAGATATTCCTCGCCCAGCGAAGTAATGATCCTGCACAGCCCGTTTTGGTCAAGATGAGGACAACGGTCTCCTGCCAGGAGACGGAAATGAGGAACTTCCTCGGTTTCTATACTTTCATTGATATTCTTACCATATCCCTGCGAAAGACCGCGGTATTTTGAAAGAGTATCTCCGTCAACGTCTATCTCCCAGCCGATACAACAGCTGTGAGTGCATTTATAGGCAATACATTTAAATTTATTATAATATTCGGGAGCGTAAAGCTTCACTGAACATCACCTCATTTCAAAGGATTATAGCATATAATCATTAAACTTACAAGCACTTTCACTTTTCCTTAACCTTTTAATATAAAACTATAGTATAATCATATTCAAAGGAGGAAACATCAACAAATTAAACAGTAAGCAAAACACCGCCGAGCGAATTAACCCTCGGCGGTGTTTTAATCTTATCCCAAAACGATATACATAAGTGCGGTGCAATTGTCTATATTAGTCGGAACCGTCAATATACCATCAGATACCAAATCATTGACACACATCCTTCTTATTTTATAGAATTCCATTCTGATATTATACCCAAGGTTGTCATGCAAAACCTTATGGCTGTACTTTCTGAAGATTTCTTCGACCTTATCATACGCACAGAGCATATTTTCCATAAGTTTATTATAATTTCTATGCTCTTGGAAAAGATGACCGATTTTATCCCACCTATTACTTGTTAGCACAAGAACATCGGAAACTATCTCCCCGCTATCGGATGTATGCGCAAATTTTCCTTCTATGTTCTCCCATACCTTTTTCTCAATATCGGAAAAAGATGACGTATGGCGTTTATTTCTAATACAGTCACACAACAGCAATATTTCGTCACGGTTCGGAGGGAATCCGCCATAAACCCAAAACATATTTTTTCCATCTCCGTTTCCGTTTTGACCCATACCTACATCCTCAGGATATTCAAATATCTCGTATCCAACAAATCCCCAAGATTCGCCGTTAGCGCGTATAGGCGGGTCATAAACATTACTTTTTGCCTTGACAGAATGTTCAATTAAACGGTCGATAAGGTGAGGCACTAACCACCAACGGATAATATTATCGTCAATGTGGTCTCCTGCAATACCGAGCTTTCGAATATCGTCAATCCTATCGTCCATAAACTCACCGATAAGTCTGCTTCTTTCCCTTGCACCCTGTCTTATAACATTATAAATTTCTATTTGACAATCTTTATCAAGTATAAAGAAATTGGTGATGTATTTATCCCCTTGTTTTTCAAGAAGAGTAGCTTGATGCAACATTTCAACTTCCTCCTCCATATAAGGAAGCGCAACGCCAAGCTCAATAGACAGTTCTTCAATCGTCGAAGGATTGTTGCTCGCTTGCAGTAAAATGTTGTTGGGTATTTTTCTGTTAACCGCTTTCCAAGGTAATCCGCTTGGTTGATCACCGCTTGCTACAAATCCAACATTTTCGGGATTATAACTCCGTTTTCCAAATTTTCTTGCCATTTCCATACCTTCTTTCAAAATTTCTCTTGCACGGAAAAGCTTTGACTTGACCGTGTTTTCGGGTAGCGAGAGAAGCAATGCAATTTCACGAACGGTTTTATTTTCGATATAATAGGCAACGACAATATTGCGATAATCGCTTTTGATGAACGCCAACTCTCGTCGAAGCAGAGCCATTTGCTCTGTATGTAACACTTCATTAAGCACATTTGCGCATTTGTCTTCAAGCTCATAATCTCCGATATCGGAACCGGCTACCGACTCGTTTCGATTATGTTTTTCTCTCGCCCATATAGAATAACGATTGCGTGCTATCTGCCAAACCCAAGCCGAAAAGCTTGTTGGGATAGTTCCCTTGTTCAAAGCCGTGATAATTTGTAATGCTATATCTTGTGTCAGATCCTCGGCTTCTACATTGTTACCTGTCTTTTTAAGGCAAAAGTAAAACAGCTTGCCCATATAGTTTTCTGTAAATTCGTTGATAAGCTTATCACACATTTCATTCGCTTTTTGCATTTCCTCGCCCCCTTTCGCTTATATAGTGTGGCAATTTTCAATTTGGTTGCATTGATTTTTAAAATATTATAACATAAATAAATATTTTGTCGAGAATATATTAAGATTTAATCGTGCGCAAAATTTGGTACGCGATAGACAAAGAAATACCGTCGAGGATTGCTCGGCGGTATCAAATAGATTGATGCTCTTTTGATGATGTAGTAAACAAAAATAACTTTTTTTACAAATCATACTTCCGATATCACGGCAAAAGTAATTATTAGGTATTTGTTTTTTAAAAACACTCGTGATTTCATTTTTTGTTAATCTTTTACCTTCAAACTGTGATATAATCATACTTATAGGAGGGTTACGGTATGGCAAGAGTTTTAGTTGTTGAAGACGAAGTGCTGATAAACAAGCACATCACGGACGAATTGACGTATATCGGTCATAAGTGTTTATCTGCCTTTGACGGCGAAGAAGCGCTGAATTTGATTAACAGCAATACCTTTGACCTTATTATACTCGACGTTATGCTGCCGAAGATTTCCGGCTTTGAGCTGATGAAGTATATAAAGAAAATTCCCGTTATATTTGTAACGGCGAAAAGCGATTTGAACGACCGGCTAAACGGCTTGGAGCTGGGTGCAGATGATTATATCGTAAAACCCTTTGAGATGCCCGAACTTCTTGCCCGTGTTCGAGTGGTTCTTCGCAGAACAAACCGTAGCGAACAGTTTTTCCCTCTTGACGATTTGATGATCGATTTTGAATCCCAAAAGGTTTTTAGATGTGACGAAGAAATCAAGCTCACCGCAAAGGAATTTGCCGTACTTGATATGTTTATCACCAACAAAAACTGTGTGCTCACTCGCGAACAGATCCTTGACAGCGTTTGGGCGTATAACTACGAGGGAGAAACCACGCAGGTGATCGACGTGTACGTTCAGCATCTTCGAAAGAAATTGGGATTGAAAAACAGACTAAAAGCCGTATACGGTGTCGGGTACCGATTTGAACTATGAAACGAAGCAGATTTTTTGAAAAATCATATTTTATAACGCTTTTACTCTTTTTGGTGCTTTTGAATGCTTGTATATTCTCCCTTGCGTTATACACCCACAACCGCAGTTATGAATCCGCAGAGCAGGTCTGCCGTTCCGAGCAGTTGGTGATTATCGAAGCCTTTGAGCGGGACTTTGAAATAAGCGGTGAAGCAAACACTCTTGCCCTTTCCTACGTTACCTTTTACAGCAAGGAAGGTATCTATCTTCAATTCACCGAGGGCGAGGATATTTTGCAATCGGATATTCCCGAGGGATGCGAGATACCCCGAGCAGGCACACACATAACCGCCGAGGTAGGCGGCAAGAAGCACTTATTCATCACCGAAACAATGTGCGACGGTAAGTTTTCCATTACTTACGCAAAGGACATAAGTTATCTTGACGAGGAACTTAAATCCCTTTCTGTTTCCTTTATGTTGGTTTCGGGGTTGGCTTCAATCGTGTTGGCACTCTCCTTATATTTTATCCAACGTAAGCTCTACGCTCCTTTGCAAAAGCTCCGCGAAGCAACCAAGGCGATATCCCAAGGTGACTTTTCTGCCCGTGCGGATGACAGCGGCAACGACGAGTTTGCCGAGCTGGCGGAGGATTTTAACGCTATGTCCGACAAGATCAACCAGCAAATGGACGAGCTGAGAACCACCGCACAGCAGAAACAGACTATGCTTGACAATCTGGGGCACGAAATGCGCACACCCCTTACATCCATCTACGGTGCGGCTGAATACTCCTTCCGCCACGAGTTGACAGAAGAAGCTCGTATGCAGACATTATTAGACATTATGTCGGAATCCAAGCGATTGCAGAGGATAAGCAAAATACTGCTCGACTCTGCATTTATTCGGGAAAACGGCATTCAGACGGGCAAGCTTTCCGCAGGGGGCTTGATGGCAAGGATCCGCGATATTTTTATTTCGCGGGCTTCGGAAAAGAATATCAAGCTTGCTTTTGCAGGCGAAAACTTCGAACTGGAAGGCGACGTTACGCTGCTGGAAATGCTGATTGCTAACCTGACGGAAAACGCTATCCGCGCCACCAAAGAGGGCGGCGAGGTGTTTTTGGGAACAGAGATCAAGGACGGGGTGAAAACGCTGTACGTCCGTGATAACGGCAGCGGTATGACCAAAGAACAAATTGAGCATATTACCGAGCCGTTTTATCGCACGGACAAGGCAAGAAGCCGTCTTGAAGGCGGCACGGGGTTGGGACTTGCGCTGTGCAAACGCATTGCGGAAGCGCATAATGCAATCCTTGAATTTGAATCTGAAGCGGGCGTGGGTACCACCGCTTATGTAAAATTTATATGAAACGAAATACAAGTATTTTAATAAAAACAACAGTGTTGGTGCTGGCGTTTATGTTGCTTTTGGGAAGCGGGATAACATCACTTTCCTTTTCCCATTCGGGCACAAAGCCCAATGACAACAATTTTTTAACGCCCGACCTTGCCATAACCGCGCCCACTTCACAGGAACTTTTGCAGAAAAAGTTCGGCGTCTACAATACCGTTACGGAAGAAAACGGCAAAAGCGTTGTAACCATCTTTAGCGAGGAGCAGATAAAAGATATCCTCACAAGACGTGAAAAGGGCGAATGGTTTTGGCTTTCAAGCGAGGAAATGCTGTTTTTGATTGAGGATACCGTAAGGATGTTTGAAACATACGACGCGGTGTGTATACGCGATCTTGAGGGAAACGTGCGGAGATTTGAAAGCACAGACACAGACGGCAGATACAGAGTAACACTGGAGAGAGTAAAAGTATTAAACAGCGCGGTATATGAATCTTTGAAAACCGAAAATCCCGATATGAGAAAATATATTACGCTGACAGATTGCAAATACCCGTTATCCTACTATGAAGCTCTGTATTTGGACACCTGCAAAAACCCCTGGTATAATTCAAAGATAAGCAGACCGCAGAGAATGATACTGTGGACGTTTGGCGAAGATAACATACATTTTTGGACAGAAGATGTCTGGAGCAGATACGAAATATTTGGCGGATATGATTTTTGGGAAGAAAGAACTATCGTTTATCCCAAATGACAATAAAATACAAACATAGAAAGTGCCTTTCAAAGAGGGCACTTTTTTACTGCAAAAATATCGGTTATTTCATTATTCGTTTAGAATTGCTGTTTAAAATATAAAAAAACAAAAGGAGAAAACAAAATGAAACGAATAACGGCACTGATTATTGTATTATCACTTTCCCTTTTATGCGCGTGCGAAATGAACAATAACGCAGGTGAAAACGAAGAAAGCAGCGGTTACACCAAGGATGATTTGGGAAGCTACGATAACGAATCCCTATTCATCCCTCCTGCCGAAACAAGCGGCAGTACAACCCCCGAAGCAAGCACAGATGTAAATGAAGACATCTCTGCGCCTGACAACACCGAGCCAACGGGCGGATTTATGATAAAAGACAAAAAATATTCCTATAAAGGAAATGACCTTGTAATTCTGGACGTTGAAAACCAAACGGATAAAAACTATACAATTACCATTAACGGCTCTTATCTGGACAAGGACGGAAACGTGATAAAAACCGAAACGCAAACCTTCGAGGGTTTTTGCGCAGGGATGCAAAATTATTTTCTGTTCCAGCCGAAGATTACCTTTGATAAATTTACCTATACCGTGGAAATGGTTGAGCATAAAGAAGAATGTTTAATGTCCTATTTCAAGCTTCTGGACGCAAAGCTCACACTTAAATATTCCTCTGCCAATTTTATTAACGGCGACAGAAATCTGTACCCCACCATTTTCGCATCCTTACACGAATATAACAGTCATTCCAAAATGCTCGTATTATACAAAAACGTAATAGTCATTGACCAATATGACCGGATATACACTATCCAATACCGATTTAACACCATTGCACCCCAAAACGAAACGCAGGGTTGGGCAGATTATGAGCTTTATTACGAACTGACCGACGGTGAAATAACCTGGCCCGATGAGCTTGAAGGCGATGTGAAAATACTTCTTTCCGTAATAAAGATAGAATTTTTCACGGGTATTATGGAATAACGGAGTAAAAACTATGTTTTGGCAGACTTATAAAACAACCTTAAAAAATCTGTTTCGCTCTGTTGTTTTCTGGCTTACGGTGGTTATCGTAATATTGGTAGCACTGGAAAACGTGCTTTCATACACCTACGGATATTACGATATGTCGCTGAACGAAACCATATACGATACAGACCCCCGCTTTATACTCAGCTACAGCACTTATATAAAACAATGCTTCAATTCGCTGGCAACTCTGCTCAGTTATGCGGTGCCTTTGTTTGCGGCGATATCTGCCGTGCTTATTATCAACCGCGATTACGGCGATAACTTTTTCGAAATAGAAAAAGCCGGCGGAATAAAGATTTACGCATATATTATGGGACGGATAACCGCCCTTGTTTCTGTATGCTTTTTAATAACTCTTGCGGTGAATTTTGTGTTCTTTCAT
>JAZOBE010000045.1:0-128441 GCA_045595785.1 Eubacteriales bacterium
TGAAGTTAAGTTCGCCCTCGCTTCGCCGTCAGGCGAAACTTCACTCATGCAGTGAACTTCACTGCCGAAGGCAACTTCACTTGCCCGCGAGGGCAAACTTAGTTGTCGAATTCGCGCGTCAGCGACACAACCGTCTCCACATGTCCCGTTCTCGGGAACAGGTCAAAAACGGCGGCATTGGTTACGATATATCCCTTTTCCGCAAATATTTTTATATCTCTTGCCAGCGTTGCGGGGTTGCAGGAGATATATACCACCTTTCCGGCGCCGGAAGCGACAATATCAGAAATCACCTTTTCGGTCATACCCTTGCGGGGCGGGTCGGTAAACACCACGTCGGGTGAACCGAAGGTCTTTTTACATTCTTCAATACCCTTTTCGCTGTCTGCACATACAAAGCGGAAGGAATCCTCTTTATAACCGTTTGCTTTCGCGTTGCGGAAAGCATCCTCCACCGCCTGAGGGACTATTTCTATACCGAAAAGACGGGTGTCCGTGTCGGAACAGCAAATACCCACAGTTCCCGTGCCGCAGTAAAGGTCGCAGACCACGTCGCCCTTTTTAAGGGATGCGTATTCCCGCGCCTTGTAAAGCAGCTTTTCAGCCGCGTCGGGGTTTACCTGCCAGAAGGAAAGGGGCGACACCAAAAACTTCTTTCCGCACAAAACGTCTGTAAGATATTCTTTTCCCTTAATCAGCACGCATTTCTTGCCCAGAATAACGTTGGTGTTTTCTGTGTTTATATTAACGTAAAAGCTGTCAACCTCGGGGTGAAGCGCCATAAGCTTTTCCGCAACGGGAATGAACGGAGACGTGTGCGTCCCGTTAATAACCGGCATAACGCAGTATTTTCCTTCCCGCGTGTGGCGGAGATAAACGTGGCGCAAAAGCCCCTTGCCGCTTTCGCTGTCATAAACCGAAAGGTGCCAAACAAGGGGAAGCAAATCGTTTATTATGTCCGTGGTAGCCTTTGGCTGAAGCAGACAGTCATCGTGAGGGATAACTCTGTGTGAATGGCGGGCAAAATATCCCACCGCAGGCTTTCCTTCCTTTACTGTAAGGGGATACTGGGCTTTGTTGCGGTATCTTTCCTGTACGGGGCTGACTATGTATTCGGGCGTAATATCACACTTGCCGATACGGGCAAGGCAATCACACACGTGGTCGTATTTAAGCCTTTTTTCCGCCTCATAGTTCATGTGGCGCAAGGTACATCCGCCGCACTGCTTGTACACAGGGCAATCGGGCTCAACTCTGTCGGGGGATGGGGAAACTATCTCCTCTGCTCTGCCGACAAGATAACCCGTAGTCTCTTTTATTATTTTAATTACCGCCATATCCCCCTTGCAAAGACGGGGGGTGAACACCACCTTGCCGCTTTCGGTACGGGCAATCCCGTCCCCTTCGGTGGTGACGGCGGTTATATCAAGTGTATACAGATTATTTTTTTCTTTCATTTTGCGTTTTCTCCCGTTGGTTTGGGGGATTATTTTACAGCACCGAGAACAGAACCGTCACTGCTGAAACGGCACAGACCGCTTCAAGAATATATCCGTGCTTTACCTTTTCCGTGCCGAGACGAAGTCCGTGCCACAAGGTAAAGGTCAACCCATAGGTCACCGCGGACACAGCCGCCGCCACAGCCAGATCAACCATACTTTCACCCGAGAAGGTGATAGCCGTCATTACCGAGGAAAGCACGGCGCACAGAATTATGGCAGGAAAATATACACCGCTTATTTTGTATATCTTTTTTGCGATAAACGCCAGTATTACTGCCAGAACAGCCGCCGCCACGGCGGATACAGCCGTAAGCAGAGTGGGGGAAGCCAGCGTCTTTACTGCGGTAAGGCATATATATCCGCCGCCGCAGGCACCGCCCATAGCTGCCAACGCAATACAAACTGCGGAAACATAGGTGGGCTTTCCCTTTCCTCCAAGAAAGGTCTTGTCCCTTAACAGCAGGGAACAGAATATGCGGAGAATTCCAATAAGGCAAAAAGCGGAGATTATGGTCAGCTTCATTTTTTGCCTCCTTTTATTTTCGTTCTGCCGTATGCTACGGGCAGAGTATGTCTGTCAATAATGGGCGTAAGCAATCCCATAATAACTACTGCGGCATATACACCCTCGGTAGAATCGGTAAGATACCGAACAGCCAGGGTTATAAGTCCCACACCGATACCGAACACGGCTCTTCCGGTGCCCGTAACGGGCAGAGAAAGGTCATCAGAGCAGGCGAACACCGCCGCAAGGAAAATTCCGCCGGAAAGCAGGGATACCAGCGTAAAGAAGATTGCCTCGCTGTCTCCTTCGGGAAGCAAAAGGGTTATAAGTCCCACAGTCAGCAAGAAGGAGACGGGGGCGTGCCAGCGCAGCTTTTTCCGCGCCATCAAAAAGATACCGCCTGCAAGTATAAGCATTACGCTTATCTCGCCGATATTTCCGGATATAGTGCCGTAAAGCTGGTCAAGCAAGGTGCCGGAGGATACCTTTCCCTCTGCAAGAAGCTGTAACGGGGTATAGGTTCTTATGGAATTTATATCCTTTTCCGCAGGTGAAAACAGAAAAGGGGAAACGTATTTGAATGCCTGTGTCGCTCTCTCAAGCAGGTCGGGGAACAAAAGCCGTACTGCCGCCGCAGAAAAGAATCCTCCAAAAAAAACCTTTCTGTTTTCGGGCTTCCACAGGGAGGGTACCGCCGCAAGTGCGCCGCCCAGCATAGGAATATAGTAGGGCACGGATACGGGCAGGGTAAATGAAAACACCGCCGCAGAAACAATAACGTCAAACACAACGTAGGCAAGAGGCTGTCTTTTTACCGCGTATGTTACGGGAATATATACCGCCAGCGCAAAAAACACGGATATTACGGATATAAACAGCGCTCTCCATCCGTATGCAAATACGCTCCACGCGATAATGGGCAGCAGTGCAACGCATCTGTCTGCAGGGAAGGAAAACGCAGACGTATTTTTATATATAGCAGGGGAATAACTCATTTCTGCGCCTCCTTTTTATGGTTTTCAATAATATCAAGCAGCTTTATTCCGGAAGGACAAGCGTACTCACAGCATCCGCACATATCGCAAAGCCTCGCCCAGGCAGGGTTGTGAGTTCCGTCAATAAATGCGTGGGGCGCCAGATGCATAGGGCATCGGCGTATACATTCACCGCAACGGATGCAGGCAATAGTCTTTTTGTCCTTCTTTGGGGTTATAAGAAGCTGGGATGTGGATTTGCATACACAGCCGTTATCCAGATCCGCCGGTTTTCCGTTTATTGCGCTTCCGTATATGCACACTGCGTTTTCGGGCACACCGCCGCATTTTTCGGTAACGGTGCGCAGTGACGTGCCTATAGGGACTATAAGATTTGCGGGCTTTGATGCCAAGGGACCGCTTACGGTAAGATATTTATCCGTAACCGGCTTTCCCTCTGCGCAGGCTTCGTATATACGCAGTACCGTTTCTGCGGAAAATACGGTGTAGCCGATATCGTGGGTGGCTCTGCCTGCAGGTACCTCTTTTCTGATTACGGCGCAAAGCAGATTTCTCTCCTCGCCCAAAGGATATTTAGGTGCAAGACGTACTATGGATATAAGCTTTTCCTTGCTCTTAAGAACGGAGCAGAGTGAGGAATACGCCTTTCGCTCGTTGTTTTCCAGTGCGAATATTACCTGTCTAACACCAATGGCTTTCGCAAGTATTCTGGCACCCATAACCAGCTTTTCGGGGTACGCCTTTATTATTTCGCGGACAAAGCTTGAATACGGGTCGGACTGAATGCAGTTTACCACAAGACAAAACGCCTTGCCGCGAGATGCGATAATTTTAATGTGGGTAGGGAAATTGCTGTATGTTCCCACCACGCCCATGCGGCGTATTTTTTCGGTTATCTCCTCCGGAGAGATCTCGCTAATAGGCTTCGTAAAAGGCTCCGGCTGGGAAACGGCGTTGCTTCCGTCGGACTTTATAACAATATAATGGTTTCCGTCCTTCTCAAGCAGGCTTACCACCTTTCCGGCAATAGGCGCGTGAAGAAAGGCGAGACGGTTGCTCTCGGCAATTATCTGTCCTTTTGCGACGGTATCTCCCTCAGCGATGCAGGGCATGGTCTCTCCTCCTGCCTGCTGGGTCACGTTTATGGCAATGGCGACGGGAGAAAACTCCGTTGCGCTTACCCCGTGGGAAAGGCCGGTCTTATTAATTTTTATTCCTCCGAAAAAGCTGTCTGCCATAAAAATACTCCTTAAACAGTATTATATCTCAATATATAATCTTAACACTAAAAAAATAATATTGCAAGTATAAGTTACTATTGAATTTTTAATAAAAATGCTGTAATATATTATAGAGGTGAAAATTTTGGTCCTTACAGAGAAATTCGAGATAAAAGTGTTCATACTCTATCTCCTTAAAAGTCTGGGCGAGCCTTTGGATTACGATACGGTAAGTGAGATCGTGGTGCAGGACGGATTCGTTAACTTTTTCGATTTTGCCGATTGCTTTGCGGATCTGGTCGAGGCAGGTCAGATCGAGGCGTTTTATGAAGACGGCATAATGACATATTTAATATCCGAATCGGGAAGAGAAGCTGTCAGCAACGTGGAAACCAGGCTTTACAACACTGTCCGTGAGCAGGCGCTCCGCAGTGCCCAGAGACTTATCGCTCTCCGTAAGACCGGCACCCGAAT
Organism: Eubacteriales bacterium; assembly: GCA_045595785.1. Lineage (GTDB taxonomy): Bacteria > Bacillota > Clostridia > Oscillospirales > CAG-382 > SFLA01. The sequence goes on from JAZOBE010000045.1 coordinate 4,697, forward strand.
CTCCTCGGATATGAAAAAGTGCGGTGAGGGGTATACCATAAACTGCTCAATTACCGATAACGAGAAAACTCTTATGAACGTCGAAGTGTACGTTACTGAGGAAAGATATGCACATCAGCTTCTGGGTAATTTTGAGGACAGAGCAGAGAACGTGTATAAAGGCATAATGGCGCTCCTTTCGGGAGACGTGAACTATATTTTCAATGATTGATAAAGCAAGACTTATAACCGAAAAGCTTTATGAGGTGTATCCCGACGCGGTCTGCGGTCTTGACGCAGGGTCGGACCCGTACCGTCTGTTCGTTATGGCGGTGCTTTCCGCCCAGTGTACGGATGAGCGTGTAAATGCGGTTTCGGTTGAACTTTTCAAACGTTTTCCCACACCTCTTTCCATTGCGGAAAGTAAGGAGGGGGAATTGGAAAAATACATATATACCGTAGGACTGTATAACTCAAAGGCCAAGTCTCTTCGTGAGGCGTGCCGAAGGATAGTGGAGGTTTACGGAGGTCAGATACCCTCGGATATGGAGGATCTCCTTTCTCTCCGCGGTGTTGGCAGAAAGGTTGCAAACCTGCTCAGGGGTGATATTTACGGTCTGGGAGGAATCGTGGCGGATACTCATTGCATAAGAATATCCGTGCGGCTTGGGCTTTGCACCAAAAAGGATCCCCTCACAGTTGAGAGGGAGCTTACTCCCATCATTCCTACGGAAAAGCAATCAGGATTTTGCCATCGTATGGTAATGTTCGGCAGAGAATACTGCACGGCAAGAAATCCGTCCTGCGGCGTTTGTCCTCTTAAAGAACTTTGCAGCGAAAACCAAAAAAACATATAAAACTCGAAAGGAACCCGACATGAAAAAAATCACAGCGCTTTTATTGCTTGCGCTTTTGGTGTTAGTTCCCGTGCTTACCGCTTGTAACGATCCTGCGGATACAAACGTAAGCCGGGACGCTTCCCAAGAGCCCGAAGGACCCGTGTTCCCTCTTGAAAAGACGGATTTTAAGGGTGCTACCGTAACTGTTCTTACTATTGAGCAGGGTAGACATAAGTTCGGTGAAATGCAGTTTGCTCCCACAGAAGAGCTTACCGGTAACGTTATTAACGACGTTGTTGCCGAAAGAAACAATTTTATCGAAGAAAACTACGGCATTAAGATCGAGATCGTTGCAGAGGCTTATCCCAACGAGAAAATCGACGATATGCTTGCCACCGGTATGGATACTTATGACATTATCGTTGGCGACGTTTACAACATGATCCCCAAGATCACCAGCGGTGCTTTCCATCAGCTGGACGATCTCCTTCTCCTTGAGAATGAGTGGTGGGACCAGAGCTCTATCGAGCTGCTTTCCGCTTCCGGTGATACTTACGTTGTTGCAGGTGATGCACTCATCGGTGACGATATGTTCACTTATCTCTTCCTCTTCAACAAGGATATGTACGAAAACAACGGTCTTACCGATCAGTACGGCACTATGTACGATATGGTAGACAACGGCGAGTGGACTTACGATCGTCTTTACACCATCGCAAAGGCTGTTTCTCAGCCCGACCCCGACGGTAAGTGGACCAACGTTAACTGTACCTACGGTCTTCTTGGTGATGCTTACGGCTCTACCATGATGGTTGCAGGCGCAGGTCTTTCTACTGTTGAGCGTACCGAGGACGGCTTCAACTTTACCGTTGGAACCCAGAAATCCTTTGACGTATTCGGCAAGGTTCAGCAGATCATGGGCGATCCTACCGCTTGCTGCTACGTTGAGCAGATTCCCGAATCCTGGTCCGGTATCAGTAGCATCTTCAAGAACGGCAGAGGTCTCTTCTATCTTACCGTTGCTAACGGTATCGTTACCATCAGAGACGGTGCTACCGAAGAAGAAGGCGTAAACTTCGGTGTAGTTCCCATTCCCAAGTTCGATGAACATCAGGAAAAGTACTATTCCGGTATCAACGCATACCAGTCTGAGGTACTTGCTATTCCCTCTACTGTAGACGAAAACCTTGAAGTTACCGTATACGCACTTGAGGCACTGGCATTCTACAGCCACTATCCTTCTACCGGCAAGAGCCTTAGAGAGGCTTTCTATGAGACCACTCTCAAGCTTCAGGCTGTTGAGTCTGACGATGACGCACGTATGCTTGATATCGCGTTTGCTAACCGTATTTACGACCTTGGCGGTATCTACAACTGGGGCGGACTTATCGGTGTATATTCTCACTGTCTGCGCACCAATTCCGGTCTTGCTTCCTACTGGGAATCTATCGAAGGCAAGGTAGAAGCTGATATGGAAAAAACTCTTGAAGCATACGACAGTATGAAATAAAAATGTTCTTTACGGGGAGGCGTGCTTTATGAAAAAGCTGTTATGTCTTGTGCTTGCGCTTTTGTGCGCTTTTGCATCCTCTTGCGTTTCATCGCCGACGGATGTGTCGGATACCTCGTCAGAGGTGTCCGAAGACGTTGCGGTAACGCCCTCCCCCGTATACGATATTGATTGTATTTATATCGAAACCGATACGGATATTGTATGGGAGGAATACCGCCCCTGCAGTATCCGTATTGTTGATATATACGGCGAGTCCTTTGAGGACACGGAAAGCAAAATAAAGGTTAGAGGCAACTCTACCTCCTCAGGTGAAAAAAAGCCGTATAATTTCAAATTAAGCGGCAAGACGGAGGTTCTGGGCTTGGGCACGGGCAAGAAATGGTGCTTGCTTGCAAACTGCTATGAAAAAACCCTTTTCCGCAACGAGATGGTGTTTTATTTCGCCCGTAAGACATGTCTTGCTTATACTCCTGACAGCCGCTTTGTAGACGTATATCTTAACGGAGCCTTGCTTGGTAACTACCTGCTTTGCGAAGCTGTGGAAAAAGGGGAGGACCGTGTGGATATAGATACCGATGAAAATCAATTTCTGCTTGAGCGCGATGCCCGCGAGGACGAGGGAACCGTATATTTTGAGTCTCCTGTATACGGTCTTCGCTTTGGTATAAACGAACCGGAGCAGGTTACCGACGAGCAGTATAAATACCTTATATCCTTCCTTTCCAAGGCGGAAAACGCCTTGCAGACAAGGGATATTAAAAAGATTGAAAAATATTTTGATCTCCCGTCCATGGCTGATTATTACATTATTATGGAATATTTCAAGCAGGTGGATATTACCGTAGGCAGCACCCGTTTTTATATTAAGGACGGCAAGATATACGGCGGTCCCGTCTGGGATTTTGACCTTACCATGGGTAACTGTCTGGATACTTATTATCTCGATTACAACAACTATTACGGCAGCGGTCTTTCTTATGAAAGCATATATTGCAACGTAGATTGGTTCCGCCCTCTTAACAAATGCGCTGAATTTGTGGAATTAAGAAATCAACGTTTCCTTGAATTTCAGCAGGAAATAGTGAATCTGTATTCCGAAACTGCCGATGGAGACAGCTATATAGACACCGTTTTGAAGCAGTACGGCAAGTCCTTTGAGCGTAATTATACCGATGCAGGCTGGGATGTCAGCCGTGTTTACAGTACCTTGGAGCGTGTCCCCGATAAAACCTACGAGGGTAACGTTGAGTATCTGCGCAACTGGCTTAAGCAGAGAAACAGTTGGCTTATCAAGGAATGGAAATTGTCCAAGCAAGCGTACGTTGTTCCCCGTTCCGGCACCGGAGTCAAGTTAAACGGAATATATTTTCACGGTCTGTCGGAGGGAGTTACCCCCGAGGAATGCGAAGATTTGTTTATTTATGACGTAACCGTTTCCGCCTCCCACAAATTTGTCGGCACTGGCAGTACCGTAAAAAACCAAGGATTTTCATATATTTTTGTAGTTAAGGGTGATATCAGCGGCAACGGAATAGCGGATGCAAACGATTACAACCTTCTCCTTTCCGCCGTAAACGGCTCTGTCACTCTTAAAGGGGCGTACCTTCTCGCCGCCGATATAAACGATGACGGCGCTTTAACTATGGAGGATTATGAGTTTCTCCGCCAACAGGTGTGGGAAAAATAGAGATACCCCTAAAATGCTTCGCATTTTTGGGGACCCCGAAAAAGAATATCCCTAAAATGCTTCGCATTTTTGGGGACCCCGATAAAAGAACACCCCGAAAAAGAATACCGAAAAAACAAGGAACCGAAAAAATCGGTTCCTTTAGTTTTTGCTTTTTCACTGCTCTACCAGGGTCTGTCGGGGCAGAGATTATTCCAATAATAGTTGATTTTTGTGGCGTAAATACGCATCCAACATTCGCAGAAGGAAAGCTTTCCGTCACCTTCTAATATGCAGTCAAACAAATTTGCCTCCGGTGCTTGAGTGTCCGAATAGTGATTGACAAACCACAATTTGCACTTACCGGAGTTTATGTGCTTAATAAGAACGTCGATGTCCCAATCTCTAACTGTCTTTTTTCTGTTTTTCGGGCGTTCCCGCACGAAAAGCCAAACGGACACGTCATACGTGTTTCCGTTTTCCAAAGCAAATTCTACTTTTGAAGCGTCGGTGCGTAAACAGTCTTCGTAAGGATTGTCAGGATGATTTGGGGCAATCCAAAACCCCTCCGAGAATTTAAACACAAGCTTTCCGTCGTGGAGATACGCGCGGTCGGCAATACAATCGTGCAGAGTCAGGAATTCGTTGCTGTTGTCGCAGTGGATAAAACTCTGTTCGGACATATAATCACACTCCTTTTAAGCTGATTATATCATAGAAGTTTTGGGCAGTCAATGATATCCTTTGAGGCGAAGCCTCAACATCATTTGCGGCTTGCCGCAATTTCATTTGTGCGAAGCACAACTTCGTTTTGTGTCCGCTTTGCGGACAATGAAGTTCTCGCTCCGCTCGAAATGAAATTGACCTTCGGTCAAACGATGTTGTGCCCGCAAAGGTGCGGACACAAACACAAAAATCCAAGTCTTTCGACTTGGATTTTTTGGTGGAGACTACCTAAACGGAGCAGGATCAGGGGAAAACTACCCAAAAGTAATGTGCCTGTCCTGTTCGATAAATTGGAATTTGTCGAATTAATTTTTAAGTAGCTTTTTGCTGAACTTTTGAAAATCTTTTGTCAAAGCGCAGAAAGAGGCGGCCTTCGGTACGATATTCCCATCCTTATCAAGGTATTCACTGCAGAAGTCCATCTGATAAAACAGACCACGGGATACAACCATGAACGGACCACGCAACATAAAAACGCTATTTTTTCGCCAAATATCCTGCTGAATAAGAATTCCTTTTCCATCCGGTGTAGTCTGCATGGGGATGTTGTTAAATGGCTCTTCGGAAAAATAAATAGCAAGATACCTTTCTTCATTACCTGATAAAAAAGAATGTAATTCTGTTGCAGACAGTTCTTTAAAGCATCTTTGTGCATTTTGGGAATCCCAATACCAGCAATAGACAAATAGATTCTTGTTTATGAAATAATTGGCAATGCCAAGCAACTCATCATCCGACCAATAACCCATCAAAGAATATGTTTTATATTTGATTTTAGGCTGTTTGCAAAAAGTTATGGGATGGTCAAGCAGTTGGGAGGATGGCGAATAATCAATTTCTATTGTCGGAAGTCTTTTGACTTTTTGACAAACTGTACACGAACAGGTAATGTTTATTTCTCGAAAATCTTCTGTGCCCTCTCTTGGCGTGTATTCAAATGTAAGATTAAAACGGTCATTCTTACAGGAACACTTCATTATAGGCGGGTATTTCTCTTGGATAAGGTCATACCAATAGTCTGCGCTGTCCAGGAGAAAATAAGATTTATCGGTTGGGGTACATATGATACCTACATTCTCATCACGAATAAATCGTATTTGAAAGTCTTTTTCTCCGTCTTGAGTTACAATCAGCTTGGAAATAATAGCTTCGTTTTGATACATAGTTTCCCACCAACATATTAGTCAAATTCGAGTTTATCGAATTAATTATACCACATATTACACCATTTTTCAATGATGCATCGCCGTTGGCAATATGATTTACGGCATGCGCCGTATGATATACTTGCTTCGCAAGCATGATATAATATCAGTTCCTTCATATGTCGAAGGCATATATCATCGCACAACAGTGCGATATCATGTCGAAGATATATCACCCGTTCCGGCAGGAACGGATATCATTGAAAAAAGTCTCTTTTGTCTACCAGACAAAAGAGACTTTTTTCGTGGTGGAGACTACAGGACTCGAACCTGTGACCCCTTGCACGTCAAGCAAGTGCTCTAGCCAACTGGGCTAAGCCTCCGCGCAAGGGAGATTATAGCACACGGGAGTGCAAAAATCAACCCCTATTTTTTGCGTTTTATCAGTTTCTTACGAAGGATATCGGCAGCTATAACAGCGGCAACGGTTACCGCCGCGCCTACGCCTGCCCCTGCAAGCGCCCACTTTATGGTTTTGCCGTTTTCTTTCTTTTTGGCTTTTGCCTTTTCCTGCTTGTCCATAACGATCTCCTTTGCCGTTTCGGTAATTTCCTCTATTTCGTCCTTTTGACAAGCTGTTACAGCAATCTCCTGAAGGGCGTGAGCCGTGTTTTTATCCAGCCCCGCCGTATACACGTTTCCGACGGGAGAAACGTCACAGAAGGAATACAGCCAGCAGCAGGCGGCAAGATAACTGCCCTCCTTGGAATGGTGGTGTTCATCATCTGCATACAATTCAATTTCGGGGTGCTTCATAGCGCAAAGGGAAAACGCTTGGGCAACGGGGCTTACGGTAACGCCGTATTCCTCACCCATGGCGCCGTAGGTGCCGTAAAGGTCACCGTTTTGAATAATACGCTGTTCCTTGTCGCTCTCGTAGGCATATCGCATATAAAGCAGGGGAGTAGCACCGTTTTGCTTTACCAGCTCAAGCAGAGTTCCCAATGCGTTCAGAGCTTTAAGATAATCAGACTTATATCCGTCCTGAAGCACGATATAATCATACTTTTTGTTCTCAAGTATTTTGCGGAGTGCCTGACCTCTGGGGTGCTTTTCATCAGCATATTCGGTAAAGTATGCGCTTCCGTATGTGCAGTAATCAACCGAAACGTCCAGCCCTGCCTGCCTGCACAGCGCCTTGAATTTAATGGGGTTGCCGTTTATATATGTGCAGGAGTTACCTACGAACAGATATTTTACGGTATTTTCGGTAACCTTTTCGTTTCCCATATTAATGGTAAGCAGTGCCGCGTCAGGGTCGTATTCGCCCCACATGGGATATATAAGAGATATGGTGGAGTTGTATATTACCGCACCCTCGGTAGCGGTCAGATAATAATCATACAGCGGATGGGTTGCGCCGAAAAGCACCGCAAAGCCTCCTGCAGGAACAAACACGCTTTTCTGCACGCTTCCGTCAGCCGAGGAAAGGTTTGCGCCGCCCTCATACAGCTTTCCGTATTTATCAAAAACAAGTATATATGCGCTTCTCAAGCTGTAAGTATCCGCATTCAGACGGGTACCTTCGCTTCCTCCGCGGCATACAGTAAGACCGTCCTGAGAATAAGCGCGGTCGAAACCGGAAATAACAAACCTTTGAATTTTCATTGTTTTTCCCCTTTGCTTTGCATTTTTCTTTTATTATACCACCGTTTTTAAGGTTTTGTCAATGTGTGTGCATCTTTTGCAGATATGTAATTGACTTTTCCTTCAAAAAGGGGTATATTATATATTAATGAAAAGGAGATGTTTATTATGAGCGAATGTTCACATAACTGTTCCTCCTGCAGTGAGAATTGCTCCTCACGCACGGAGTTAATGAAAGAAAAATTAAACGATTATTCCCGCGTCGGTAAAGTTATCGGCGTAGTAAGCGGAAAAGGCGGCGTAGGTAAAAGTCTGGTCACCTCTCTGCTTTCCGTATATACCAACCGTCTGGGCTATAACACCGCTATTCTTGATGCGGATATAACCGGTCCCTCCATCCCCAATGCCTTCGGTCTTCACGAAAAGGCTATGGGAACGGAAATGGGTATGCTTCCCGCAGTAACCAAAACCGGTATTCAGGTAATGTCCCTTAACCTGCTTCTCCCCGGTGAGACGGACCCCGTAGTATGGCGCGGTCCCGTTATCGCAGGTGTGGTAAAGCAGTTCTGGACAGACGTTGTCTGGAACGACGTTGACTTTATGTACGTTGATATGCCTCCCGGAACCGGCGACGTTCCTCTTACCGTTTTCCAGTCCCTGCCTATTGACGGTATTATCGTTGTAACCTCTCCGCAGGAGCTGGTTGGTATGATAGTTGAGAAGGCTGTAAATATGGCGCGCCTTATGAACGTGCCTGTCCTCGGCATTGTTGAAAACTTCAGCACCTTTAAGTGCCCCGATTGCGGTAAGACCCACGCCATCTTCGGCGAGAGCCGCATTGACGAGATTGCCTCCCGCCACGGTATAGACACTGTCTGCCGCCTGCCTATCGACCCCGTCTTCGCCGCCTCTGCAGATGCAGGTACTATCGAGCTGTCTGACGAGACTGAGCTTGTCGAGCTGGCAAAGAAAATAACCGAAAGCAAATAATTCTTAAAACCCGTGATAAACTCACGGGTTTTGTTTGTTTTGTTTGCAATTTGTTAATTGACATGACAGGGAATGTATGGTAATATGTTTTTGGAGGATAATTTTTCCTCAATTCAACCCACATAAGGAGGACGCTTTTATGCTAAATATCAACGTAATACACACAAAAACGCCCTTCAGGGCAAGCGCGAAAGTTTTCGGAAGCAACATTCGCGCATAAAGCAATAGTGCTTTATGCGCTTGCTGAAATTTAATACTACACTAAAGGCGAAAGAATAATGAAAAAAGTTTTTATTGTTTTAATACTTTGCTTTATTTTAGCTTCGTGCGTCGAACACAGTGACGAACAAAGCAGTGAAATCAGCGCCCTAGGACTTGTATTATGTATGATTCTGATGTAAGTATATATAGCGATACAGTTTTTTGCGAATGGTGTGTTGAAGATATTTTGAAACACCTTGAAGAACATCACTAATGATTTTGGAGGGAGTTTATGTACAAAACCCTATTAATATACCTTTGCTTAATATTCGCGTGTTTGCTTTCAGGTTGTGTTGATGCGCCTTTTTCTGAAGAATCAGAAAGTACTTCTCAATCTACAGAGGAATCTGTAACCATAACGCAACCCATTGACGGAATATGGCCGACTTTTCATTTTTTAACTATTGATGAGTTAACGGAAGCGTTTGATAAAATCAATACGGAGTGTGAACTTCAGCAAAATAAATATTCAAACGGGGTGAAATTTTACAAACTTGCCGAATATTTGTCGGATAAAAGCAAGTGGAAATGCCCTTATCTAAACGGAAACATATTTCCTATGGGAAACGACCCTGTATATCCGCCAATAACTGTATTTGCCAACGAGCTCTATGAGTACCCTTGGATATGGTATACGGGTTACTGGAAAGACGATTCTATAAAAATACGCACTCTTTATCTTGAACTTGTGGAAGAAGTAGACTTGTCATCCGCTCAAACCGCATCGGAAGTAATTATGCAGATAAATCCGAATGCACCCAATCTGCATAACTGTGAGCAATTCGAAGATGCTTATACAGCTATCTACGAAAAGAATATGATAATATCCGGAGAAGATGTTGTTGTTGTAATCTATGAACTAAAGACAATAGAACGCTTGTATGTTACATTTGTTTATGATAATTTGCTGGTTTTTTTGCAAATTAACGAGAATGATTATGATAGTATGATGTCAAAGTATGATCAATCTTTTTGGGATGTGTTTTATTTTGACACGCTGCAATAAATCAATTTCTGTATATCACGGTTTAATACCAACAAAAACTCCCCGATTTTCGGGGAGTTTTTTTACGTGTTTTATTGTTAATCCACGTTGGGACGGCTGTCGTGGGTGGTAACGGGAACCTCGTGTTCTCTGGGTCTGAAAAGCAGACTCACGCACCAAAGACCTGCAAGGGCAACCACGGTGTAGATTATACGGCTGGCAAGTGCGCCCTGGCTTCCGAATATCCAGGAAATCAGGTCGAACTTGAAGATACCGATAAGACCCCAGTTAAGGCAGCCGATTATCGAAATTATAAGTGCAATTCTATCCATTAACATATTTTTATATCTCCTCTCGGTTTGTGATTATTTTGTGCCGTAAAAGGAAATATATACATTGACAAACGGGTTTTATAAATGTAAAATATAGTAAATATTAAAAACAGTTTATTAAAGAAGGGTTTATACATATATGAGAATGCGTCCCAAGAAAAACCGCGTCTCCCGGCTTGAAAACGTAAAAGAGCTTTTCGCGGTTACAGACGAAAACGGTAAAATAGATATTAAAGAGTCCTTTGGCGAGGATTGCAATATATCCATAGAAATAGGCTGCGGTAAAGGCAGGTTTATATGCGGAAAAGCCGTTCAGTTGCCGGATGAAAACTTTATAGCCTTTGAGCGTGTTGCCGACGTTAATATGATGGCGATGGAAAAAGCCTTCGCAGCAGAACTGCAGAACGTCCGCTTTTGCAACGGTGACGCAAAGGAGCTTTCCGAGATACTGCCTGCAGGAAGAATAAACGCAATTTATCTTAATTTTTCCGACCCTTGGCCCAAAAAACGCAATGCAAAGCGCCGGCTTACAAGCCCGACCTTTCTCGAAATGTACAAAGGCCTGCTGGCACCCGGCGCGGTAATTTATTTTAAGACCGATAATATCGGACTTTTTGAGTATTCACTTGAAACGTTTACAGAGTGCGGATATACTCTTTCAAACGTTTGCTACGATCTGCACAACGATGAGATACTCTCAAAAGACAATATACAGACCGAATACGAGGAGAAATTCTCCGAAAAGGGCTTTACCATTAATTATTTGGAAGCCCGTGTCAAGTAGTTTTCAACTACCTCGCGCTCGCTGAAATAGGTGCGGACACCGTTTTCCTCGATATAATCCTCGTGTCCTTTACCCACAAGGACGATAACGTCACCGGGAAGCGCGTTCTCCAATGCGTATTCGATAGCGTCCTTACGCTTGTTTATTACAACGTACTTTCCATCGGTCTTTTTCATACCAATCAGGATATCGGCAACGATATCCTCTATTTTTTCATAGCGGTTGTTGTCCTCGGTTATAATGGAAAGGTCAGCGTTTCTGCCGATAACCTCGCCCATGGAATAACGGCGCAGCTTGCTTCTGTTACCGCCGCAGCCAAATACCGCAACAAGACGCTTGGGGGAATACTTGAGTATAGTCTCAAACAGGTTTTGCACGGAAAACTCGTTGTGTGCAAAATCTATCATTACCGTGTAATCCTTTGTTCCGGGAATAATCTCCATTCTGCCGCGAATATAGGTGTTTTTAAGCCCTTCCTGAATGGTATTGTAATCTACGTTTCTTGCCCTTGCGCAGGCGATAACGGCAAGCGCGTTGTATACCGAAAATTCACCGGGCTGGGAGATGTTAAAGCGGTGGAGTCCTTCGCTGTCACGGCAGTCAAACTCGGTAATAAGTCTGTGGTCGCCGGAAACAAAGTTAAGGTTTTCCGCCATTATTTGGTTATCTCCGAAAAATCCGAAGGTTACGTATTTGTCGGTGTCTACGTTTTCGATAATTCTGTCGTAATATTCGCAATCGCGGTTTACAAAAACCTTTCCGCACTGGTCGAATATCTTTTTCTTGCAATTAAGATAATCATTCAGGTCCTTGTGCTCGTTTGCGCCGATATGGTCGGGGGAAAGGTTAGTAAACAGACCTACGTCAAACTCAATACCATAGGTGCGGTCAAGCATAAAGCCTTGAGAGGTGGCTTCAATAATAGCGGCGGTACAGCCTGCCTTCACCATCTCGCGGTAGTATTTGTGTATAACGTAGCTTTCAGGCGTGGAGTTATTGGTCTTAATCACCGTGTCGCCGTAAATAATACCGGTCGTACCGATTATACCTACCTTTTCTCCTGCCTTTTCAAGCACGGATTTAAGCATATAGCTGGTGCTGGTCTTTCCCTTTGTGCCGGTAATACCAACGGTAAACAGCTCCTTTGCAGGATGCCCGAACAGGTTTGCGGACATAAGTGCAAGGGTTCTTCTGTTGTCAGCGGTTATAACCACCGTAGCATCATCGGGAAGGTCAAGCTCTCTCTGGGCAACAAACACTCGAACTCCCTTTGCGTAAGCGTCGGAAGCGTAGTTGTGCCCGTCAAGCTGGAATCCCACAATGCAAACAAATGCGGTTCCTTTGCGCGCCACGCGGGAATCGTAGACTATATCCTCAATATCCGCGTTTATATCTCCGCGGTATGTGTATTCAATGCCGTCAAGTAATCGGTTAAGATACATAAAAACAACTCCCTTATATATTTATGTATTTATTATAATGCCAATATGCAAAAAACGCAAGAAGAAATATTAAAAACAGTATTCACATTTGTGTTTTTTTATGGTATTATAGTCTCAGCATAAAACAAAATAATAAAACCCATTTTTGGAGGCAAGCAAAATGAAAATAGGTATTATTTCCGATTCCCTTCTTCTTGATTTTCCCGCTTCTGTTAAGAGAGCGTCTGACCTCGGCGCAAGCGGTATCCAGAAGTATCTCACCGGCGGTGAGTTCTCTGCAGATAATATGACCCCCGCTAAGGTTGCTGAGATCAAGGATATCATGTCCTCTAACGGTCTGGTGTTCTCCGCTATCTGCGGTGACTTCGGTCTTGACCTTGACCATCCCGACGTTGTTGAGAAATCCAAGAAGGTTCTTTATTCCGCAAAAGAGCTTGGCTGTAACATCGTTACCACCCATATCGGCCACCTTTATCTTGAAGAGGACGCTCGTATGGACCTTATCCGTACCAACGCTCGTGCGCTGGCTGAGTATGCAGACAGCATCGGCTCCGTTTTCGCTGCAGAAACCGGTACCGAAAAGGCTCCCGTTCTCAAGGCGTTTCTTGATTCTCTCGGCGCAAAGGGTATGCGCGTAAACCTTGACCCTGCAAACCTTGTAATGGTCGCTCATGATGACCCCGTTGCAGCTGTTGATGTGCTTAAGGATTACATCGTTCACACCCACGCAAAAGACGGTATCGTTACCGATAAGACTCCCCACGGCTGGCTCGAGGTTCCTCTCGGACAGGGCGGCGTAGATTGGGATAACTACCTTGCAGCTCTCAATAAGATCGGCTACAACGGATATCTCACTATAGAGCGCGAGTGCGGCGAGGATCCCGCTGCAGACATCAAGATGGCTGTTGACTTCCTCGGCACCAAGCTTGCAAACCTCGGCATCGCACTTGATAAATAATTAAATCCTTAAAATAAAAAACTCCCGATTATTCGGGAGTTTTGTTTTTTTGTCTTTATGGCTTCAGATGGCCGTTTGCGTCAACGTCAACGTTCCAAGCGTCGGTTACAGCGGGGACACTGCCGCTATCGGTTTCACCTAATGCCTGAATGGTCTGCGAGATTATCTCCACGTTCAGACCGTATCCGCTTTCAGGCGAAGTCACACCGGAATTAAGCTTTACCAATTCAATAAGAACAGGGGAATTATCACCGCTTTCCACAGGGGTTTTGCAGTAATAAAAATTATCCTTCTTGAACCAGTTTTCGCCCAGCACGATCTCGTAATCGTATTCATCACCCTCAACGGGCGGCTGACCCAGTACGGATCCGTCCTTGCCGTTTTTCCAGGTGATAACTATCGCCGCGCGAACGTATACTGCATATCCTCCGGTATCGCCCACGTTAACCGCAACGTTTTGCTTAACGGTACCGTCAAAGGTTTCGTTAATGGTCGGGTCGACTTCACCTGCGGTGCTGAATTCGTTTTTAACACTATCCGTCGCCGTGGTCTTAAGGTAGGCAAACACGCTGCCCGCGGTTATTACCGCCACCAACATCATCGCCGCCAGAACGATTATTACGTTCCGCTGCTTGGTGTGTGCTATTTTCATTGTGTTTGCCTCCTTTTCGTAGTTTGTTAATCGTTGATTTCAAATTGGTTTTCGTTTACAGCTTCACCGTTCAACCAGTTGGACGGGTTGGATTTGTTGGTGAAGGTTACACTGGCTGCCGCGCTTCCTATAGTGATTGTATATGCACTGGCGGAAGTGCAATCGTATTCCCAAGACCAACCTGTAAACTCGGTGATGGTATACTCGCCTTGCGGTATTTCGTTAATGGTAACAGAACCGCTTCCCTGTATCGAAACGATCATATCAACGTATGAGAATTTTCCGCTTCCCTGAATATGGAAAAGGAAAGTATCGGTTGTGGTTACATCAACAGTCTTGTTAATTACCAGCGAACTGCTTACGGGCATGAAATACGCATAATACGTAATGATGCCGTCACCGGGATTCTTATCAGATGCATCGCGCTCGAATGAACCGGGATTCCAAAGCGCATTTGTTGAAACTTGATTTCCGGCATCATCTCGCCATCCAACGAATTTATATCCGCTCAACGCAGATGCACTTGAACCTGTTATATCGGTAGTTCGCTCACCAATATTCATATTAGGTGAAACAATACCAAACTGCACAGCGCCCGGTATGGGACAATAAGCAACGTAATTAATTGTATACTGCTTTAGCTTATAGTAAAAAGTAATTACGTTTTCAGCCTCTACAGCACGTATTTCAAAAGATTGCGTTTGCGGCTTGTCTGCTGTTGCATAGAAATAATACGTAAGTCCATCGTGAACGTGTGTTGCCGGTGCTGTGTAAGTAACAGTTGTGCCGAACTTGCGTAGCTGTGAGGGGTCAGTGAAATTTTGAGTATACAAACTATCGCCGCCGTATTCAACGTATTGTATGGTATACGGCATTAGATTACGCTTGTAATAAATTTTTATTTCCAAGCCGTGCATAGTAATTGTACCGGTAATCTTACCGGAGGCAGGTATTGTATCGTAATTAGTATATGTTGGAGTCCACTCATCACCGTTCTCCACGTAATTAACTACGGTACAACGTTGGAATCCAAAGCCGGTATACCTGTCATCTTTTACTTCAATTTCAATAGGATCGTTCAAATTGCCGGTTCCGATGATAGATTCACGCAATGTATAATTGCTCAAATTGCCGGAATCTGTAGAATCCACGTTTTCCCAATAATATTCTATTGAATAAAGGGCATGCTTGTTATCCTTTACATAATAGAACGTAAATACGTTTGCTTCAATAGGCTCAGTTGCATTTGCATCATACTGCAAAGTACGGGTAATATAGTATGCTGTCGGCAGATAATCCTGTATCGGCTTAAACTTTTTCGAGATTATCGCTTCGTCCGAATCGAAGATATCAGGCGAATGCAGCTCCTTGTTGGTACCCTGCTCAAGATATTGTATTTTATAATAAACCTTATCATCATACATATATTCAAATGTATATGTATTGTTAGAAGGCACCCTGTCCATAAGAATGGAGTGGGAATTTACTGTCGGGAAAAACTTTTTTTGGAAGTCCGTATATAAATTCTTTCCCGACATTGCCTCAAAAGTTTTAGTTTGTCCTACTGTTGCGTGGGCAGTTATCCGGTCACTTATTACCGTATCTTTGGGGTATGCTTGGGTGCCCGTTACCGTGTTGTGTGCCGCAACGTCTGCGCCGAGAACGTAATTGATCACATACGTGGTATCGATAGCAGTTTGCCATTCGGCAAAAAGAACAAGGTCGCGGGTAACGTCCATACTGTCGGGTGCAAAACGTTTTTTGTTGCTTTCGTCCATATAGAACCAACCGACAAAATCATATTCAGCAGCAAGATCTCCGCCGTTTATCGCTGTGTCAAGATCAGTAGGAAATTCCGGAGTATTCAGATATGCGGAGCCAAGCGGGGTTCCGTGCGGCACACCGGTTGCTTGCATAAAGTAATATACTTTGCTGCTTGTATCATCTTTGTCTTTCTGTATATCAGAAAAAGCAGAATAGAACGTAACGGTTCTTTCAATAGGTGTCCACTTTGCATAAACAGTAAGGTCGCCGTTCGGCATAGTTAACGTATCCCAATCAACTTCTGTTCCGTCAATACAATCGGGTGTGGTATACCAACCGCCGAAAACGTATGCGCCGGGTTCAATTCCTTCGGGATAATAATTATTTTGCATATCCGTTGCGGAAATCTCATGTTCGTTTAATTTCATACCAAAGGGCGCGCTGCCGTTTCCTTTACCTCCCATTATAGCATTATAGCTGTAAAGAGAAAAACTATAAGGACCGTTGGCTTTATAATAGAAGTCTATCTGATAGGTAAAAAGGTCATTGGTAGTATCGTATTCTTCTACCACTTTTACTGTGTGGGTTAATAGCTCATAGCCTTCCAGTGCAGTAGGGGTTTGTCCGCAATAAGGCTTGGTGGAGGTAGCTGTATTGTCATCATATATTGTGTATGTACCATACAAGTCATAACGCACACCGTTATATTCGCTTGCAAAATCACCATTTGTGTCAGGAATATGAATATTATATATCCATTTGTGCGGCGCATTCCACCCTACGCCGTCTTTTCCGTTTTCCCAGAACGCAAGATAATTAAGCGTGGTAGTATCTTCGTCAATCAGCAGCTTATAATCTAAACGCTGATAATTACCTTTCAAGGTTTTGTTTTCGTATTCAAGATCATACCACGTGTTTGCATCAACGTTCCAAGCACTGAAATAGGCGTAATCACCATAGTCAAAAGTAGATGCCGTTTTTACACTGTTAAAAGGGTTAGCGGGCCATTTTTGGCTGATATCTTCATTGTATTTTGCAGAAAGAGAGATGTAATAATATTTACCTTTTGTGCCGTTAATGGTATACTGTTCATATGTTTCGGATTGAAATGCGTCTGTATTTAATGTAGGCTTTGAGTCTACTTGGCCCCATATTCCGCTTACATCGGAAAGCTGTGTTGTTATGTTATTAGAGCTTCCGGCGAACGCCCAAGTACTGCCGCCGGGTATATAAAACTTTCCGTTTTCTTCCTTCGCGTAGTAAAATTTAAACGTGTATGTTTTGTATTGATAATATACGTTTACAATTGTGGAACCGTCACCTTCAACGGTAACGTTCTGGTCCGCTTTGACAAATTCCATATAAGGTGCGTTGGTATTCTTGCAGCTAGCAGAATGCGTATGTGCGACCTTTCCGCAACTATAGCATTTTTCTGCATGAGTATGTTCGTCTGCAGAACAATAAACGCAGTTTCCGTCACCGTGAGTATGGGAAGTTCCGGGATATGCACATGAATAACATTGGTTTTCGTGCGTGTGGCTACAATTTAATGTTGAACTGAAATTGTTGATGCCATCGTCGGGAGTAATTTGATAATACGATTCGTTAATTCGTACATAATAATAGGTATAGCCGTAGCGTGTTCTATATACACTTAGAGCGCCGTACGTGTCATAATAAGAGAGATAGTTACCATTATTGGGACTAGTTGTATCAACGGTACCGCCGGAGAAAGTGTAACAGTCCACACCATGAGTCGTATGAATACAGTTGCTAAAGCAGGTATCAGTATGCACGTGCACAATACAGCAATCTTCTCCGTGTGTATGCTCAGTTTTTCCGCAAAGGAAGGTGCAGCTTGTGTGTGTATGCGCTTCTTTTCCGCATATATTAAGGTCAGCAGTGAGATCGTCGCTACCGGACACCTTTTGCGCAGATTCTTCGTCAACAGGACGGCTTCCGATATAAGTTTTTGTTCCGTCTCCGTTATCTATCCAGTAAACAACGGTAAATTTAGTTTTCGCAATATCCCAAATTGCTCTGTACGCAGAGTTATATGCAGGCATTGTGACTTCAACAGCATCTACCGATGAGTCGCCGGACGCAACGGGATCAGAGGGGTTTTCGCTTTTTACAAGATCCCAACCTTTGAATACATAGCCAGTTCTAACAGGGTCGGGTATTACAATATACGATTCATATCGCACGTAAAGAGTTTCTGTGCCGTAACCGCCGTTACAGTCAAACTCCATAAGGTAATAGTTTCTCTCGTAATAAACCTCAAAAACAGTGGAGCCGTCTGCCGCAATGGTATCGGGTTCGTGGTACAGAGAAGTAAAACCTTCAAATTTTCTGTTCAGTTTAATGTCTTCGGGCTCTGCACCTGTATATCCCCACAATCCGGTTTCGCTTGCCTTTTCGGTATACTGGTCATCGTAAATATTCTGCAGATAGTATCTTATAGAATAATTAACCAGCTTGGGCTTATATGACACTTTGTATACATAATTTTGAGTTACAGAATCTTCATTGAATGTATACGAGGTGGAAGCGGTAGCTTCATCTTGCCAAAAAGAGTCATAACCGACAATGGTAGGGAACTTTACAGTAGTTTTAAGCGGGTTTCCGTTTATAAGTGTTGCAACATAAGCAGAAAACGCCTGTTTACCGTTATCAAGAATAAGATTGCCTGAGCCATCTTTTTCCAGATTACCGTATGCGTCGCGCTTGAAATCGTACTGTATGTATTCAATTGTAACTGTAACGTATTCATCACCGCCTGCCATTGCAGAGGGTGCGGTTACAGTATTGACAGAGAGGGTAGGGGTATTGTCAGACTCTTCCTCGACGAGCTTGACCGTAAGTGCGTTGGAAAGGTACGCATAATCCTCGGTATAAGCGCGCAGGCGCAGCTTTGCTGTGCCGTCCTCTGCCATCATATTATTAATAAGCGCAACGGAAACACCGATATTATCCTCGGTAGCGTCATAAATATCCACCCAAAGATTATTCTTCTCGGGATGCTTTATCTGCCATTGATATTTGGCATTTTCGTTAAGACCGGCGCCGGAAACCTCGATTTTCTCGTGGGAATATATCTCCAGCTCGGAAACCTCATCGCCGTCTTTTGTTATTTTAAGTGTATCGTAATCGTATTTAAGGGGAGTGTTGCTTATATATGTATCTTCCCCTGCGCTATCGCCCTCGCCTACTGAAATTCCGGTCATCGGCGCGGAGGTAAACAGCATAACGGCGGCAAGAAACATAGGCAAAGCGCGGGAAATGATAAATCTTTTTGCTTTTTTCCGGTTAAAACGTATCATTTACATAACCTTCCTTTCTGTAGAGTGTGGGGAAACGTATAAATCAAGGCAAAAAATTAGAGGTGAATACAGTTTTTGCAGTTGCTTCACCGTTTTTTTGTGCCATATAAGCATAGAAAACCAGCGAATACGTTTTTCCGTCGGGGTGAACGAGTGTATCTCTCACGGTAAGAACATTGTCCACGATGATATCTATAGTCATATTCGTGGTCAGCTCAGACGTATACACGTAAATAATTCCGCCGTTGGGTCCCGTAACGTCTGCTACAACAGACCAACAGCTCTCAATGGAATATATAACCGTGTCGGGCATATTATCCACTACCTCGATATACAGATATGCAGGTACGTCGGTCTTTCCGGTAATTCTTATTTGCGGGTCTTTTTTGATATCCACACCGGGCATAAGTACGTATTCGTTGCCGGAAACCTCGGTTGCACCAAGTGAATAATCACCCAGAGTTGTGCGCTCCGCAACGTGCTCAAACAGCTCAAACGTGTCCACAAGGTCTGCCTGAACGGTTACGTTACCCTTAAATTCTGTCTTTTTAACGTATTTTGCATATACCGCACCGATTCCAGCGGCGGCAAGTATAAGCGACACCAAAAACATCGAAATTATACATACTTTTTGCACTTTGCGGTTTATTTTCATTTTCGGTATCGCCTCCTTTTTTTATAGTTTAGTCAATCTGCACGCAGTTAACAACGCCGTCGAAGGAAAGATTTGCGGTAACACTTTCCGTGGTCGCGCTGTCGGTGAATTTATCAAGATCCATATTAAATATTATGGTCGTGTTTTTGGTGCTGCCGTTGGGTGCAAGTGAAAACACGTTCTCAAAGGTTATAACGTTATTGGTATTATTTCCGCTTATCGTGGTGTCGCCGACAGTAATCGAAATATAATCGGGTACGGGGGTTTCAAAGGTAAGCACCAGATCACACCGCACCGCAACCTCGGAAGCGTTTGTCACGGAAAGCGTTTTTTCGTTTCCGCTTTTTGTGGTATTAGTAAAGCTTGCGGTAACGTTATCTATCGTTGTGGTTACGTTAAACGTTGCGACTCTTGCATCGTCAGACCCTTGCCCGTTTGAAATAAACTTTGCATACAGTCCCGACATAAGTGATACAGACAAAAGCATAAGACAGAAAAGCGCGCCTGCAATGAATATCATTATCTGACCCGATGAAAATCTGCCTTTATTCTTCATTGTGCGCCTTCCTTTCCGTTTTTGTTTTATTCCTTGTTTTCGCCGTTTTGCTTTGCAGCCTCCTGCTCGGCAAGGAGACGGCGTATTTCTTCTTTTATAGGCTCAAGGTCTGCCTCGGAATCCTTCTTTTCTTTCTTGAACGAAAGCTCCATCAGCAGTATTGCCGCGCCCAACACCAATATGACAACGATGGGTGATCTTACTGTGTTAAGCAGCTTTCCCGCAGAGGGGATCACCTTAACGACCTTGCCCTTTATCACCTCGGCGGTTATCGCTTCGTCAGCGGAATCGTTTGCATCGCCCTTGGTGGTTATCTCTCCGTCAACGATACTGATTATTCTATGCACCACAAGTGTGCCGTGGTCATTAAAAACCACCATATCATCAACAAAATATTCTTTTTGGCTTTTAACCACGAGCACGTCGTCAACGCTTAACGCAGGCTCCATACTGCCGGAAAGCACTACCGACACACCGAATCCAAACGGCATCGGCATATTGTCGCCTGCAACGTTGCGCGCGTTCCAGTTGTAAAACTGTATGCCTATGAATACGCTTGCGATCAGAATAACCACACCGCGTATTATCATATTAACTGTTTTCTTGTTCGTCTTCTTCATTATATATTAATACAGCCTGTTTCTTTTTGGTCTTAAGCACTACAGCCATACCTACAAGTGCAAGCAGCGCAAGTATAAACCACCAGATAAACGATCCGTCGTCACCCAGCTCAGGTGTGTCTTCACCGTCACTGCACTCGGGGTCTGCGCTTTGGGTCGCGATAGTGCGTATAACTATTGTAAGAGACAAATCTTCTCCCTCAGCCGCAAGATTACCCAGCAGAGTATCGTACTCATCGTCTCCCTCAAACGCCCATTCCCAATCAAGGGTATAGGTGGCATATCTGCCTGCGCCCAGAGTAGCTTCGGTGTGTACGTTGTTAAGTGCAAGGACGTCCTCTCGCTTGTCGTCACCGCCAAGCAGGTATCCGCCGTTTTTTTGGGTAAGGCGTACTGTTACGGGTATAGCGTATTCATCGTTGGAAAAATACGCTTCCATCTCCATTTCATAATCCAAAGCAACGCTTCCCGAATTCTCAAGTGTAAACGAATAATCGTTCTGAGTACCGGGTGCAATCACCTTGTCGTCCCCGTTTCCCTGTACGGTAACCATTCCCTCACCGTTTTCGTATGAAAACTTGAATATCTCAACGTTGGTGTTGGCTTCCCATACGGTGTCCTCATCGTAAATCGAGTAACCGGGCACCTGTCCCTTGCTTCCGCTTACGTTTGCAGGCATAACGAATCTTCCTATATTCGCCATAAGCATGCTTGCCTTGGGCAGATTTGCTTCCGTGTTGTCAAAAACAATACTGCCGTCCTCCTGCATCTTGCCCATGCGCACCGTAGTGTTTTCTCCGCTTTCGGTAAGCGAGAACACGTTTTCGCTCATCTTGGGCGCAAATCCCACCAGACGGCTGAACAGCATCACCATGGATAACAGCTCCAGTATTAACAGAAACGCAATAATGACACTAAGCGTGCCTGCGCTCTTTTTCTTCAAACTTTCATAGTTGTTCATATTGCGCCTCCTTTCCGAAGCAGTAAAAAATCAAAAATCAAAAATTAAGAATTAAAAGATTTTTGTTTTTTTAATTCTTAATTTGTAATTCTTGTTTTGTTTTCATTCACGGCGCAGCCACGTTGCGCCGTGAATGAAAAACGGTATTTACTTGTTATACGTTAAATATAAAGTAAATTAGTCAACCTGGGTAACGGTACACTTGATTGTGAACGTGATTTCGGGATCGTTGTCAGGAATGAGATCTGCTGTAAGATCGCCTAAGTCAGAATCCTTATCATCGGTCTGATATGAGCTAAGAGGGTTGCCGGGAGTGGTGCTTTCAAAGAACCATTTCCAAGAAACAGTCAAATCATCGTTAACGGTGTTCAAATTGGTGCCTGCATCATAAACTACAGCACAGTTGGTATTGATGAAGTTTTCGATAGCTTCTTCAAATTCTGTAACAGTTTTGCCTTCTGCAGTAAATACTTCGGTATTTCCATTGTATACAACGGTAACAACGATAGGACAATAGAATCCGCCTGAAGTCCAATTGGTTCCAAAGTCGATAGTAGCATTATAAGAAACGCGAACATCAACTTCAGGAGATCCGGCTACTTGGAACATAGATAAGGTTCCTTCAGTGCCGGGAGCAACTACATTGTCAGTGGTAGAAACAACAGTCTGCAATGCTGCGTTATCTTCTTTCAAATCCTTATAAGCTTTGCTGAAGGCTTTACCGGGAGCAGTAACTGTTACGCCCCACTTAGCAACTCTTGCAGTATCGGAACCAGTTTCGCTGGTAACATACTTCGCGAAGGTGCCGCTGATAGCGCAAGTAGTCATCATAACAGCGATGAGCAGAACAGATGCAACGCGCATCATAACATTCTTTTTCATAAGTAAAATTTTCTCCTTTACAAGTATTTTCCATCCCCCACTTTTAATGAACCGGGGAAAGATTTGTTTACCGGGCTTTAAGCCCTTTGGGCATTACGCCCGGTTATATATTCAATCCCCGGCCGTGGCGTCCGGTGGATAGAATGCCGTGGATTATTGTTCCTTTTCGGTTTTGTCTTTTTCTTGCTCTGCTTGTGTGTCTTCTTTTTCTGCCTTAATACGACGAAGCTCCTCAAGCTCTTTAAGAAGTGCGTCTGTATCAGCCTGTTTAGCTTTAGCAAATTTTCTGCTGCGCAGTATCTCATAAGCAACGAACAGAATTATGGGAAGAACGATGCAAACTATAAGACCGGGTGTTGTCTGCAGGAAAATTGCAACGTGACCCGCAAAAGGAATTCTGAATTGATATACACCAACAAGATTCTCGGCAGGAACGGGGGTAGCGTCTGCCGTGTTGTTGTTAGTACCCTTTGTACGGAAGGACAAAGCTCCGTCCTCGTTAATAATCTCAATAACCTTATGGGTTACAACGCTTGTCCCGTTGCCCTCGGGGTCAAAGAAGGAAATAACGTCTCCAACAACAATACTCTCCGCATTTGTCTCTTTACAAATTATAAGGTCGCCCTTGCTTATCTTAGGCGCCTCGTCAGGAGAGTTCATAGAGTCGGTAAGTACTATCATGGGGCAGAACCCGCCGAAGGTGGGCACCTCCTCCGAATTAAGATAGCTCTTGACAATAAGTGTACAGTTTACAATAAGTATCGGCACAAGGATTATGCAAAGAACCGTGCCTACTATGGTAAGTATTTTATTCTTGGTATTGCTCTCGGGCTTGTTGTTTTTTTGCTCCACCATTTATTAACCTCACTTGCTGTATTTTTATACTGTTAGCTTGAGTAATTATCACATAATCGGCATTATGTGATAACACCCCATGTTACTTTTATAATTTAACACACAATTAATAAAATGTCAATAATGAAGCGCACCTAAAATACGGTTTTCGGGCGTTTTTACGCGTAAAAAACAGACCAATGCTAAGAAATATTTTACATTGGTCTTATTTTGGCGCATATTTTTGGTTATATCTTTTCCTGCTGAGAATATTGCAAAAAAAAACGTATATCCCGCATATATTTATCTATGGTATTTTGGCTTTTTTCGTTTTCCCAAAGACTGTTTTTGAAAGAAGACAGTCTTTTTTCGGTTATTTGTCTTTTCATTTGTAAAATACCTCTTCCATAATACTTTATCATAACGTAGTATCTGCAATACCATATCTATCTATTCAAAATGAAACCGAAAGCAAAAACCGCACCGATATTCTTCGGTGCGGTTAATTTGAATGTTGTAATTTTTTAGAAAAGACCGGAAATTTTTCCGTTTTCATCCACGTCGATCTTCTCTGCGGCAGGAACCTTGGGAAGCCCCGGCATAGTCATAATATCACCGGTAAGCACTACTATAAAGCCTGCGCCTGCGGAAACGCGGACGTTCTTTACGGTTATTACAAAGTTTTCGGGTGCGCCCAATTTTGTGGGGTCATCGGAAAAGCTGTACTGTGTTTTTGCAATACAAACGGGAAGTGAACCGTAGCCAAGCTCGGTAAGACGAGAAATCTGTTTTTTTGCGGCAGGAAGAATATTTATTCCGTCACCGCCGTAAACCTTCTTTGCAACAGCTTCTATTTTTTCTTCAATAGAAAGGTCGGATTCATAGCTGAAGGTAAAGTTATTTTCCTCTTCGCACAGGCGTACAACTTCCTCTGCCAGCGCGATACCGCCCTTGCCGCCCTCTGCCCAAACGGTGGAGAGCACGGTGTTAACGCCAAGCTCCTTGCATTTTTCTATAACAAGGTCAATTTCGTTGTCGGTATCGGTGGGGAAGCGGTTGACCGCAACAACTGCGGGAAGACCGTACACGTTTTTAATGTTGGAAACGTGGCGGAGCAGGTTGGGAAGACCCTTGCCCAGCGCGTCCAGATCCTCGGTATTAAGCTCGGTCTTTGCCTTGCCGCCGTGCATCTTGAGTGCGCGTACCGTTGCCACGATAACCACCGCATCAGGCTTAAGACCTGCCGCACGGCACTTGATATCAAGGAACTTTTCTGCGCCCAAGTCAGCGCCGAAGCCTGCTTCGGTAACAGCGTAATCACCCAGCTTCATCGCCATTTTTGTGGCGGTTACAGAGTTACAGCCGTGTGCGATATTTGCAAAGGGACCGCCGTGAACTATTGCGGGAGTGCCCTCAAGCGTCTGAACAAGATTGGGCTTTAATGCGTCCTTAAGGAGCGCGGTCATTGCGCCTGCCGCCTTAAGGTCGCCTGCGGTAACCGGCTCGTCGTTGTAGGTATAGCCCACAACTATTCGGGAAATTCTTTCCTTCAGGTCGGTAATACTGCTTGCAAGGCATAGAACTGCCATTATTTCGGAAGCAACGGTAATATCGTAGCTGTCCTCTCTGGGAACGCCGTTAACTCTGCCGCCCAGACCGTCTGTTACGAATCTGAGCTGTCTGTCGTTCATATCAACACAGCGGTGCCACGTGATACGGCGAGGGTCGATATTAAGTGAATTGCCCTGATAAATGTGATTATCCAGCATAGCGGCAAGAAGGTTGTTTGCCGCGCCGATAGCGTGGAAATCTCCCGTAAAATGGAGGTTTATATCTTCCATAGGCACTACCTGCGCCCATCCGCCGCCTGCGGCTCCGCCCTTTACGCCGAAAACGGGGCCCAGAGACGGCTCACGGAGAGCAACCATTACGTTTTTGCCGATACGTGCAAGTCCGTCGGCAAGACCGATAGTAGTGGTTGTCTTGCCTTCTCCTGCGGGAGTGGGAGTCATTGCCGTAACAAGGATAAGCTTGCCGTTTTCACGGGGGGAATCTTTAAGCAGAGAAAGGTCAATTTTCGCCTTGTTCCGTCCATACAATTCCAGATATTCTTCGGGGATGCCTGCCTTTTCGGCGATTTCACCGATATGGCGCAGTTTAACGGATTGGGCTATTTCGATGTCTGTCAGCATACTGTCCTGCTCCTTTATTTTTTGAAATATTTAACTGCGGATCTGAACAGACCCATGTCGTATACGCCGGGTACGTTGCGGTAAAGGTTACCGGAAACACGCTCGGAATGTCCCATCTTACCGAGGACACGTCCGTCGGGAGAGGTAATACCTTCAATAGCGAATGCGCTGTTGTTGGGGTTAAAGCGGATATCCGCTGTGGGTACGCCGCTTTCATCAACGTACTGGGTTGCGATCTGTCCTGCGGCGGCAAGGTCAAGAATAGTCTTTTCATCTGCAAAGAATCTGCCTTCGCCGTGGGAAATGGGTACTGTATAAACCTCGCCGACCTGAGTTTCCGCAAGCCAGGGAGACTTGTTGGAGCAAACTCTGGTCTTAACCAGTCTGGACTGGTGGCGGGAAATGGTGTTAAAGGTAAGTGTAGGCGCCTTTTCATCGGGGTCTCTTATTTCGCCGTAGGGAAGCAGACCCAATTTTATAAGTGCCTGGAAGCCGTTACATATACCGCACATAAGACCGTCACGCTCGCTAAGCAGACGGTTTACAGCTTGCTTAACGTTCTCGCCGCGGAAGAATGCGGTAATGAATTTACCGGAGCCATCGGGCTCGTCACCGCCGGAGAATCCGCCGGGAACAAAGATTATCTGGCTTTCGTCAATGAGGGAAGCAAACTTTTCTGCACTTCTCTCAACGCCTTTACCGGTAAGGTTGTTTATAACGAATATTTCGGGTACAGCGCCTGCGTCCTCAAGGGCACGGGCGGTATCATATTCGCAGTTGGTGCCGGGGAATACGGGTATAAGAGCCTTGGGCTTAACGGTTGCAACGTGAGGAGCAACTCTGCTCTCTGCTTCAAAGCTGAAAGCGGGAATATCCTTTCCGCCCTGCTTTATATTGCAGGAGTAAACGCCTTCAAGCTTATCTTCCCAAGCGTTAATAACCTTGTTAAGGCAAACCTTTTCGCCGCCGCGGGAGAAGGTGTTTGTATCATTGGTATGACCCAAAAGAACGAACATATCCTCTGCATCATCGGCAAGCTCGATAATAAAGGAGCCGTAGGAATAGCCGTAAAGGAGAGAATCGGGATAGCTGTCTGCAATGTCTACGCCGATGCCGTTACCTGCGGACATTTTGATAATTGCCTCCATAGCACCGCCGGAAGTGGGTGTCCAAACGGAAAGCGCCTTTCCGCTTCTTATAAGGTCGGTAACCATATTAAACAGATTTACCATATCCTCTCCTACGGGAAGCTTGTCCTTACCGTAAGGAGGTACGAGGTGGACTATTCTGTGTCCCGCGCCCTTGAATTCGGGGGATACAGTCTCACTTGCCTTGCCGTCGGTAACAGCAAAAGAAACCAGCGTGGGAGGAACGTTAATATTCTCAAAGGAGCCGGACATAGAGTCCTTACCGCCGATGGAAGCGATCTTCAATTCCTTCTGTGCGCGGAGTGCGCCGAGAAGTGCGGAGAAGGGCTTGCCCCAACGTGCAGGGTCCTTAAGAGGCTTTTCAAAATATTCCTGGAAGGTAAGATATACGTCCTTGAAGGATGCGCCGGTAGCAATAAGCTTTGCCACGGATTCGGTAACTGCAAGATATGCGCCGTGGTAAGGGCTTATCTCGCTTATATAAGGATTATAGCCGTATGCCATATAGGAACAGCTGTCAGTTCTGCCGTGCTCAAGGGGAATAAGGGTTACCATCGCCTGAGGAGGAGTGAGCTGGTTCTTGCCGCCGAAGGGCATAAGAACCGCGCCGGTGCCGATGGTGGAGTCAAAACGCTCGGAAAGACCGCGCTTTGAGCATATATTAAGGTCGGTAGCAACGGAAAGTATATTTTCTTCAAAGCTGCCTGCGGGAAGCTCCTTGCAGTATTCACAAACCGCAGGTGCGGGAGAAATTGTAATATGCTTTGCCGCGCCGTTGGAATCAAGAAACTCTCTGGAAAGGTCAACGGTGGTAACTCCGTTCCATTCCATACGCAGACGGGGCTCTTCGGTAACCTCTGCAATAACGGTAGCTTCAAGGTTTTCCTTGTCTGCCAGGGCACAGAATGCCTGAACGTCCTCTGCGGCAACAACTACAGCCATTCTCTCCTGAGATTCGGATATAGCAAGCTCGGTTCCGTCAAGACCCTCGTATTTTTTGGGTACTGCGTTAAGATTGATCTTAAGACCTGCCGCAAGCTCGCCAACAGCAACGGAAACACCGCCTGCGCCGAAGTCGTTACATCTCTTTATCATAAGAGCAGCCTGCTTGTTGCGGAACAAACGCTGCAGTTTTCTTTCCTCGGGTGCGTTACCCTTCTGTACCTCTGCACCGCAAGCGGTAAGAGACTGGGTAGTGTGGGACTTGGAGGAGCCGGTTGCACCGCCGCATCCGTCACGTCCCGTTCTTCCGCCGATAAGTATTACCTTGTCGCCGGGAGCAGGACACTCTCTGCGTACGTTTTCAGCAGGAGCGGCACCTAAAACCGCACCGATCTCCATACGCTTTGCAACGTAACCGGGGTGATATATCTCGTCTACCTGACCGGTGGCAAGACCTATCTGGTTACCGTAAGAGGAATAGCCTGCAGCCGCAGTGGTAACTATCTTTCTCTGGGGAAGCTTGCCGGGCAAAGTCTCGTTAAGAGGCTTGGTAGGGTCAGCCGCACCGGTAACACGCATTGCGGCGTAAACGTAAGAGCGTCCGGACAGAGGGTCACGGATAGCACCGCCGATACAGGTAGCCGCGCCGCCGAAGGGCTCGATCTCGGTAGGATGGTTGTGTGTTTCGTTCTTAAAGAGAAGCAGCCAGTCTTCATTGCCCTTTTCGGTCTCAACAACAATCTTTACGGTGCAGGCGTTAATCTCTTCGCTTTCGTCCATCTTGGTAAGCAGACCCTTTGCCTTAAGATATCTTGCACCGATGGTGCCAATATCCATAAGAGTTTCGGGCTTTACTCTGTTAAGCTCTTTTCTGGTGTTTTTGTAATCCTCGTATGACGCAAGGATAATAGGATCGTCTGTCTTTACGGAGTCTATCTCGGTAAGGAAGGTAGTGTGTCTGCAATGGTCGGACCAATAGGTATCTATTACGCGAAGCTCTGTCAGAGTGGGGTCTTTTCCCTCACTGCGGAAATAGTTTCGGCAGAAGATAACGTCGTCGCCGTCCATAGCAAGACCGTATTCGCCAACCAGCTTAACAGCCTCCTCGTCAGACATGGTTATAAATCCGTTCAGTACGGGTACAGTGGTGGGAATATCATATTCGGTAACCAGCGTCTCAGGCTTATCCATACAAGCAACGCGGCTTTCCACAGGGTTGATAACGTATTTTATAATCTCGTTTTTCTGGCTTTCGGTAATTTTACCGTAAATAGCGTATACCTTTGCACTGCGTATAAGCGGCTTTTCGCAATAGGACATAAGCTGAATACATTGTGCAGCACTGTCTGCGCGCATATCAAACTGTCCCGGCAGATACTCGGATGCAAAAACCGTGTCTGCATCGGTATAAGGGAACTCGTATGTCACGTTATCAAGTTGGGGCTCGGAAAATACGGCGGAAACCGCCTTTTTGAAATTCTCCTCGGTTATATTTTCCGCATCATAGCGGTTAAGCAGTCTTACCTCGGTAACGCCCTCAATACCCAAAAGACCGTTGATATCAGCCTTCAAAGCATCTGCTTCAAGGGTAAGACCTTCTTTTTTCTCAACAAATAATCTGTATACCATTTATCAGACCTTCGCTTTCATCGCTCTTGCGCCTATATCCTTGCGGTAATAAGCGTTCTCAAAGCCTATATTTTTGGTTGCGGCATAGGATTTGCTTATAGCTTCCTCCAACGTATCGCCGATGCAGGTAACGCCAAGCACTCTTCCGCCTGCGGAAACCAATTTTCCGTCAACTGTTTTTGCACCTGCGTAATAAACCTCGCCGTCAATGCTTCCCGTTTGCTTTATTTCAAAGCCGCTTGCATATTTTCCGGGATATCCCTCAGACGCCTGAATAACACAGCAGGCGTGCTTGGAAGCAAATTTTACTTCGCATTCACTTAAAACCCCGTCGCTTACCGCGCGCATTACCGTAAACAGATCGCTTTCCAGCAGGGGAAGGACTACCTGAGTCTCGGGGTCGCCGAAACGGCAGTTATATTCAATAACCTTGGGGCCGTTAGGGGTAAGCATAAGACCGAAGTACAAGCATCCGCTGAAGGGACAGCCTTCCTTATTCATAGCGTTAATGGTGGGCAGGAATATCTCCTGCATACATCTGTCTGCCATTTCCTCGGTATAATAGGGGTTGGGTGCAACGGTGCCCATACCGCCGGTGTTAAGTCCCTCATCGTTATCCAGTGCTCTCTTGTGGTCCATAGAGGATACCATAGGAACAACGGTGTTTCCGTCTGTAAAGGCAAGGACCGAAACCTCGGGTCCCGTAAGGAATTCTTCAATAATAATATTCTTGCCGCTATCGCCGAAGCGGTTGTCCAGCATCATGGATCTTACCGCTTCCTCCGCTTCCTCTCTGGTCTCGGCAATAACAACACCTTTGCCCAGCGCCAGACCGTCTGCCTTTATAACCGTGGGGATAGGGCAGGAGGAAACGTATTCCAGCGCCTTGTCCGCATCATAAAAGCATTCTGCCTTGGCGGTGGGAATTCCGTATTTGTTCATAAGATTCTTGGAAAACACCTTGCTTCCCTCTATCTGCGCCGCCGCCTTGGAGGGACCGAAGCAAGGAATACCCTTTTCACGAAGTCTGTCGCACGCGCCCATAACCAAAGGGTCATCGGGCGCAACAACAGCGTAGTCGATGCTGTTTTCCAAGGCAAAGCTTACAATTCCGTCAAGATCCTTCGCACCGATATTCACGCAAATCGCATCCTCTGCAATGCCGCCGTTACCGGGAAGGGCGTACAGCTCGGTTATTTCGTTGCTCTTTTTAAGAGCCTTTATTATGGCATGCTCGCGGCCGCCGCCGCCTACTACCATTACCTTCATATTATATATATTCCTCCCTGCGCTTAGTGGTGGAACAGTCTCGTTCCGGTAAAGCACATCGCCATTCCGTACTTGTTGCAGGTTTCGATAACCTGGTCGTCTCTTACGCTTCCGCCGGGCTGTGCCACGTAGGAAACACCGCTTCTCTTGCCGCGCTCAATATTGTCGCCGAAGGGGAAGAACGCATCGCTTCCAAGAGAAACGCCGGTAATAGTGTCAAGGTAAGCTCTCTGCTCTGCCTTGGTAAATACTTCGGGGCAAACGGTAAAGAATTTCTGCCACTCACCGTCAGCAAGAATTTCGTCGGGATTTTCGGAAAGATAAATATCAATGCAGTTATCTCTGTCAGGTCTGCCGATATCAGCCTTAAAGGGGAGATTCAGGCACTTTTCGTGCTGTCTCAAATGCCAGAGGTCTGCCTTGCTTCCTGCCAGACGGGTGCAAAGAATACGGGACTGCTGTCCTGCGCCTACACCGATAGCCTGTCCGTCATAAGCATAGCAAACGGAATTGGACTGGGTGTACTTAAGAGTAATAAGTGCAATAACCAGGTCTCTCTTTGCCTCGTCGGAAAGAGTCTTGTTGTCGGTAACGATATTGTTAAGACATTCGGGGTCTATTTTAAGATTATTTCTGCCCTGCTCAAAGGTAATACCGAAAACCTGCTTCTTTTCTGCTTCTGCAGGCACGTAATTCGGGTCTATTTTTACTATATTATAGCTTCCCTTGCGCTTGGATTTAAGTATCTCAAGTGCCTCGTCGGTATAACCGGGAGCGATAATACCGTCAGAAACCTCACGCTTGATAATGAGGGCGGTGGTAGCATCACACTCTCTGGAAAGCGCTATCCAGTCACCGAAGGAGGACTGTCTGTCAGTACCTCTTGCTCTTGCATAAGCGCAAGCAAGGGGGCTTTCGTCAAGACCTTCGATATCATCAACGAAAGACGCCTTTTTCTGCGCCTCGGAAAGAGGGTTGCCCACAGCGGCAGAGGTAGGGGAAACGTGCTTAAAGGAGGTAGCGGCAGGCATATTCAGCGCCGCGTCCAATTCCTTAACAAGCTGCCAGGAGTTAAATGCGTCAAGAAAGTTTATGTAGCCGGGTCTGCCGTTAAGAATCTCAACGGGCAGGTCGGAACCGTCTTCCATATATATTTTAGAGTTTTTCTGGTTGGGGTTACAACCGTATTTAAGTGCAAATTCCTTCATATTTATATCTACTCCTTCTTAAACTTTAAGGTCGCTGTTTTCGCCGCCGACAAAGTATTTATCAATAATGGGCTGTGCCACGTCACGTATAAATTCTTCTGTCTGATGCACGCTTCTGCCAATATATTTTTCGGGCATAAGCAAGCTGTTAATTTCTTCTTCGGTAAGACCGAACTTTTCGTCTGCGGCAATACGCTTAATAAGGTCGTTTTCCTTGCCCTCAAGCTTTACCTGCGCCGCCGCCGCGTGGGAATGAACACGCAATCTTTCGTGTAATTCCTGTCTGTCTCCGCCAGCTTCAACGGCACGCATCATAATGTTTTCGGTGGCCATAAAGGGAAGCTTTTCCATTACTCTGCGGTTTATTACCTTATCGTATACCACCATACCGGAGGTTACGTTAATGTATATATTCAAAATAGCATCTACCGCGAGGAACGCCTCTGCGTTGGAGATACGTCTGTTTGCGGAATCATCCAGCGTGCGCTCAAACCACTGTGTACCTGCGGTAAATGCAGGGTTAAGAGAATCGGTTATAACGTATCTTGCCAAAGCGGAGATACGCTCGCATCTCATGGGATTACGCTTGTAAGGCATTGCGGACGAGCCTACCTGATTCTTTCCGAAGGGCTCCTCCATTTCCTCAAAGGACTGAAGCAGTCTCATATCGTTGGAGAACTTGTATGCACTCTGCGCAAAGCCGGAAAGTGCGGAAAGAAAGTAAGCGTCCACCTTTCTGGAATAGGTCTGTCCCGAAACGGGCACCACGCCGTCAAACCCATAGTCTGCGGCGATAAGCTCTTCAACCTGCTTTACCTTTTCCTCATCGTTTCCGAAAAGCTCCATAAAGCTTGCCTGAGTACCGGTGGTACCCTTTGAGCCCAGCATCTTCAGCTCCTTTATTCTGTGCTCCAGTTCCTTTATATCCATGGAAAGCTCATACATCCAAAGAGTTGCGCGCTTTCCCACGGTGGTAAGCTGTGCAGGCTGAAGGTGGGTATATGCAAGGCAGGGCATAGACTTATACTTTTCGGCAAAGTCAGCCAGATTTTTCATAACAGCGGCGGCTTTTTTAAGCACCGCTTCACTTGCCTGCTTAAGAATAATTATATCGGTATTATCACCTACGTAACAGCTTGTTGCGCCGAGGTGGATAATAGGCTCCGCCTCGGGACACTGCTCACCGAAGGTGTGGATATGCGCCATAACGTCGTGACGCACCTTTTTCTCCCACTCTGCGGCTTTTTCATAATCCACGTTGTCCTTGTTTGCTTCCATCTGAGCTATCTGCTCGTCGGTTATGTTAAGACCGCATTTCTGCTCAGCCCTTGCAAGAGATATCCACAGCTTTCGCCAGGTACGGAACTTGTTGTTGTCCGAAAAGATATACTGCATCTCATCACTGGCATAGCGGGTGGAGAGAGGGGAGACGTATCTGTCGTGTCTGTCCATCATCAGTTACCGTTCTTGTTTATAATGCACTGTCTTGCAGAACCGTCTGCAAGGCAGGTGTATCTTACGTAAAGGGAAATAAGATTATCCTTGTTAAGAGAATCCCATACCTCCTGCGCAAACTCGTTTATGTCTCCGCTTATCTTTACTCGTTTAGGCTCACCGGTAAAGGTGGGGAGAGGCTTTCCATCGCCGTTGTAGGTGTGGATAAAGTGTCCCAGACCTGCGGTAGGCGCATAGGAATAAGTGTATCTGTTGCAGGCAGTACCCTCGGGGTCTGCGGATTTAAGTATGCTCATTTTATAAGAATAACCATTTTCAAAATCCTGAATAGCGGAAATTCTGGGGGTAAGATTA
The DNA here is from genome assembly GCA_045595785.1 of Eubacteriales bacterium. Classification (GTDB taxonomy): domain Bacteria; phylum Bacillota; class Clostridia; order Oscillospirales; family CAG-382; genus SFLA01. The sequence continues at coordinate 38,408 of JAZOBE010000045.1, forward strand.
GGAGCATCGGGCTCAAAGCAGCGAGTCTCCAATCCCTGCTCAAAGGTCATTCCTTTGGTAAGATGCTCGTATACCGTGTCGGTCTGGTCGCCGTTGGTGGTTATAAGCTTGTTACCGAACACTCTGGATGCGGCGTAAATAATAAGGGAAGGGTCCTCTACCTTGCTTTCGTCAAAGGCTTTGGTGATTATAGCGCCGTCCTCACGCTCCGCAAAAACACGGTTGCGGGAGTTTTCGCTTCTGCCCATAATAAAGTATGCGGTAACCGCGTACTTTCCGCTTTCATCTGTGCCTACAATTATTCCTCTGCCGGGATAAGGGTTGTTGCCAACCAATTCGTTCATGGTGTAAGACTGGTATACGCTCATTTTAATTATTCTCCTTTTTGTTTCATTATCCGTGCGGAAACCTTTTCCGCCGCAAGGGGAAGTATTATCCACTCCGCATCTTCCATTACTCGGCGCTGTAACGTTTCGGGCGTGTCGTCATCTTTAACTTCAACTGCCTTCTGGGCAATTATCTCACCGCCGTCGCAAACCTCGTTTACAAAATGCACGGTGGCGCCTGTAACCTTAACACCCTTTTCCAACGCCGCCTCGTGAACGCGGAGTCCGTAATATCCCTTTCCGCAAAAAGAGGGGATAAGTGCAGGGTGTACGTTTATCATTCTGTTGGGGAACCGCTTTGTAAAATCCTCGCTGAGTATGCACATAAAGCCTGCAAGAATTATTATATCAGCCTTAACTTCCTCAATAATTCTTATCACTTCGGCTTCAAACTTTTCGCCCAGCTCCTTTTTGTTGGCAACGTATCCGTTTATTCCGGCGTTTTCCGCACGGGTAAGTGCGTATACACCGGGCTTATTGGATATAACGGCAACTATCTCACCGCTGTGTAAAACACCGCTTGTCTGTGCGTCGATAAGTGCCTGCAGGTTTGTTCCGCCGCCGGATACAAGCACTGCAATTCTTGTCTTTTCTGCCATGTCCGCCACCTTAAGCGATAACTATCTTTTCGCTTCCCTCGGAAACGGTACCGATAACGTAAGCGTCCTCACCGTGAGCCTTAAGTATCTCAATAGATCTCTCAACGTCCTCGGGAGCAACTACGATACTCATACCGACGCCCATGTTGTATGTGTTGAACATATCTCTTTCGGGAATATTTCCGTCCTTTGCAATAACTTCAAAGATAGGAAGCACTTTTACCGCACTGCGGTCAATGTTTGCGCAAAGTCCGTCAGGCACGGAACGGGGAATGTTTTCGTAAAATCCGCCGCCGGTAATATGGGATATACCCTTTACCTCAACCTGCTCAAGGAGTGCCAGCACAGGCTTAACGTATATCTTGGTGGGAACAAGCAGCGCTTCCGCTACCGTTTTTCCTCCCAATTCCTCACGGGGAACGTAAAGGTTGGGGTTATTGTTATCAATATCAAAAACCTTACGGCAAAGAGAAAAGCCGTTGGAATGAATACCGGTGGAGGGGAGAGCTATAATAACGTCCCCTGCTTTCATTTTGGTATTATCTATTATCTTCTTTTTGTCAACAACGCCTACGGTAAAGCCCGCAAGGTCGTATTCGTCAACAGGCATCATACCGGGATGCTCTGCAGTTTCACCGCCGATAAGGGCACAGCCGGACTGAACACAGCCCTCTGCAACACCTGCAACCAGCTCTGCAATACGCTCGGGCACGTTTTTGCCGCAAGCGATATAGTCAAGGAAGAAAAGGGGCTTTGCGCCGACGCAGATAACGTCGTTAACGCACATTGCAACGCAGTCGATACCGATAGTATCGTGCTTGTCGGTGAGAATAGCCAGCTTTAATTTGGTTCCCACGCCGTCTGTGCCGGAAACCAGCACCGGCTCTTCCATTCCCGCAATATTAAGACCGAAGCAGCCGCCGAAACCGCCAACGTCATCAAGACATCCCTCGTTACGGGTGCGTGCAACGTGCTTTTTCATAAGCTCAACTGCCTTGTAGCCTGCGGTAATATCCACGCCGGCAGCGGCGTAGCTGTCAGATTTGGACTGTGTGTGCATAGTTTATCTCCTTTTTGCCTTTTTTCGGCATCATTGTTTTTTCAGTAAAGTTGTTTTTCAAAGGTCTATTTTGTGTGACTATTCTTTTCCTGTCCAGCAATAGGTACAAAGGTTGCATTCGGGTAAACCGATAGCCTTTACAATACCGTCGAGAGACTGGAACTCCAGAGAGGAAAAATTAAACTTTTCGCAAATAATACGACGCAGCTTTTGTCCGCGCTCGGTAGACGGGTCGCTGTATTCACTTATAAATTCAAGACCCTTTTCGCCCTCAAGCTCGGTAATTACACGGCGCGCAATAAGCTCCATCTCGTTTTTCGCTCTTGAGAAATTAAGATACTTGCAGTTGTACATTATGGGAGGACATGCGCTTCGCATATGTACTTCTTTTGCGCCGTTGTCATAAAGAAACTCAACCGTTTCCTTAAGCTGTGTGCCTCTTACAATGGAATCGTCCACAAACAACAGCTTTTTACCCTGTATCAGCCCGGGAACGGGAATCTGCTTCATTTTTGCAATACGGTTTCTATCAACCTGTTTGGCGGAGGTAAAGCTTCTCTGCCAGGTAGGTGTATATTTAATAAAGGGACGTGCAAAGGGTACAACACTCTTGTTTGCATAACCGATAGCGTGGGGCGTGCCCGAATCGGGAACACCGCTTACGTAGTCAAGGTCCTGAGCAACTCCGCACTGTTTATCGTACTCCGCCATTATCTCGCCGTTGCGGTAACGCATTATTTCAACGTTTCTGCCCTCATAGTTGGATGATGAGTATCCGTAATAGGACCATAGGAACGCACATATCTTAAGTTCGCCGTCCGGTTCCGCAAGACGGGTCATTCCGTCCTTGGTTATTTCAACTATCTCACCGGGACCCAACTCACATACGTCCTCATAATCCAGCTTCTGGTAAGCGAATGACTCAAAGGACACACAGTAACCGCCCTCGTTTTTTCCTACCAGCACAGGTGTTCTGCCGTATTTATCTCTTGCGGCGATAATTCCGCCGTCATCCTTAAGTATCAGCAGGGAAATGCTTCCCTTAATAATGCTTTGCAGGAATTTTATTCCCTCAACGAAACCGCCCTTGCGGCTGATAAGCGCGGCGGCAAGGTCGGTCGAGTTTACCGCACCGCCGGTCATGGCATTGAAATGACCGCTGCTGGCGTTAAAATACTGCTCAATAAGCTCGTCAGAATTATTTATAATTCCCACTGTGCAGATCGCAAATTTGCCCAGCGCGGAACGTATAAGAAGAGGCTGAGGGTCGCTGTCGCTTATACAGCCGATAGCGGACGTGCCCGTCATCTCCTCAAAAATATGCTCAAATTTTGTTCTGAAGGGCGAGTTCTCGATATTGTGAATATCTCTCTGTAAGCCCTTAACGGGGTCGTATGCCGCCATACCTCCGCGGCGCGTACCAAGATGTGAATGATAATCCGTGCCGAAGAATACGTCTTCAATCGCGTCGTGCTTGCAGGCGGCGCCGAAAAATCCTCCCATAAACGTTTACCTCTCTGTTTGCCTTGTTTCTAAAATTTAATATCAGTTGTTAATTGCGGCGTCCTTAGCCAGTACCTTTTCCGCGTCGGAAAGCCTCTTTGCGTCCAGCTTTGCGGCAAGCTCATCATCGGAAAGAGCTATCATCTGTGCGGCAAGGAGTGCGGCGTTTACCGCACCGTCTACGGCAACGGTAGCCACGGGAATTCCGGAAGGCATCTGCACGGTGGAAAGAAGTGCGTCAAGTCCGTTGAACTTTCCTCCGCCGATAGGGATACCGATAACGGGCAGAGTAGTTGCGGCGGCAACCGCACCTGCAAGGTGAGCCGCCATACCTGCGGCACATATCATTACGCCGTAGCCGTTATCACGTGCTTCCATAGCAAAAAGACGCACCTGCTCCGGCGTTCTGTGTGCCGATAACACGCGCATCGTATAAGGTATTCCCAAAGCGGCAAGAGTATCCGCTGCTTTGGATACTACGGGCATATCACTGTCGCTTCCCATTATAATGGCAACTTTTTTCATAAAAACGTTTCCTCCGAAAAAATAAATATAAAAGGGCAGTCCTCTGCCTATTAAAAACACGCTTCGGGCTGCCCAGACGGTCGGCTTTTATTTCGCCTTGCTCCCTTGCGTTAATTTCGCAAAAATCCGTCAGTAACAAAGCGATTCTCAATACGGACATATAATAACATATATTGAAGAAAAAGTAAATAGTCAGCCGAATGTTTTTATGACAAATTTTTTGTCTTTTTAGGCTTTCCTTTTTTAATTTTTCACAAATTCGAGAAGTATATTTTTATTCAAAAATGCATTTCCGAGGTATTATTTATGCAAAATACAGCTTTTCTTTTGCAGTTTTATGCGTTTTGGACCGTGAAAAGTTAATTTTTTATTCAAAAAGGGTTGACAAAACACACTTTGAAGTATAAAATGGACTAACATTCATATTTTGCTTGTTAAACAGAAAGGAAAATTACTTATGAAAAAAGCATTAAGAATTGCATGTGCGGTTCTGGCAACAGTTCTCTGCCTGCTTTGCTTTACCGCTTGTAGTGAAGCAAACTATACCGCAAACAATACCACTTACGTTATCGGCGCTACCGGTCCTCTTACCGGCGATAACTCAGTTTACGGCGTTGCTGTTCAGCGCGGTGCTATGATCGCTCTTGAAGAGATCAACGCAGCCGGCGGTCTTAACGGCGTTCTCTTCTCTTTTGAGATGATCGACGACGTTGCTGCAGCTGATAAGGCTGCTACCGGTTACACCTCCCTTTTTGAAAAGGGTATGCAGGTTTCTCTCGGCAGCGTAACCTCCGGCTCCTGCGCTTCCTTTGGTGCAGAAGCTACCAACGACGGCGTTCTGTTTATGACTCCCTCCGCATCCGCTGAGAACGTTATCGCTGTTGGCGAAAACGCTTTCCGTGTTTGCTTTGGTGATGCTCAGCAGGGTACCATCGCAGCTGAAAAGCTTACCGCACAGTACACCAAGATCGGCGTTATCTATGATACCAGCGATCCTTACTCTGCAGGTATTTACGAAGCTTTTGAAGCAAAGATGACCGAGCTCGGCAAGGCTAAGGATACCGATTACTTCGTATACACCTTCACCAAGGAGACCAACAAGGACTTCTCCACTCAGGTTTCTGAGATCAAGGCTAAGGAATGCGACGTTCTCTTCCTCCCCTTCTATTACACCGAAGCAGCTCTCGTTTGCAAGAAGGCAGCTCAGCTTGAGTACAACGTTCCCGTTTTCGGTTGTGACGGTCTTGACGGCATCAAGGGTCAGCTTGATGACACCGTTACCGCAGTTGTAAGCTACATCACTCCCTTTGACGTAAACAGCACCGATGCAAAGGTTAAATCCTTTGTTGACGCTTTCCAGAAGAAGTACGGCGAAGCTCCCAACCAGTTCGCAGCAGACGGTTATGACGCTATGATGATCCTCTTCGAGGCTATGAAGCAGGCAGGCGTTAACGACGTTACCATTTCCGCTTCCGATCTGGCAGATCTTCTCCGTCCCGTTTTCACCGGCGGTTCCTTCAAGTATGACGGCGTTACCGGTAAGAATATGACCTGGGGTACAGACGGTTCTTGTAACAAGGACGCTCAGGTAGTTATCGTTGACCGCGATTAATAATTATTTATCGGAATTTTTTGCAGAAGGGCAAAGTTTTTAAGTGCTTTGCCTTTCTGCGAGTTCTTGTTTTAGGAGTATTTATGAATACACTTATCAACGGCCTGTGTTTGGGCGGTATATACGCACTTATCGCCTTGGGCTATACAATGGTATACGGCATTGCTAAAATGCTTAACTTCGCTCACGGCGATATTATAATGGTGGGTGCATATGCTGTTTTCACAACGCTTTTCCTTATGAACCACCCCATTCCCGCAGTTATTGCGGCAATCATTATATGTACCGTTCTGGGTATCGTCACCGAGCGTGTGGCTTATCGTCCTCTTCGCGGCGCATCCCCTCTGGCGGTGCTTATTACTGCTATCGGCGTAAGCTATCTGCTTCAGAGTATTGCTCAGCTTATCTACGGCGCAGGCACCCGCCCCGTTACTATCGGCAACTGGGGAGCAATAAAGATAACAGAGAGTGTGTCCATAAGTATTTCTTCCATCGTTACCTTGGCTATGTGCGTTATCATTATGGTGGCGCTTACTCTGTTTATTAATAAGACCAAGGCAGGCACGGCAATGCTGGCTGTATCCGAGGATAGGGCGGCGGCATCCCTTATGGGTATCAACGTAAACGCCATTATCACTCTTACCTTTGCCATCGGCTCTGCGCTGGCGGCATTCGCATCCGTGTTCTATCTTATGCAGATACCTGCAGTCAGCCCCACTCTGGGTGCAATGCCCGGTATAAAAGCCTTTACTGCGGCGGTAATCGGCGGTATCGGTTCTATCCCCGGTGCAATGGTAGGCGGAATTTTACTCGGCGTTATCGAGAAGGTATGCTCCAGTATCCCCGCTTTGTCTCCTTATACCACAGCAATCGAGTTCGGTCTGCTGGTGCTCATTCTTATGGTCCGTCCTACGGGACTTATGGGTAAGACCAGAAGGGAGAAGGTATAAAATGAAAAAATTCAAGCTTAAGCATTGGATAAATTATATCCTCATTCTCGCTCTGGCAGTTCCATTTTCCATCATTGCATTTACCGGCAGCGTAAAGGGCTCTACCGCACTTATGCTTACCCAGATCGCGTACAGTATAATCCTTGCAGTATCCTTGAATCTGGTCGTTGGCTTTTTGGGTGAGCTTTCACTGGGTCACGCGGGCTTTATGTGCGCAGGCGCGTATATCGGCTGCTTTACTGCAAATATGCTTCATTCCGTCATTCCCGATTCTACTGTTGTGTTGATACTTTCGATGGTTGTCGGCGGACTTGCCGCGGCATTGTTCGGACTTATCATCGGTCTGCCCACACTTCGCCTTAAGGGTGACTATCTTGCAATCGTTACCCTCGCATTCGGTGAGATAATCCGTACCGTTTTTATGAATCAGGAAATATTCGGCGGTGCGTTGGGACTTACCACCCGTAAATACGGCAAGACTCTGTTTGTAATCGCCTTCGTACTGGCGCTGTTTACCGTTTTTGTAACCCAGAATCTTATGAAGAGTAAGCACGGACGAGCTATTCAGGCTATCCGTGATAACGAGATCGCCGCCCGTGCAATGGGCGTAAACGTAACCTATTATAAGCTGGCTGTTTTCGTTATCGCCGCATTTTTCGCAGGCGTTGCCGGCGTTATATACGGTCATAACACCACCCCTGTAGATTACGGATTTTTCTCATTCAACTATTCGGTTGAGATATTGGTTATGGTAGTTCTGGGCGGTATGGGTAACATTACCGGCTCAATACTTTCCGCAACACTTCTCACCTTTATAAACATTCAGCTTACCACCAAGCTTTCCGGCGACCTTGCGGCGCTTAAGTATCTTATTTATGCGCTCATTCTCATCGTTGCCGTTATCTGGAACAACGCACCTGCACTTCGTAAGGTACGTGCAAGATTCAGCGTTCAGCGTCTTATGGAGTATCTTATCGTCAAATTCCGCGGTCACCGCATCAAGGAAGAGGGCGGTATGGAGGCTCCCTCTACCGCAGACTGGTCCAAGGTTCCCACAAAAATACCTATGGATGCATTGCTTTCCACAGATATTATCCCCGAAGAAAGCGTTAAACAGGAGGGCGATAAGAAATGAGCGAATACGTACTTGAGACCCGCTCCCTCGGCATCTCCTTCGGAGGATTGAAGGCGGCGCAGGATATTAATCTTAAGATAAAGAAAAACCAGCTTTACGGGCTTATCGGTCCCAACGGCGCAGGCAAGACCACCGTTTTCAACCTGCTCACCGGCGTTTACCGTCCTACCACCGGCACCTTCCTGCTTAACGGTGAGGAGCTTGTAGGCAAAACCCCTGCAGAGATCAACAAAAAGGGCATCGCCCGTACTTTCCAGAATATAAGACTTTTTTCAAATATGTCGGTTATCGACAACGTGCTTGTCGGTATGGGAAACAGCTCAAATTGTAATATTTTTGAGAGCATTTTCCGCTTGCCCCGTCATTTTTCCACAGAAAAACAGATGCGTGCCGCCGCAAGAGAATTGCTTCGCGTTTTCGGCTTGGATGATGAACGCCGTACCGTAGCATCAAATCTGCCTTACGGCTCTCAGCGTAAGCTGGAAATGGCGCGTGCGCTGGCTACTAATCCCAAATTGCTTTTGCTTGATGAGCCTGCAGCAGGCATGAACCCTCAGGAGACCGCAGAGCTTACCGAGACTATCCGCCGTATCCGTGACGAGTTTGATATGACGGTGCTTCTTATCGAGCATGATATGAGCCTTGTTTCGGGTCTGTGTGATGAGATTACCGTTCTTAACTTCGGCACAACACTGGCGCAGGGCAGCACCGAAGAGGTGCTCCGCCATCCCGACGTAGTTAAGGCGTACCTTGGCGAATAAACCGAAAGGAAACAGAGATAAATGGCTTTACTTACAGTTGAAGATCTTGAAGTATCTTATGGGCTTATCCGCGCCATACGCGGTGTTTCCTTTGAGGTAAATCAGGGCGAGATCGTGGCGCTTATCGGCGCAAACGGCGCAGGCAAGACCACTATAATGCATTCACTTTGCAACCTTATTCCCAAGGCAAACGGCAAGGTTACCTACAACGGCAAGGATATAACTCATATTCCTCCTCACAAGCTGGTTCCTTTGGGAATGGCACAGGTACCGGAGGGACGTAGAATTTTCTGTGAGCTTACCGTTGCGGAAAACCTTAAAATGGGCGCGTATACCAGAAGTGACAAAGCGGAAAAAGAGCAGACTCTTTCGGAGATCTATGCTCGCTTTCCCATTCTCAAGGAGCGCTCCAAGCAGATCGCAGGCACCCTTTCCGGCGGTGAACAGCAGATGCTGGCAATGAGCCGTGCTCTTATGTCCAAGCCCTCCCTTATTTTGCTTGATGAACCCAGTATGGGTCTGTCTCCCTTGTACGTTAACACTATTTTCGATATGATAACCGAGATAAATAAAGCGGGCACCACCGTTTTGCTTGTTGAGCAGAACGCAAAAAAGGCGCTTTCCGTTGCAAACCGCGCATACGTGCTGGAAACGGGACTTATCGTACGCAACGGCACCGGCGAGGAATTACTTAATGATGAGGCGGTTATAAAAGCCTACCTCGGCGGTTAATTCTTTCGTAACTGTCTAAATTAATGCAGAACAAAAACGCGAGAGAGAAAACAAAAAGTTTTTGCAAAACCGTAGGGACCGGCGTCCCCAACGGTCCGAAGACAAAAAACAAGGCAAAAAATTCGTAGAATAAATCTACGAATTTTTGTTTTATTCGTGTTTTTGTTCTGCGTTTATTTAGACAGTTCCTCGCTTCGCTGACGGTAGTTTTGTTTCATATAATTCGTAGTTTTTGGTCTGCTGACCAAAAACTCCCATTATTTCTCATTTCTCATTTCCGGGGTCCCCGAGAAACCGCAGGTTTCTTGGGGTGGGTTACTCATTCATCATTAAGCATTGTCATTCCGTTCCATGCATAGACGGCAGCGCCGATGGGCAGTACGCTTTCGTCAAAGGTTGCTTTTGGGTGGTGAACGGGGTAGGCGTATCCCTTTTCCTTTTCCCCTGCGGTCAAGGACACCATTACCGACGGAACTTTTTCGCTTATATATGCAAAATCCTCGCTTCCGCCGCCACGTGCCACCCGTCCGTCAGGGCTTATCATAGCGGTGGTCAGCACCTTGTCCTTACCCAAAAGCTCAAGTGTGTTTTTATATACGCTTTCGGATATTTCCTTTTCGTTTATCATAGGCGGTGTGCCCGACGTAAAGATTGCTTCTGCGTTTCCTCTGTATGTCTGCGCTATACCGCCGCATATTTCTTTTATCCGTTTTTGCAGATATTCTCTGGCTTTTTCGCTGTACGACCTTGCCGTGCCTTTTATTACCGCCGTGTCTGCAACAGCGTTTCCTGTGCTCCCCGTCTGAACATAGCCTATTGTTAACACCGTTTCCTCCCGCGCTTCGATTTCGCGGGACTGGAGTATCTGCAACCCGTTTATTACCTGCGCGGCTATCATCGCCGCGTCCACTCCCTGCCAAGGGGCAGAACCGTGGCAGCCTTTTCCGTATATATTCACTGTAAAATGGTCGCTGGCAGGCGCGCTCACTCCGGGTGAGGATACAATAACCGTGCCCGACGGTATTTCTACCCCCGTGATGACGTGGAGCATCATCGCCTTTTGAACGCCCTCCAGCACGCCGCTTTCTATCATGTCTTTTGCGCCCTCCAATATCTCCTCCGCCGGCTGAAACATAAGGACTATCTTTCCGTTTAATTCCTTTTCCCGTTCTTTTAACAATTTTGCCGCACCCAACAGCATTGCGGTATGCATATCGTGTCCGCAGGCGTGCATATTTTCTTTAGCTCGGCAGGGAAGCTCGGCTTCTTCTTTTATAGGCAATGCATCTGTGTCCGCCCGCAGCAAAACACACTTTTCACCCTTTCCGATCTCCGCCTTTACTCCGGATTTTCCGCATTCCTCGGGCGTATATCCCATCTCCCGCAGACGGGAGATTATATATGCTTTTGTTTTTGGTGTATCAAACCCCGTCTCGGCATTTTGGTGGATATACCGTCTGTGGGCAATTATTTCATCTTCAATATTTTTTGCGTCTTCAAATATGCTTTTCATTTTCTTACCTGCCTTTCATTGGAATTATTCCCGTAAAAACACAAAATAATTGCTTTTTCAGACCATTTTTGGTACAATACAACCGTTGGTTTATATAAAACTATCTGTTTGGTTTACCTGCAACAACCGTTGGTCGCTGTTATTTTGCGGTTTGTGGCTGTAGAATAGACACATACCAAACAGGAAAGGAAAAAACTAAAATGAAAAATACACTCGGTCAACGAATAGCATCCCTTCGTAAAGAAAAAGGTCTTACTCAGGAGGAGCTTGCAACCTCTATGGGAGTTTCAGCCCAGGCAGTAAGCAAATGGGAAAACGATATTTCCTGCCCCGATATAATGCTGCTTCCTCAGCTTGCAGGTATTCTCGGCGTCACCACGGATACACTTCTTTCCGGCGAGAAAGAGCCCGTTGTCGCTGTCGTGCCCGAAGAACAGCGCAAGGATATGGACAAAATGATGCTCCGTGTCAGAGTCAATTCTTACAGAGGAGATAAGGTTAACGTAAATCTGCCCGTGTCTCTCATAAAGGTGCTTATAGAAAGCGGAGTTCCTATGGACGATTTCGGCATAGAAGCAGGCGTTGCACAAAAGATTGATTTTGAAAAGATATTCAACCTCATAGATAAAGGCGTCATCGGTAAGCTGGTGGAGGTAAACTCCGCAGACGGCGATACTGTAGAAGTATTTGTGGAATAATGAAGATAAAAATACGCTCTTCTTCCCATAAGCTTTCTCTTTGGCTTCCTTCGTGTCTGATCTTCAATCCCATAACCGCCACTCTTGCAGGAAGTAAGATAATACATAAGATTTTCGACGGGGAAGGGGAAAAGACCATTTCGCCCAAGGCGTGCCGCGCCCTTTTCCGCGAGATAAACCGATGCCGCCGCAAACATAAAAAATGGACTTTGGTGGATGTCCGCGCCTCCGACGGCACGGAAGTGAATGTAAGATTGTAAATTGATAAACAAAAAAGGGCTGATTTTCAGCCCTTTTTAATATGCGTCTATATGTACTTATACAGATTTTTATTTCTGGCGCCGTCGATACATTCGCGCTCCAGCGCGTTGATAAATCCCGTTCCGGCAAACAGCTTGTAATCTCCTATAATCTCGCCGTTATCCATTTCAAATATTTTGCCTGCCTTGTTCATCTGAACGAATCTCGGCACGGGCACTACGATAAGCACCTTATCATTCTCGCTGTCATAACCGAAATTAAATTTCTTAACGTAACGGAATATTTCTATTCTCGCACCCTTTCTGCCTATGCTTAAGGTATGGATATATTCTCCCGTGCCGTTTTCATACAACAGCATGGGCACGTTCTTCCGCATACCGCACATCAGCTTGCAGGAATACGTCTTTTTATCTGTTTTAACGGAAAAGCTTTCTCCTGCATAAGGACTGAACAACGAGCTGTAAGGCACCTTTATGTCGGACAAGGTGTAGCCCTTGTCTTTACAGGCTCTTTTAAGCTGCTTTATAAATGCTTTGCGCTTTACAAGACCGCGTACCGTTCTCACCGCAGGTGGTATGATAATTATTCCGCATATTACGCAGACTATGGTAATAATCGTATTCTTGCTGAACACACCGCTGCTTCCGAGACTTGCAAATATATTTCCCACACCGCTGAAATAAGGAAACACCATTGTGAGTACCACACCGCCCATGGAATATACGCCGGCGATAATTGCAACTTCCTCAATATACGCCACGGTGGAATATCCTTTTTTCTTGGTGGTGCCTTTTTCCCAATCCTTTATAGCTGTAAAGGTCGCGGCAACGCCCAGCAAAACAAACAGAGGCACGCAGAAAGCCAATATCTTCAACTTGGATAATATATCCGTTTTTCCGCCTGCAAAAGCAACGGTAAACGCCTTGAGAGGAACAACAGTAAACAACGCGGATGTAAACAGAGCAACCGTCCAGAACTCGTATTTTTTGAACACGAACCCAAGCTTTTCCTTAAAGCTCATTCCGCCCTTTTCAAGGTAGGGAATGCGCAAATCGGCGTCATATTTTACCGTCTGCTTAAACAACGAATAATAGCTGAAAAACGCCACCGCCGCTATCAGATAGCAGGTGGTGCTTGTATAATAATCGGCGATTTTGGTGAAAAATGCTATTTGAAATATCAGCACCGTCATCAATAGCGGCGCCAGTGATACAACTGCAAGCTTTTGGGTTATTCTTGCAAACACCTTCATCCCGTCGTCTCCTTTTATATAATATCGTTCTTTATTATATCCTCGTAGGTCTCGCGCTTTATTATAATTTTCTTTTCGTTTCCTCTCACCGCAACCATTGCGGGACGGGGAATACGGTTATAGTTGCTCGCCATAGAATAGTTGTATGCACCGGTTGCAAGTACTGCAAGAGTATCGCCCACTTTCACGTCGGGCATAGGAACGTTTTCCTGAATAAGGTCGCCGGATTCACAGCATTTTCCTGCAATGGTAACCTCTTTCACCGTTTCCTCTCCTGCTCTGTTTGCCAGAAGTGCGGAATACTTTGCACCGTACATAATATATCTGGGGTTATCCGTCATACCTCCGTCAACCGAAACGTAGGTACGCACGTTTTCAATATCCTTTACACATCCTACTGTATAAAGGGTTATTCCCGCTTCTGCCACAATAGACCTGCCCGGCTCAAAAACAAGGAAGGGCAGGGGCATATTTCTCTCTGCCGACACCTGCTTCACCGTCTCGATTGCCGCTTTTACGTATTCTTCGGGAGTGAGAGGGTCGTCGCCCTCAACGTACTTAATACCGAATCCGCCGCCAAGGTTAAGAATAGATGCGTTTATTCCCAGCTTGTCCTTAAGGTCGGCAACAAAGCTCATCATAACCCTTGCCGCCTCACAGAAGGGAGACACCTCGAATATCTGGGAGCCGATATGACAATGAACGCCGTCCACAACAATATTTTTAAGGGTGGCCGCATATTTGTGTATCTCAAAGGCTTCGCCGTTTTCAAGGGCTACGCCAAACTTGGAATCTATCTGTCCCGTGCGGACAAAGTCATGTGTATGCGCGTCAATACCCGGCTTGATGCGGAACAGTATCTTCTGTACAGTGTTTCTGCGGCAGGCAATTTCGTTTACCTTGTCAAGCTCATAGATATTGTCCACAACGATATGACCAATACCGCATTCCATCGCCAGTTCGATTTCGTCGGGCGTTTTGTTGTTTCCGTGGAAGAATACCTTTTCCATGGGAAATCCTGCCTTGTGCAGGGTGTATATCTCGCCGCCGGACACAACGTCTGCGCCCATGCCTTCCTCGGCGGCAACGCAGGCGGTGTGCATGGTACATAGAGCCTTGCTGGCATAAAGCGCAAGCCCGTTTCCATCGTAATATTTATCAATAGCTTCCTTGTATCCGCGGCAGTTTTTGCGTATAACGTCCTCGTCCAAAACGTAAAGGGGAGTGCCGTATTCACGCGCAAGCTCCACCGCGTCGTGCTCACCGATACAAAGATGATTTTTTTCGTTTATGTGTAGATTATTGTTGCCTAACATCGCTTTTTTAACTTCCTTTGCCTTTCCCGTCTCGGGAACAAAAATAATAAATTATTATACCATAGCTTTTATCGTTTTGCAACAAAAAACAAAAACAAAGCCCGTGAGAATAAACGCATACTTTGGACAGACCGTTTCGAAAACAAGTAAAGCCTATATAACGCTACTGCATTTGCTTGAAAAATTGTTTTTATATCTACACATTTGTATATATCCCCACATTTGTATGTATATCCTCACATTTTTGCATATGAGACCGTATATTGAACCGATCTGTTTGTGTCTAAATTATGACGTTTTTGTGTATTTTTTCCGAAAATCTATTGCTTTTATACAAATTTACTATATAATAGTAAGTATATAATGTAGGAAAGTGAAATCATAAGCCGGTTGTAATGTAAGGGTTATACAAAACACGGCGTATGATTTTGCATCTGTTACAAAGGGGTTTTGTTATGAAAAAAACAGTTTGTTTGATTCTGGCGATTTTACTCATTGCCACTTTACTGTCGGTTGTCTCCGCGGAAGAAGAAGGCGCTTCCGGTGATAATCGACAAATGAACAGATATAATGTTGTATTGGTGGTTGATGCCAGTGGTTCAATGAAAGATAACGATCCGGACGAATATCGTTTTGAGGCTATTGAATTGTTCGTAAGCTTGTTGGCTAATGGCGGCAACCATGTCGGCGGTGTTGTTTTCGGTAGTGGAGTAAGAGCTACGCAGGACATTACCGAAATAAAAGGCAAAAGCGAAAAAAGTGCTTTGATTGAGCAGATCAGAGGTCAATCTGCGAAAGGCTGGACAGATACCGGTGAAGCGCTCCGTACTGCAGTTGAGATGCTTGATAACGGTGCGGACGAGTCGCTACCGTCTATTATCATATTGCTGACTGATGGCATCACTGAAATGAGTGATGAGAAGAAAACTGCCGAATCTATTGAGAAAAAAGAGGACGCTCTTGAGGCTGCCAGAGACAAAGGTTATCAGATTTATACGATAGCATTGAATTGTGAGCAAAGTGCTAACAGTACTGAAATGCAGCAGATAGCAAATGCAACAGGCGGTGAGTACAGAGAAGTAACAAGTGCAACGGATTTACAGTCTGTTTTTGATGTTTATTATCAGCTGATATATGGTACTCAGAGCATACAATTGGTGGATGAGGTTGTTCCTGAAAACGGTATGATTTCCCGCGATTTCAACGTTGCTGACGTAGGTGTTGAGGAAGTAAATATCGTTGTTTTTGGAAAAGTCGATTCCTGTGCGCTGTCTCGTCCCGGAGACAAGGAAATCTCGGAAGCGGAAATGGACGAATATTTATATTCTGCCAAAACGTTTACTCTTTTGAAGGTTTCCGATCCTGATAACGGAACTTGGAATTTGAGCGTAACATCAGAACCGGGCGCCACTATCAAAATATTCAAGATTTACAATTCCAATTTGAATATCAAAAGCTATCTTGCAACGGAAAAGGATTCGTATAATATCAACGATGAGGTAAGATTTATAACAAAACTGTTAGAGAATGAAACGGTAATACGTGACACTTCGAAATATCTCGGCTATAGCGCAGTGCTTACAGTTAAGGATTACTATGGCAATGTTGTCTATACCGAAACAGTTTCCGAAGCAACTATTAATGGTTTTGAGCATAAGTTTGTACCAAAGGATTACGGCACATATTATGCACAGATAGAAGTAGATAACGAAGAATTGAATGCCGAATCCGAAAAGTTTATTATTAACGTCGGAAATGTTCCTCCGGTTACGGTAAACAAAATTGTAAAATGGCATATCACCAGATGGCCGTTCCTGTTCAAAACCAATTCTACGTTGGATCTTAACGGCAATGCTACGGATAACGAAGATGAGGAATTGGCGTATTCTATCGTTTCTTCAACCTGGCTTGAGGAGGATTATTCACTGGATGGCTCTAAGCTTACCATAAATAATTTCTCTGTATCCAAGGGTTCATTTACCGTAAATGCATATGATTCGATGGGAGCTTATTGCGAGTTCGAAGTAAAAGTAACGTCAACTAACGTAGGACTTTGGGTGGTTATTCTCATTCTTGTCGGTATTGTCGCTACACTGGCGGTAAGCGGAATACTTACATACAAGAGTCTCGGTATTCCTTTTATGGGATCTATCACTGTTGAGAATTTGCAGACAGGCGAATCTGCTTCCAGACAAAAGAGCAGAGGACGTATTAAGTTGAGCTCTTTCCAGATAGGACAGACCGGAATCAGCAAAAAAGCAAAAGTATATTTCCAGGCTACCGGAAAGAATTACGTTTATTTGAAGAGCTCTAAACCTTTGTATAGTGACTACTTGTTCAAAAAATCAAAGAAGATAAAGATAGAGTCCAGCATGGATATTAGAATTTCCATGAATCAGGATTTTGAAAACGGTGTTTTAGTAAGATTTGAAAGTATGCTAAACAACGATTTGTATTTATAATAAAAACGAGGAGAAATACTTTATGGCAACGCTTTACAACAAATTACTTATTTCCGCAGGCGGAGGCATTATATCTCGCGACCAACAGGCAGAACAGGATGAGTGTGCGACTATCGCCATCGGCTTGGGCGGTACCGGCATTTCTTGCTTGCGTGCTCTGAAGAAGGAAATTCACACCCGTGTGAAACCTGATGCAGACTCTACAATAGTGGCAAAATACAAGCATATAAAGTTCCTTGCGGTTGATACGGATAAATCCAGCATTGGTGATAATGGCTCCGTTGATGCTTTGGACGGCAACACTGAGTTTTTCAATATAAGCTGTGCGGACATCGGCGGACTGCTGCGTGAGGCGCATATACTTCAGCAGGACGCGTCTTTGCAGTGGCTTAAAACTTCTAATACTCAAGGTGACGGCAGCGGTATTTCGATTCTTTCTGCCGAGGCGGGCGCAGGCGGTGTTCGCCAGATAGGCCGTTTGTTATTGCTTCGCAACAGCAAGTCGTTTGTTGCTAAGCTTACTAATATGATTAACGATGCCAGAAGAGACCTTACGGGTAATGCTAACATAAATATTCATATTTTCACCGGCTTGGGCGGCGGAACCGGCGCAGGTACTTTTCTTGATGTTTGTTACATAGTTCAGCATGTGCTCCAGCAGATTGGTCTTGCCGGTCAAGCATACACTTGCGGATATTTCTTTATGCCGGACGTAAACTTGGCAAAGAATCCCAACGTCAATTATATTCCCATCAACGGTTTTGCTTCCATGAAAGAATTGGACTATGCTATGAACTATTCCAATAATGGAGGCGAATGGGATCAGCAGTATGACGGATTCCGTGTGAAGACCAGTGAAGCGCCCGTTAAGCTTGCTCATTTGATTACTGCCACCACAGCAGATGGCAGTATAGTATCAAACGCATATGATTATGCAATGCACGTTGCTGTTGATTACGTTCTGGAATACATTATTAAGCCCTACGTTGCCTCTAATGCAAATACTGAGTCTGACGGTGTATTTTCAATTAAGTCGCACATTGCAAACGTTAATCGTCATATAGAAATGGTTGATAAGAAGCACGGCGCTTGTTATAACTATTGCGTTCTCGGTGCAGCAAATGCTTATCTGCCGTATAAAGAAATTACAACTTATCTCGCTTCCAAGATTTTTGAAGGCTTTGGCAGACTCGATCATCAGTTGCCTTTGGATAATGATATTGAAAAGTTTGTCTTGTCCTGCGGATTAAGATACGAAGATTTGCTTCGTGCGATCAACGACAAGGTTCCTCCTGTTCCCAATAACGCCGTAGACCATCGTGAGCTTTACGAACAGGTACAGGGTATTTCTGCTGACCAATTTCCTCAGATTCTCGGACAAATGTGGAGAGCTACATCTGCCATCAGCGGAAAGGTTGCTGAAAACAAGGCCGCAATGCTTGATACAGGTGTTGTTTATGCTGATAGTAACGGTAAACAGCTTGCTTCTGTCTCCGTTCGTGTTAAAGCAGCTCTCATGGAAATTGCAAAGCAATCTGACAAGGGACCCTATTATGCAGGAAGCATATTGCACAATTTGAACGCCAAGGATCTTATCAATAAGTTCCGTGGTTATAAAGTGCAGAATGATGCAAATTTGTCAAAGTGTCAGGCGAACCTGGAGCTTCGTGATAGCTCAATGCAAAAAGCTTTGAATAACTTGCAAAATTCCGGTGCTATGAGAAGAAAGCATCATGCAGAAGAATATGTTGCTACGGTGCGCGCTTATATTACTGAAAGAGTAAAAATAGATCTGTATCAGGAAATGGGCAGTTTGCTAAACGAACTGCAGAATCAGCTTGATCAGCTTTATGCAAGCTTCTTTGGCGTTTTCTCTGAAGTTATGAATAATCTACAGGAAACATTTGAAACCAACCTCAGAACGCTTGCGGAGCCTCTTGCTGTCAGCAACGATTATGCAATACGCCTTATTGCGATACAGGATATTCAGCAATCGTTGGACAATACCGTTGCAGCAATGCGTATCGACGATCTTATCCACGGTTTTATTAACCACATGCTTAATAATCCTGATTGCTGGGTCACTCAGGATGAGAGCAAGATCAGCGATGCAGTTTCGTCATACTTCCTCGATGAACTTCGTACATATTGTCAGAGAACGATTGTGGATTACCTGCAGGTTAAATTTGACACTACTAATCCTGCTGCTTTGCAGAAGAAGGTTTATGATGAAATCATCATTCCGTTAGGCGACAGATCATCTCCTATGTTCTGGATAGACAGCGTATATTCTATTGCTGATTCTAAATCTATGGGATATATTTCTGTTCCCGTAGTTTCAGATGAAATCAAGGCTGCTGCAGCGGATTATAAGGCAGGACATGATGATATAAGTGTCAGAGCTTCTTGGTCCAGCGACAGAATTACTATATTCAGATTCAATTGCGGTATTCCTATGTTCGGATATAAGGGTGTAGATAACTATAAGAGCTACTACAAGAACAGACCGATAGTCGGATCTCATCTGTATGAAGGCTCTGTAGGCGATGCTCGCGATAGCCGTAGGTTTATTGATATTTCTCCCTTGAGCTGTATCCCCGAACATGAGTATACCCAAGAGCAGAAAGAGTTTATTGCCATTTATCAAAAAGCACTTGACAGCGGCATAATCTGCAAAGTCCCCATTGGAAATACGGTTGATTATAAGATAAACATTCTGGATGAAGAGGTTTTGAATCAGCGCGTAGCAATGGCACAAGCTGTTATAAACGAAGATAATGCAGAAAAAGCAAAAGCACTTGTTTCTCAGATTGAGGCAAACGCTGTGGTCGTTAAGTCGACGAGAGTTATACCCAACAATGGAGTGATCACGAAAGCGGATCTCGTTGTGAAGGATCACGTAATCGGCTCTCTGACTAATATGGAATTAATTGGAGCCCAGCTTGCTTTGCTGGATAAGCAAACGAGCGTTGTGAATTCATTAAAAGAGCTTGCAGACAAGAAGTCAATGTTTGATAAAAACATAAATGGCTTTGCAATGGCTTTGATGACGGGCGCAATTAAAATGGACAATGATTATACATATTCTTATGTATGCAATGATGCTATCGGCTTCGAAACATCGGTAGAGCTTACGAACGTATCTACACAGCCTTTTGGAATGAAATTGCCGATATACAGTGCGTTCTTGTGCTATTCTGCGCTTGATAACGAAGCGAAAAACAATATTAATCAATCGGTAATGACCAAATTGGTTGGAAACGGCGAAGAAGTTAACAATTGTGTTTTGAAGGCGAAAGCAATGGTTACTCAAGAGAGAATCAATGCAATGTTAATGGTAGCCAAGCTTACTCCCGATCATCTTGAAAATATAGCAGCGTTTTCCAAAGGCTTTGCTCAGGAAGTTGCCACCTTTGCAGTGATGCGCGGAGTATAATTTAGTTTTGTTCTTATGTCCGGGCCGTGTATACGGCCCGGATGAAACATTGTTTTAAGGGAGAACTGGGCAATTATGAATACAATAGATGGATTGATCAAAAAAGCTAAGCTGGAATTATCAAAGAATAACCAAAGTACCGGCATAATAGGTAACAGGCCTCATTTTCCGATGCTTGTTTTGTTTGATGACGAAATTAGCCGTACTGAGCACGATACGATTTTTGAAGCCTTGAGCCGCATTTGGCCGCAAGCGATAAAGCACCTGGTTTCCTACCGATACAGCGTGGGCAAGGACTCGGAGTTCATAATCAATTCCTGCGAAGATAATGTTCAGATCGCAACGTCTGCTTTTCTTGATGGATTAGATAATTCAAAAAAGGCGAGAGACGTTTTTGAAAGTATGCAACAGTGGTGTATTTACAATATTATCGACACCTCGCGTTTTAATTCTTGTGAGGAATTCAAGAACTTCTTCTATGCATACAAGCAAATTAATTCGTTGATTTCCGATGCGCATAAAACGATGCTGATTGTTCTTTTGAACGATTCTTCGGCAAAACGCAGTATAGCAAAAGAAATTCGTATATTTTTGTCTGACAAAAAAGAATATGATGCAACTGTAATTGTTTCCAATAGAGACAGAAACAATCAGATGTATGATATGAGCGAGCTGTCTCGAATTGTAGCTAACGTATTATTGTTATCTAACAATGACTCGGTTTTCGAAGCGGACAATGCAGATTACGGACACAGAGTATCTTTGCTTTATAACAACTCATCTCATATCGTTTCTTATATCCTGCTTGACAAGCCTATAAATAAGATAGGCATACAAATAATTAACGCCGCTTTGGATGAATCGTTAAGAGTTTTGGAATCGACGAAACCGTTTGACGCGGCTACTTGGACAAAAAAGTTTAAGTTCGAAAATTCACGCTCAGATATTTGTGAGAATTATATTCGCCGTGTCGAACCCACGGTTGATAGTGACTTGTTTTTGCATTTGCCGATGAGGAGTATCCCCAAAAAAATAGATATTTCCGACATCCAGTATTCACAGCTTAAGGATTACATTTTTGACGACGTTTTTCAAGGATTTGTCGGCGATTATTGCAGCAGACAATTAGCTATTGATTTTGACCCTAAAGAGTGTATAGATGAGTTCAAAACTTTTGTATTGAAAACCTTTACAGCTGCGGAACTGTGCAATCTTTCCGATGATATCATAGAAAATATGATAAACAACCTCAGCGTTGGTACTCAAAGCGAAAACCTCGCAATCTATCAGTATTTCAAGCAGTGCGTTCATTTGCATTTAAGAAAGAGCGTTATATATCCCGCCTTTAAGGCAACACTTCGTGAGCTTCGCAGTGAAGCGGTTGAATGTGTTGGCAGATTCAATCAGTTCCGAAAGGAATATAAGACATACTTGCCTCTTAAGATGGATGAAGTGCTGGGATCGTTTTATTCCAATATGGCAACGGCGTTTTTCCAGACTGAGCAAGGCGGATTGGCGATACGGGAGATACTTATTGCCTCAAACCATGAAGAAGATTATGCAGATAAGGCTATTGATTGTTTAAGAAAAATAGTTGAAAACAACCGTAACGTATTTGCCATGTCGTTTATTGACGAATGGTCGCAGCGCTTGGGTCAAAGCGGGGATATGATATATAAAAAGATAAGCAATGAGCTTACCAATGGCGCTGATGATGCAATAAGGCTGTGCGGAAATTATGCTCTTAATAAAAAGCTGAAAGTGTTTATGCTGCATACGGGAGATATGAACGGAAGTAATCCCACCGAACTGTATGGTCATGTTAAACAAACGTTTTACGATGATTCTCTTGTGCAGTATTTCAATACCGGTTATGATGACGCAATGGAAGCAATTACGTTCATCGAGTGTCACGGAACCGATTTGATCATATGAGGAAAACATAATGGATTTTATTGTTGATACAAATAAGAATATTTATTCATTGTGCAACAGCACTATGAACGGAAAGACGTATCTTAAGTGGATGTCATCCGGATTGTCTCAATTTCTGATTGTGTATGGCGAAAACAAACAGGTAGTTGATCTTTCCAATAAAATAAGACAAGAATATTTTTCTCAGATTTGCACGTCTGAAGTCCTGAATGAACTTCTTGTGAATAAAAATGTTTGGCTAAAATCAGAGCGTATGCAATTGTATCTTTTTACGCATGATGAACTTAAAAGAGACGGCGGCGTGGTAATTAAAGAGAATCCCGGAGTATATGCTGTATACGGGTTTAATTTTCCGGCCGATGCTGTTTCCCCTACGATTTACGTTTCTCCCGATTTCGCCGTTGGGCAAAATATGCTCACAATGTATTTAGAAGTGTCCATCGAGCGTGAAGCATATTATGTAGAAAAACGCAGCTTTCTCAAGAAGGTTGTAACGTATAGCGGGTATAATCAGATTCGGCTTTCGAAAGGCTATCCCGGTTTGGTAGGCGGTGTGTTAAAGTATCGTATTAACGATTATACTTTTCCGTTCCCGGACAGCGTCGTTAAAAACGGCGGCAGCTTTTTTGTGAAGGCGGACGAGAACTGTGCGCTTGATTTTGTTACAAATAATCCCGGAATTAAGATTAAATGAGAGGTATGAACCATGGCAGAACCTAAAACACAGGCAAATGTGATTGCCGGGGCCGATGCATATAGCATAGTTTGCCCATATTGCTTTAACAAAGCTTCCGGAGGCGATGGAACTCCGTTTTCACATATCGATGTTGCTTTTCGTTCCGAAACTTCATTTGCTAACATCCGAGAAATAGAGCAAAAACTTGGCTATACAGAGTTTGATATAGAACTCATCGACTCTTCGACAGAGCGTAACGAAAAAAAGAGGCTGTATGATGCTCATTGCAGATATCTTCTTGGCAAAGATGAAAAATATCAAGCATTTTGGGATGAGTTTGAGGGACAGACTACTGAACAAGCAGAACGTGCCGGACGTGGTCCGAATCCTTGGGAATTACCGGTTGTAAAAAAAGGTGATGGTATTAAAACTATCGGCGCTGATGTTGACGGATTTGTTACTCACGCAGTTGATGAATTCGGCAGAATTACTCATAGACGCGTTTGTCCTCATTGCCACAACCCTCTTCCTCTTGGATATGGAAAGAATAAAGTGAAGTATATTTCCATTATCGGAATTACCGGTGCAGGCAAAACGGTGTACATAAGCCAGTTGCTGCGCGGCATGGCGGATTATGCCGCCAAGGTTGGTTTGAACGCATATTTTACCGCAGAGCACGTAACTAATTTTATTGAAATGAATAAGGTGAAAAAAGGTATGCCTTTGCCTGCGGCAACAACTCCCGGCCGCCTTTCGCAGCCTATGTTTTACGATATCGTCAGAACGGTTAATAATGTTCAGCATACAGATACTATCGTTCTTTACGATATTGCGGGTGAAAACTGTCGTAAAGCAAACGATATGGTTCGTTTTTCCCGCTTTGTTGAGCATTCCGATGGCTTAATATTGCTTATCGACCCCAAGCAGCTTGGATTTTTGTCGGATGAAATAGACAATGATGAAGTGGATGCACCTTCTTTGGCATTAAATACCCTGCACTCCGTTCTTGAATCGGAAAACAATAAAAAAAGCGAAATACCTATTGCCGTATGCGTTTCAAAGAGCGATATGTGCGCCGGTATATTGCCTCCTGTTGCTCAAGAGCAGGTTCAGGTTGCTGATCCTGACCTTAGCGGATTGCCAAAGCAAGAGTTCGATGGAAAAACATTTAATGGGCTTTCTGACGGAATCAAGAATCTTATGTTAAGAAATGCCGGACCAGTTTGTCAGAATCTTCAGACTGAGTATACGAACTATAATTTTTTTGCTGTAAGTGCAATCGGCTGTGCTTGTGCTCCCACTGAACAGGGATATTTTGCGCCGGTAGTAAGGCCGGATCCCAAACGTATAGAAGAGCCTATTTTGTGGCTGTTCAAACAGTTTGGATATATAAAATCCAACACAAAGGTGCAACGACCTTTCCGCATAAAGCATGCAGACAGATATGAGTATAAACATCCTTTGTTCAAAAAACCGCGTCTGGATTTATTGCCTCCCGACTTTGCTGTTTATGAAGAAGACAAAATCAGATCGACTATTTTGGTAAAACGAAGTAACGAATGGATTCCGCTTACTGATGAATACCGCGCCCTTATAAAATAGGAGGAGTTATAATGAAGTTCTATCAAGCTTGTTACGGAAAACCGTCTAACAATTGGGAATTGTTTAATGTTTCTCCAGATGCATCTGTGCTTCATTCATCAATATTTGAAAAACACGGAAAAGCATGTACCCCGGAGAATATAGGTGTTGAAAATACAGTTAATTCAGATGGCTCTAATTTGTGTCTTTACGAAATCATTCCCGACGAAAAGGCAGTTTGTATCCTTCGTGCTCAATATGGAGAACGAGATAATTTCGGCCGCCCCAAAATGTTCGCTCACGGATTTGTCTTGGAAGGCGATAATGTACTGTCAGATCCGAGTAGTGTGCTTACTATATCCGATGACAACTTTAATTTCAGCACCGAAGCGACTCGTGTCCCTCCCGCTGAATTAATAAAGCGCGGAAATTTTTCACTTGACCAAAGCCTCTCGTTCTTGGGAATAGATGCAGTTACACACAATAAATTAATGGCGAGCATATATTTGTCGCTGTCCAGCTCTACCGATTTTCCTCTTTATGTGAAATGCAAGAATGATACTCTGAGCGTCAGACACCTGATATATTGTATACTTTCTTCTCTGCCGTATTCTTTAAGATATCATTTGTCGTTCTCCAACGCAAACAGTTTCCAGAAATCAAGATTCAAGAGCGTAATGTTTGTAGATCGTGTCCCTGGAAACGAGTATTATTTTTCTCTCGATGACTGTGCTACCAATCTTAATGTCAGTGAGCTTTACGGATCTCCTGAAAAGCACAGAGCATTTAGCTCTTTTGAAAAATCCGCCGCAGAGTACGATGGATACTGTGCAGAACTGTCTCAAGTTATGTCTAATATCGGATGTCCGTTTAACGCCGGATATGAAGATGTTAATATGGCAGATCTTATAATGAAGGGTACTGCGGAGGTATCGAACAAAGACGATATTTCCTTAACAAGATATCTTTTGGAGTTACTGACCAAGGTTCCGTATCAAAATCTTTTTGTTGATGAATATATTGCAGATGTTCTTAGTATTTTTGATGAAAAGCATATTATTTTAAACGATACCGTGATGAAGCGTGTCATGCATAAGATCGTTTCCACTCAGTCACAACGGTTAAAAACAGTTGCTCGGAATATCAAGGTGCGCTTTTTGATTCATTATGGATTGACTGAACTGACTAAGTTTTTGAATGAACAACGAACCAACAGCGACGAAGCTTTTGATAATTGGTGTAATTTGATATTAAGCGCTGATGGTGGCACAGAAGCTATTACAGAGTATTATGAATATGTGTTAGCCCATTGTTCAGGTTACAGAAAACTGTATAATGCATATGCAGAAGCACACAAACGCGGATTGCTTTCCAAAGGGAAAATATCGCTGGTAGCAAAAAAACGGCTCTTGGAGATAGCTAAAGAAAATATTACGCCAAAGCATCTGAACGAATTAAAGTTTGCGGATACTGTAGAAGACCTAAAGAATTATTTACAGGCTCTGTTTTCCTCATCGGCAGCATCTATTTTCCAAGAATATTTTTCTGATATTAAAAAATCGTTTTGGGACGCTTTTCAATTTGAAGATTTTATATTTGCACCGCAATGTATCGAAAATTTAATATATCTTAAGGATGAAAGGGAGAATTACGGTTCCGCCGCATCTCGTCTTGTCGATCTTTATAAAACGCTGGGAGAGTACTATCACAATCGTTTGCCTTTCTCCCGTGTTTCTTTAGCGTTGGATAGAGTTTCTGAAGAAATGATGAAATTCCCAGAGGAATATGTTAAAATTGCCCCTGTGGTTCAGAATTTTGTACGCAAGGCAGCTGCAAAAGACGTGGATAAGTATTTTGACGTTTGGGTCAAAGTAGCCGCATTCGGAGATCATAATTCAAATCCTTTGGAAAAAATGGTTCTGTGGGAGCTCCCTGTTATTTGTAGTGAAGAAGCCTTTATTGCTGATTTTGAAACGAATAACAACACCAAGCACATGCACCTGATCATCCTTGATTGGATGATTGGTAGCGATCGCAAGGGTGGAGTAGTGACTACGGTAACAGGCAAGTCTGATGTTGTAAAAGCTATACACAAAGAGGCAAAGTATATTTCCGATTACAAAAAGCAGGTTGCTGCTCAGGAGAAAATTCGAGAAAAAGAACAGCGAAAAGCTGAGAAAAAGAAAAATGCTGAGCCTCAGGAAGAACTTAAACTCAGCGATACCAAGCAGGCAAAAACTGACAAACAGTTTTTCGAAGACTTAGATGAAAGCAATTCTCGAAAGAAAGGCTTGTTTGGATTCTTTGAAAAAAAGAAAAAATAAGATAAGGAGAATCTCTTATGGGAGCCGATGCAAACACGCAAATGTTGTTCAGTTGTTTGAACGGATATAACATATACATTCCTTCCAAACACGATTCCTCCGGCATGTCTCATTTATTGAGTAATGATGATGTTACAATCAGACCTGTGCCGGAGCTGAACCCGGATTCGGTTAACGAAAAATGGAGATACTTTGTAGAAAATCCTGTTGATATAAGCAATGTTTTGTGGCCGATTGATATTGTGGATTTACCGGACGGGGTGCTCGGTCTTGTTTTTCGGAAACGTGCATTGCCGAAATTAGAGCCATTGAAAAACTTATTATACAACAGCCCTCTTTTGTCATGGAAAAAGAACGATATTAAGGAAATAACTTCAAATTTGTTATTAACCTTTTCGGATATGCATGAAAACGGATATGCGTACCATTCTTTTGATGTAGAGCATATTTACTTTGCTCGCAACAATAGTAAGGTGTTTTTCGATTTTTCCCTCGGAATAGACAGACATTATGACAATAGTGTTGCTGAAGCAACAGTGGATTTTAACTCAGTATCAATTGAGTTTTTACCGCCGTGGCGTTCTTTCGAGAACAAGAATATGTTATCGCTGGTTGATGATTATTACTCTATTTCCGCACTGATTTTCAGGCTTTTAATTGGCAGAATGCCATATCAGGGTCGTGTTATGGACGGACAGGGCGATATGATGGATTTATTGCGAGATGTTGATCCTGCGGATCATTATCGTATGTTTGAGCATTATCACGCTAATCCAATTTTTATTTTTGATCCCAATGATAAACGTAATTCTATCGGACTTTATACTCATGAAGAAAAAACCGTCGATTTGTGGGAAGATCTTCCTGATAAGATCAAGCAAATGTTTATCGAGACCTTTTCGCTTAATAACGTTTCGGCACCACAATCGAAAAAAATGCTGTACAAGCCTTCAGAGTGGTATAAGGCTTTGAAAGAAAATGGCGTAATATAGGTGACAAGGGGTGTTATTTTGAAAAAAGATAATAAATATTTGGCAGTTGGTGAATTGCTACGAGAGATAATCCGAGAAAGCGGACCTCAAATATTAAAGGATATTTCCGCGCTGGAAACGGCGTTGAACGAGAAAAAGTGCAACACCACTGTTACTTATCAATTATTGTTGATGTTGAGTTCATCGAACGTCGCCAGATATATTCCGCAACAATCAACCGGAATTAGCATGATTGATATCAACAATATAATTGTTTACACAGAAAAAGAAACCGGTTTGAGCAGGACTACCGTAAAGGGATTACTTTCGGCGGTATTGTACGGCTTATCTATACCTACCGATATAGCGAGCGTAACTATTCCGGATGCTGACGGATATGTTTTGCGAGATGTAGCGTTGGTAAATTTCGAGAATTATCAAGACGATGTTGATGTTCTTAACGAGGCGTTAATCGAAAGAGATGAGGATTTGATAGCAAAGTATGCCGACAAGCTTGAACTGATGGTAAACGCGGGTCATCCGGAAGCGCTTTATATTAAAGGTGTTTGTTGTTTATACGGAATTGCTACTGTTGAAGATTCGAAAAAAGCAAAGAAATATTTACTTGCCGCATATCACAGCGGTTGCACCCGTGCCGGAGCGATGCTTGGTGATATCAGCTATAACAAAGGCTTTTTATCAAACACGAAGACCTTTAACTATTATACTGCTTTGGGTGCGATTGCACTTAATGACGAACGTAAGAATAGAGTTAAGGCGTTAATGCATCAAAAAACGTGCAATAAAAAGACCATTATTTCTACTATTGTTTTGCTGTTGGCTGCTGCATTGTTCAGCTTTTTGTGCGGAAGTGGGATTCTTTCTGTAAACGGTTCAATGCGTGTGGGGATGATAATAACACCTGTGATTTTGAATTTGGGTGTTTTGATATCCGGAATAGTTTTGTCAATCAAATATAAATATGACAATGTTAAGTGGATGCTTCCTGCTATTATTGCAATCACAATGTTGTTTGCCGCAATGTCACTGTAGGAGAGGGGGATAAGAATGAAAGATAAAAAAATAGAAAGTGTTTTGTCCACTTTGTGTTTTTCATTGTTTAACGTTTTCTTCCTTATGCAGCATTTTTCTCTTTGGGGTTGCATTTATACGTTGTTAACGATCGCTTATTATATCGTCAGAATTAATGTTGTAGGTGGAAAACATGGGCATTATGGCGTTTCCGAATGGTTGGGAACTTATTTTGGTGCGATGTTTGCCAATTTTATTCTTGCATATGGGTTTGAATTAAATGTATTTGAATTCCTGCCGCAAATAGGCGAAAACCATATGCAATACGGCATTGTATCGATAATCGTTTTAGCAATAGGGTTATTAATAATCAAATTGTTTGATAAATTCGGCCAGTATGTGTCCAAGGTCCAGTTTTGGATAAAGAATATATTGCTGGGAATTTTAGCATGTGTAATTTCCTCGTTGTTTGTCAACTGGGATTTGGCTGCTTTAGTGGTGTTTGTTTATACAATAGTTTTCCTTGGAATTTTTGTCGATTTCATTGGCAGAAAAAATAACGAAACAACCAGGGGCTTTTATGCAGCACGTATGATATTGATGCTTTTCATAGTATTGAGTGCATTTTACAGTGAATTAGCAGTCAGTGTTGTGGACGTTTTTTATAATATAGTCGCTTTTGACTACGCACCGTGGTACTACTATATAGGCGTTTTGTTTGTACTGATCACTTGTGCAGTACATTCATATTTGTGTAGAAGCGAAGACGAATCCTTTGATTCCCGTAATTTGAGAGTATATTGTGCATTAATATTTGCAGTAGTTGCGTTGTTGGTATTTACTGCCTTTTATACTACTTTCACACTGGTCTTTGTGTTAGAGTATCTGGTCATTAATATGCTGTTCTTGTTCCCGATAATAGACGATCGATGGGTTTCTTTGTTTAATGTGGATGTATCAACGTTAACATTAAAATATGTTGTTCTGTTAATAATGTCATTGCTGTTGCCAATCGCATTTTTCTACGGTTGGATATTGCAAATGGCGGTTGTATTTATAGCTGTTATCGGCATTTTTATAATGGAATTTGTGGTTTCCACGAGAATTACAGGAAACAGGTCTGTTCTGAAAGAACCGTTCTTTTGGCATTATGCTCTTTTGACCATTACAATTTTGTCATTAGTATGCGCGTTCCTCGAATGTAATAATTGGGTCGTGTATGTATCTGTATTGCTGTCTTATATTGTTTCGATGATTGCTTTGATAACCGTAGAGCACAAAAATATACTTCAGCCAAAGGCCCATATTATTCTGAAGAGCGTAATTATAGCTTTTGGTGCTATATTTATGATATGTGCAGTCAATCAAACCAATATTGATGTGTCTGCCACTATCGTCGATACCGATGAGACTACTCCTGATATAATAGCTATTGACATTCAGGCAAACGAGAACTCATTTTCAGGCGTTTGCGCTATGCTTGAACCGGGGGAGGATTTGTTCGATATTTCAAAAGTCTATGATATCAGCGATGACGATTATAACGACGCCACTTTCTTGCTGAAAAACGGAATTGTAATTGTCTCATTGACTGACACCAATGGGACGAAGACGATATATTATAAATGGTTTTTCTCCAAAGAATGCTATGAAAAAGTAATAGTCGGCAGGTGTGATAATGATATAGGCTTCGAGGGAAGCAAAGGCGAAGTTATATCCGATCAGTATTTTGATGAGGATTATGATGTTTCAGAAGAAGTTTCTGATTATGTTGAGGATTCGTCCTTGAATGACGGTTTTGACTCGTCACAGTCAGGTGGCAATTATTAATACCATTACCGGTCAATTGTTATATCGAGGTTGTGTATGAAGAAAAAAGTTTATGCCATATTATGTTTGTTCATACTTATGGCGAGCCTTTGCGGCTGTTCTTTTCATCAGCAAAAGAGTATTTCTGAATTTGCAAAAGGCGAAGGTGTATATATAGCTTATAATCAGTTAAGCGCTTCCGAAAAAGAGATATACGATAAGATTTTAACTCGGCTTGTTGCCGGCGAAACGTATTTTTGGTGTGAGGCTGATTATTTAGCAGAAGGCAACTCAATTGAATCAGTTGAGCATGCAATTACGGCTATATATAATGACCGTCCGGAGTTTTTTTGGCTTGAAGCTTCACTTGGCAATATAACGTATATCGATTCTAAGCAGGACGCTATATCTGTGGTTGCAGGTCTTCGGTATTACTATGAACATAATCTTACAAAGTTGGACGAAGACAAAGTTAGTTTTGCCGAAGCTGTTAACAATATCGTGAATCAGGCAATGGCTTTCCCGGATACATTTTCTCGCGTGGAATATGTGTACGAATATTTGTGCAGTAATGTAACTTGCGGCGATGATGTATATTATAATTCAGGCTACAAATCCGGTGAAGTGTATGATTGTATTGTTAATAATACAACCAATCTGAAAGGGTGCGCCAAAGCGTTTCAATTAATTATGCAACGACTTGGTATCCCTTGCGCAACTGTGGAGGGGTATACAAAAGCCCGTCACCTATCAACTTGGAATTATCTTTTGATTGATGGCGACTATTATTATGTGGCTTTTGATTCGTTAATTTCCCGTAAGCATAGTGTTGGCGTTTCTCACGAGTATTTTTTGATTGATGAGAAAACGCTTTTGGACACTCATGTTTTAACTGCCGAACATCCACACCCGTCTTGCAACGGATATAAAATGAATTATTTCTTCGTTAAAGATGCGTACATATCTGAATATTCGTTTGAGTCGATGGGCGAATATATTAACCAAGCGAACGATATGTCATACATTGAAGTTCGCTTTACTTCAAAAAAAGAATTGCAAAAAGCTTATTCCGATCTAGTTGAAGAAGAGAGAGCATTGGAGCTTCCCGGCTTTGAAAGAGGCTTTACCTATTCTGTAAGCTTATCCGGATATGTGCTGAGAATTGCAAGTAAATAATATTTTCAACAAAAAACAGAACGCAATAAAACATTGCGTTCTGTTTGTTTTTAGTATAGAATTATTGCCTGTTTTTCGTTAATTTCCCGAAGGAATATAGGGTCTTATCGCGCCTGCAACGGTAACGATAGGCATTGTCTGCAGCCAAACCTTACCGGGTCCGGTAAGCACGGTGTGGAACAGTCCCTCACCGCCGAACAGCACGTTCTTCACGCCGGGCACTCTTTGAATATCCATTGCAACAGTGGAATCAAAGGCTGCCACATTGCCGGTGTCAACAATAATCTTTTCACCGGGGGCGAGGTCATATTCAGCCAATTCGCCGTCTATTTCTATAAATGCCATTCCTTTTCCGGAAAGCTTTTGCATAATAAAGCCCTGACCGCCGAAAAAGCCTGCGCCCAGCTTTTTGTTAAAGTGAACGGAGAGGTTAACACTGCTTTCGGATGCAAGGAAAGAATTTTTCTGTGCAACCAGCGTTCTGTTTTCGTTTATCTCAACTGCAAGAATTTTTCCGGGGAAGCTGGAACCGAAGGTAACCATTCCGTCCCCTATAGCGGTAAATACGTTGTGGAAAATACTCTCACCGGTAAACGCTTTGGAAAACATTTTGCCGACACCGCCGCCAACCGTCTCCATTTTCATATTAGGTGTCATCCACGCCATGGAGCCCTTTTCGGTTATCATTTTTTCGCCGTCTTTAAGGTTGCATTCAACTACGGGGAAGGATCCGCCTTTGATTTCGTATGTCATATATGTATTCCTCCTTATACTTTTGTAATAACAGTATACACTAAATAACAATATATGTCCAGTACATATTGACATAATTTTTCAAAATGGTATAATATTATAGAATAAATATACATTCCGCAAGGAGAACGGCTATGAAGGAAAACACACAAAAGCAACGTATGCATAAAGGCATTTTGCTTTACGTCGGCTACAACGGTTATAACGGTACCAAATATTACGTTCCTACCGACGAGGAGCTTGAAAAGCTTCTTTCCGTAACCGATGAGATACTGCTTATCCCCATCGTTATGTACAACAGATATACCGACGGGCAGGGAAATATCCGTCAGGTAATGTCGAGAGACGTTATCGAGAATATGACTGTGGATATGGTCGGCTCTCCCCATCGATTTGAGACTATTAAGGGCGAATATTTTGCTACAGCCGAGCCCAGAGTGAAGGCGAACTACCACGTTGACGATTATATTAACGATTCCGTTTCTCTTGCAAGACGTCTTGTGGCTATTAATAAGGACGTGCGTCTGTGGTTCTCTGTCCCTCAGGCAGAGTGCCTCCACGCCCTTACCCATCTGTTTGCGGAAGCGTGGGTGTCCGTTGTCCACGGTATTAAAAATACTTTGGAGCCTGAGATATGGGATCATAACGTGCAGGGCATCTACCATGCAGGAGAGGATATCGTTACCGCAGGTTATACCAAGTTTGATTTTTCCGCACCCGAAAGAAACTTTGATAATCCCATCGTTTATTCAATGCGCGCTGTGTCAGACGCCGTTCACGCTTACGGCAAGAATTTCCTTTGGATACCTTATTACGATACCGCCGCATCTTCTGCTGTGAATATGGGACACGTTGTAAATCTTACCGATATTTTCGATACGGTTATACTTCAGCCCTCGTATTTCTTTCGTGATATCCGTTTCCCCGGAATAAAGGCTGTGACAGACAGCGTTGCCGCACAAAAGATAGTTGACCTTGAGGGCAACGTGGTTGGGGGCAAGAAGGTGTCGGATACGGTCATCGGCTTTGAAATGGAGATAGACACACAGTTTTTTGACAACGAGGATTATCAGAAGAGATACTATGCTTATGAACAGGCCTTTGGCGGATTTGTAGGCAAATATCCCACAGCGTACTACGCAGGCTGTCCCGATACTGCGGTAAGACTTACCGACCTTATGTCAAAATTCTTCTCCAAAAACAAGTAGGTTTTTTGCCTTTCCGCCTTTTTCGGAAAGGCATTTTCCGTAAAATATCTTATAAAGGTGTTGTTATGACAGATTACAAACAGTTGAATTCGGAACTGACCGCTTTAATAGAGGGGGTGCCTCACAAAACCGCAAACCTTGCCAACGCCTCGGCTTTACTTTTCAATACCCTTGAAAATATCAATTGGGCGGGATTTTATCTTTTGGAAAAGGACGTTCTGGTGCTTGGGCCCTTTCAGGGCAAGCCTGCCTGCATAGAGATCCCCGTAGGCAAAGGCGTGTGCGGTACCGCAGTTAGCAAGGGCGAAGCTTTGGTGGTGGCGGACGTACATGCGTTCCCCGGTCATATCGCCTGTGATTCAGCTTCCAACAGCGAGATAGTTTTGCCTATCCGCGATAAAAACGGTAATATTGTCGGGGTGTTGGATATTGACAGTCCTGTGTTTAACAGATTTGATATGCAGGACAAAGAAGGTCTAAGCGAATTCGTAAGTATATTGGAGGGAATCTTTATATGAAAAAATACGTACTTTCTCTTGATGAGGGCACCACCAGCGCAAGAGCCGTGCTGTTTGATTCCAATCTTAATGCAGTGTCTATGGCACAGCACGAGATAACCCAGATATATCCTTTTCCCGGCTGGGTGGAGCAGGACCCTATGGAAATTTATGCAAACCAGTATGCCTCTGTTACCGAATGTATTGCGAAAAGCGGAGTTTCGCCGGATGAGATAGCCGCTGTGGGCATAACCAACCAGCGTGAGACGGTCATCGCCTGGGATAAGTCTACCGGCAAGCCTGTCTGCAACGCGATAGTTTGGCAGTGCAGGCGTACTGCGGATATTTGCAAAAGCCTTGAAGAAAAGGGGTATGGTGAGTATGTCCGTAACACCACGGGGCTTCGTATCGACCCGTATTTCAGCGGCACCAAGATAAAATGGATACTTGATAACGTTCCGAAGGCAAAGGAGCTGGCAGACCAAAAACAGCTTCTCGTAGGTACGGTGGACACTTGGCTTGTCTGGAAGCTGACCGACGGAAAGGTTTTTGTTACCGACCTTACCAACGCCTCCCGAACCATGCTTTGTAATATACATACGGGCGAGTGGGATCAAAAAATGCTTGATATTCTGGGTATTCCCTCACACATTCTGCCCGAAATAAAAAGCAGCGGCGAAGTATACGGATATTTTGAATGTATGGGCGCGTCTCTGCCTATCGCAGGTATAGCGGGCGACCAGCAGGCGGCGCTATTCGGTCAATGCTGCTTTGAAGAGGGGGACGCAAAAAATACCTATGGCACCGGATGTTTTTTGCTGGCGCATACAGGTAACCGTCCGGTAAGAAGTGAGCACGGCATGCTTACCACGGTTGCCGCTACCCTTAAAAACGAGCCTATGGAATACGCTCTTGAAGGAAGCGTGTTTGTAGGCGGAGCGGTAATACGCTGGCTTCGTGACGAGTTAAAGCTTATTTACGATTCCAGGGACAGCGAGTATTTTGCCCGCAAGGTAGAGGATAACGGGGGAGTATACCTTGTTCCCGCTTTTACGGGTCTCGGTGCGCCGTATTGGGATATGCATGCCAGAGGCTCGATTTTGGGACTTACCGCAGGAACCAATAAAAACCATATTATCCGCGCTGCGCTGGAGTCTATCGTTTATCAGACCGAGGACGTTATCTCTGCAATGAACGAGGATATGGCGGCAGTATCCGGCAAGGCTGTGTCAAGTCTTAAGGTAGACGGCGGTGCATCTGCCAACGATCTGCTTATGCAGATGCAAAGCGATATTTCCGCAATAACCGTCCTTCGCTCCGCTAATGCAGAGGCTACCGCCGCAGGAGCCGCAAGTCTTGCAGGACTTGCCGTGGGATTTTTTGATAGTAAAGCCGAGCTTAAGGCAAAGTCTGTGTCGGGAAAAACCTTTTCCACTCAAATGGATACGCCTTCCCGTTTAAGATATCTTGACGGCTGGCACCGTGCCGTTTCCGCTTGCCGCGCCTTCTCCTCCGCAGAAAGATAAATCTTTTCTTTCCCCCTTAAAAAGTTGACAATATGGGGTTAATATGTTAAAATTTGTTTATGTATACATATAGTATGATTCGGCTATTCTTGTTTTTTCGGAAGGTGATTAAATGAGACGTCTTATAGAAGCTTCTTGCAAAAGCGATATAGGTAAAATACGCAAAAATAATGAAGATAATTTTTATTTCGACGGAAAGTGTCTTGAGCCGGATAACGAAGGACTTAAGCATCCTGTCTATCTTTTGGAGCCGCTTAAAAACGGTTTGTGCCTTGCTGTTTTTGACGGAATGGGCGGAGAGAACTTTGGCGAAGTAGCCTCTTTTGCCGCCGCAAGAGCAATGCAGCAGACAGAACGTAAATTTGCTGATTTCTTTATACCTGAGCGCAAGTATCTGAACAGACTCGTTGCTCAGATCAACAACGACGTTGTCAAGGAAGCCGAGCGCTTGAAGACCAGACATATCGGATCAACAATGGCGGCGTTATACTTTACTTCAAGAAGCGTGTACGTTTGTAATTTGGGCGATAGCCGCGCCTATCGATTGAGAAACGGTGAGTTTTTACAGATATCTCACGACCACGTGGACAGCCGTCCCGTCAGTTCCGGAAGAAAAGCCGCGTTGACTCAGCATTTGGGAATCGACCCGGAGGAAGTGCTTATCGAACCGTATATTGCTAAAGGTGAATTAAAGCGCGGAGATTGCTATATTGTTTGCACCGACGGGCTTACCGATATGCTTACCAATTTCGAAATAGCGGATATTCTGATCAGCAGTAAGGATACGGATGAAAGCACAAACCGTCTTGTTTCCGCCGCACTTGAAAAGGGCGGGAAGGATAACGTTACTGTTATCGTATGCAGAATAATTTAACAGGAGTATAAAATGTTAGATAATAAAGCTATCTGGCCCGGCTGGGAAACAGTTAGATTAATAGGACGCGGAAGCTTTGGGACGGTATACGAGATAGAGCGAAAGCTGTTCGACGAGGTGGAGAAATCTGCCCTTAAGGTAATATCCGTTCCTCAGAACGAAAGCGATATAGAGGAAATGTATAACGACGGTTATGATTCCGAAAGCATAACCAGTACGTTTAACAGCCATTTGAAAAATATTGTGGCAGAATACTCTCTAATGAAGAAAATGAGTGGCTGTCATAATATCGTTACGTGTGACGACGTTAGGTATTTACAGCATGATGACGGTATCGGTTGGGATATTTATATCAAAATGGAACTGCTCACGCCGCTTGTGAAGGCTTTGCCGGAAGGTTTTTTCGAAGAATTGGTAGTGAACCTGGCAAAAGATCTTTGCAACGCCTTGGTATATTGCAAAAAATACGATATAGTACATCGGGATATTAAGCCGCAAAATATATTTGTGTCCGAAAACGGCGAGTATAAGCTGGGCGATTTCGGTATAGCAAAGACTGTGGAAAAGACAATGGGCGGCACCAAAATCGGTACATACAAGTATATGGCGCCCGAGGTGTATAATAATCAGCCTTACGGAAGTGCAGCGGATATATATTCGCTGGGATTGGTGCTGTATTGGCTGCTTAACGAAAGACGAATGCCCTTTATGCCTTTGCCTCCTGCAAAATTAAAAAGCGGAGCAGAGGAGGAGGCACGTAACCGCCGCTTGTCGGGAGAGGCTTTGCCTGCGCCCAAAAACGGAAGCAAAGAATTAAAAGAAATAGTACTTAAAGCTTGCGCGTATGATGTAAACAGCAGATACACATCGGCTGCGGAAATGCTTGCAGATCTTGAAAAAATAGATTGCGGTGCGGTTGCTCAACAGCCAGAGGTTGTGGATGAATCTTTTTTGCTTACTTTATCTCAAAAAGATGAAGTCGAAGAAGACGGAACGGTTTCTTTGTTTACAAGAAGAAGTGAACCTAAGCAGAGTGAGCTTAAGCAAGAGGAGAAAACAGAATCACCTATTTCCGTTACTGTGCCGGTGGCGAATACTGCAAAGACAGAAGAGCCTTCCGTTGTTAAGGAATCAACTCCGCCTATAGAACAGTCTGGGGAAAAAGAAAAGACAACTGATAATACCGCAATTAAAAAAGGCTTGATAATCGGCGCGATAATACTGGTAGCGGCGATCATTGTGTTCTTGCTTCTTCGCGGATGCGACGACACCGAGCCCGGCGGAAGCGGAGACAAATCCACCGAAACAGTGTCCGAAACAGCATCCGAAATAGTTTCGGATACATCTACCGAAGAATCTTTCGTCCCTTCCGTTTCAGATGAATCTATCGATGAATCTGTGCCGGAAGAAAACTCAAGCGAAGATGAACAACATACCCATTCATATTCTTCGCGTTGGAAGTCAAATGAAACTGCCCATTGGTATGAATGTTCTTGCGGCGAAAAATCCGAACTGGCAGAGCACGCTTGGAGCGAGTGGGTAATTACTAAAGAGGCTACCGAAACCTCAACGGGAAGCAAAGAACGTTCCTGCTCATATTGTCGTTATTCGGAAACCGCGACAATACCCATGCTTTCACACACCCACTCTTATTCTTCGGGTTGGAAGTCAAATGAAACAGCTCATTGGCATGAGTGTTCTTGCGGTGAAAAGAATAGTGTGGACACCCATGCTTACGGTGCTTGGAAGACAATAACTGCTGCAACAGAAACCAAAGAAGGCGAGCAAGAGCGTACTTGTACTAAGTGTAACTACAAAGAAACGGCCGTAATTCCCGTTCTTTCTCATAAGCATTCGTATTCTACAAGCTGGAAATCCAACGCCACTGCTCATTGGCATGAATGTTCTTGCGGTGAGAAGAGCAGTGTGGATGTTCATTCTTACGGTGCATGGAAGACGGTAACCGCCGCGACAGAAACCAAAGAGGGCAAGCAAGAACATACTTGTACCAAGTGCAGTTACAAAGAAACGGCGACAATCCCTGTTCTTGAACATGTGCACTCTTATTCATCGAGTTGGAAATCTAACGATACATCCCATTGGAAAGAGTGCTCATGCGGCGAAAAAAGCAGTGTGGATGTTCATTCTTACGGTGCATGGAAGACGATAACCGCCGCGACAGAAACCAAAGAGGGCAAGCAAGAGCGCACTTGTACCAAGTGTAGTTACAAGGAAACTGCTGTAATTCCTGTTCTTGAACATAAACATTCGTATTCTACAAGCTGGAAATCTAACGGCACTTCTCATTGGCAAGAATGTTCCTGTGGAGAGAAAGGAAATACCTCTAATCACTCGTTTAAGGCTTGGGAAAATGTGAA
Source organism: Eubacteriales bacterium (assembly GCA_045595785.1). Taxonomy (GTDB): domain Bacteria; phylum Bacillota; class Clostridia; order Oscillospirales; family CAG-382; genus SFLA01. The sequence continues at coordinate 77,349 of JAZOBE010000045.1, forward strand.
AAATGCAACATGTACTGAAGCGGGTGAAAAAACACGTGCTTGTTCCGTTTGCGGATATGAAGAATCTCAAGCAACAGCAAAATCCAAGCATGCCTTAAATATGGAAAAACATGACATCAATTATCATTGGTATGTGTGTACTACTTGTGGTTATGAAGATACAAAAACTTCTCACTCTGCCGGTAACTGGGTGACAGTTAAGCAAGCTACTTGTACAGGAAGAGGCGAACAGCAAAGAAGCTGTACGGTTTGCGGTTATGTTATCGAAACAAAAACCGTTAATATAGTGTCACACAATTATATCAATGGTTATTGCAGCTATTGTTATAAGCTTCAATCTGAAGGGTTAGATATACGAATAGAAACTGTAAATGGCAAGGAAGAAGCGGCTGTGTATGGCATTGGTACGTGTACCGATACAGACATTCATATTCCTGCTAAATACAATGGAGTTCCAGTTGTGAGAATAGAAGACTCTGCTTTCTTAGGTTGTCATAGCCTTACTAGCATTACCATTCCCGGTAGCGTGACTACCATTGGCGACGAAGCGTTCGCAGCCTGCAACAACCTCACTAGCATTATTATTTCTGACGGTGTAACAATCCTTGGCGACGGTGCGTTTGTTTTCTGTACTAGTCTCACTAGCATTACTATTCCTGATAGTGTGACTACTATTGGTTCAAGCGCATTCTTCTCCTGCTTCAGCTTCGACAAAGTTGTTTTTGAGGATACGACCGGCTGGTATACAACGGAAACAGAAGGTGCTTCTTCGGGGACAGATGTGGATGTTGCTGACCCTGCAACAGCGGCGAAATATCTTAAAGGTACCTATTCTGGTTACTACTGGTACAAAAAATAACTACACAAGGAACATATTATGAACGAGATTTTGCCCGGCTGGGAAACAGTAAAGGTGTTGGGCCATGGCAGCTTCGGAACCGTGTATGAAATACACAGGAAGCTGTATGATGACGAGGAAGAAAAAGCCGCGTTAAAGGTCATATCCATTCCCAAGCACGAAAGTGATATTGAAGCTATGTACAGCGAGGGTTATGATGAAGAAAGCATAACCTTGACTTTCCATAGTCATTTGAAGAATATAATGAACGAATATATGCTTATGCGCAAAGTAAGCAGTGCCAATATCGTTCATTGCGAGGATATCCGTACCATACAGCATGATGACGGTATCGGTTGGGATATCTATATAAGGATGGAGCTTCTCACGCCGCTAACCAAGCGCATGTCAGATGGTATGACAGAGGATGCCGTTATCAAGCTGGGATTGGATATCTGTAAAGCGCTGGTAATGTGTCAGAAATACGGCGTGGTACATCGTGATATAAAGCCTCAGAATATTTTTGTATCCGAAAACGGTGAGTATAAGCTGGGCGATTTCGGTATTGCAAAGATAATGGATGAAAGCAACCGAGGAACTATCGCGGGAACTCCCGGATATATGGCACCGGAGGTATATAATAACCAACCTTACGGAAGTGCGGCAGATATTTGTTCTTTGGGTTTGGTAATGTATTGCCTTCTCAATGAAAGAAGATTGCCCTTTGCACCCCTGCCTCCCGTAAAGCTTAATGCGACAACGGATACCAACGCACGTCTGCGCCGTCTGTCTGGTGAGCCGATTCCTGCGCCTAAAAACGGAAGCGATGAGCTTAAAGCGATAGTTCTCAAAGCCTGTGCTTATAAAGTAGAGGATAGATATGCGTCTGCTGCGGAAATGTTTGCGGATCTTAAAAAACTTGAACCGGATTATGCGAGCATTATAGACACATTGCGTATGGAAGAAGAGAATGATCTTCCTGAAAAAGACGGCACTGTCTCCGTTTTTGACGAGGTTACTAAAAAAGGCGCCAGGGAGAAAACGCTTGAACCTGCAAACATGGAGACGGAGACTGATACCGACTTTGTAATAGAAACAGAACCTGAAATCAATCCTGCTCCTGCGGACGATGACGTGGTTCCCGACGGTACGATTTCTCTTTACAGACGGACCGATAGCGAAAACAAGAGTGACGCACCTCACATAACTTCTCTGCCGGATGACAGTAAGGAAACTGTAGTCATAGTTCCGCAGAAGGATCCGGTTACGGAAAAAACAGAGGAAGAAACCTCAAAAGAGGACAAAAAGCCGGACGTTGTTCCTTCTGCTCCTCCCACACCTCCGAAAAAGCCTACACCTCCTCCTGTTGCACCTACGCCGAAACCAAGGTCAAAAAAGAAAAAAGTATTTCTCATTTTGGCGGCGTGTCTGTCAGTCGGAATGTTTATGTTCGTATTGCTGTTGGCTTTGTTGATACGCGGATGCATGGGTATTATGAATAATACGCCGGGAGGCGATTATTCATATACGGTTCCCGAATATGAGAACTCGGAGCCGTATAATAATTATTTCCCTCCCGTAGAAAACGATGAGTCCGAGGATAAACCTGTGGAGAATTCCAAGGAACCCGAACACGTCCATAAGTATTCGACCCAACGGTTATACAATGATATCGTTCATTGGCGTCAGTGCGAATGCGGAGAAACCAGTGACGAGGGATATCACGAATACGGTGATTGGGTAATTATTGTTTCTGCTACCGAAACGTCTGCAGGACTTAAAGAGCACGCTTGCCGTTACTGCGACTATAAAGAAAAGGAAACGATCCCTGCCTTCGAGCACGTTCATTCCTATTCGTCAAGCTGGGTATCCAATAACACTTATCATTGGAAGACCTGCTCTTGCGGTGCTACTGCAAATATGGCGTCACATTCCTTTGGCTCATGGAAGACGGTTACTGCTGCAAGTTGCAGTAGAACGGGTAAGAGAGTTCACTCGTGTACTGCTTGCGGATTTGAAGAATCGCAGACTATTTCTGCAACCTCTCATTCCTACAGTCAGGGTACCTGCGTGAATTGCGGAAGACTTCAGTCTCAAGGTCTGAAGATCGGAATCGAAACTATTGATGGTAAAAAGATAGCCGTCGTTTACAGCATCGGTACCTGCACGGATAAAAACATCTACATTCCTGCAAAATATAATGGTGTTGCCGTTACCACAATAGGACACGCGGCGTTCCGTAAGTGCACGTTTATTACGTCAATAACTATTCCGTCTAGCGTAAAGACGATCGAAAGCGATGCTTTTACCGGTTGCACGAACCTTACCAGCGCTTCTTTTGCCAGTACGTCAGGCTGGTATATCACTACCACGGAGGGTGCTTCTTCCGGTGATAAGATTTCGTTTTCTGATGCGAATAAGGGAGCGATATATCTAAAAATGTATTGTCATTACTATTGGTATAAGAAATAATACGTTTTTAACATTCAATAAAAATCGGCGGAACAACCGCCGTTTTTTTGTATCGTTGCAATCCCTTTCTGCTTGGAATAATTATTCAAAACTATTGCTTTATATTGTTGCATTTGATTGACAAAATATAGCAAAGATGCTATAATATAATGTAGCAAAAAAGTAAATCTTGTCGGATTTTGCACAAATCCGACGAATTATATGCATGAGTGCTGCCAAGATATAATTTTGTAATTTATTGAATGAAGGAGAGTGCGGTTTTGATAGTAACTACTATAAGCAAGGACTGCATAAACACTATCTCGCTTCCCAAAAAAGTCAAGGGACAATACTGGCTTTATGAAAAGCCAAATGATGTTGAAAATCATTTGGTGAGCATTGAGGGTATTAACAACGAATGGGTTTTGAAATCAAATCGTTCCGTTAAGGTTCTTGATGATAACGGCAATGCGACTAAAACGGCAGTGGTGTCTCCGCTGAATATTTATGCTCTCAGCAGAACCGGCGGAGAAAAGGTGTATGTTTTTACTGAGCCTATTACGGAAGACCGTCAGACATACACCAAATATATGGTTGCGGATAATACAGATATAACCATCGGCAGATCCGAGCAAAGTGATATATGTTATCCTAACAAGGTAGTTTCTTCCAAGCATGCTACTTTGTTTTGCAGAGGCGGAAGTTGGTTTATCCAAGATACGAACAGCACCAACGGAACTTTTGTTAACGGTAAGAGCGTTGAAAACACAGAACTGAATGTCGGTGACGTTGTTTTCGTGATGGGCTTGAAGATTGTTGTCGGCAAGAATATGCTTGCCTTTAATAATCCTGATGGACAGGTAAAGGCGTCCGGCAAATTAAAGCCATTTGTAAATCAAGCCGTTGGCAGATCTGATGACGAGTATGAATACGAGCTTGCAGAAAGATCCTATTTTTACCGTTCTCCCAGGTTCAAGCGGGATATTGAAACGGCAAGCTTCAAAATAGATTCTCCTCCTACCAGTCCCGTAACCGAAGAGTTACCGTGGATCTTGGTTATGGGTTCCTCTTTGGCAATGGGTATGATGTCAATGGTAACGTTGGCGACTGCTTTGGCAAACGGCAACATCACGTCAATGGTTATGGGCTTCAGTATGCTTATAGGAACCGTATTTTTGCCTATCATAACTAAGAGCTACGAGAAGAGGCGTAAATACAGAAAAGAAGCATTGCGCCAAAAGGAATACAGAGCGTACCTTAAAAAGATTTCGGAGCAGATAAACGAAGCCTGCGCTCTTCAATCAGAGATACTTAACGAAAACCACGTTACTGTTGGTGAATGTGAAAACCGCATTCAAAACGTACAACGTAATTTGTGGGAACGCGGCGTTGGTCAAAACGATTTTCTGGAGATTCGAGTGGGTAACGGTAACGGACTTTTGGATGCGGAACTTCATTATTCCGAGCGGAGATTCACCATTGAAAAGGACAAGCTGCAGGATGAGCTGTACGCTTTGTGTGAAAAAGAAAAAACTCTCCAGAACATTCCCATTACATATTCTTTGTACGATAATTTTGTATCCGGCGTAATCGGTGAGCGTAAACAGGTGGTTGATTTTGCCAAAGGCATTATCATTCAATTGGCGGCTTTATACAGTTATGATGAAGTAAAGTTTGTATTTGTTTACGACGAAAAGGAAGATTCGGAATTCAACTTTGTTAAATGGCTTCCTCACGTGTGGAGCGATGATGAGAAATTCCGATTCATAGCTACCAATCCTAATGAGGTAAAAGAGGTTTCCGCTTATCTTGAAAAAGTGATTGAGGTCCGTGAGAGCCTGAATGCTACCGAGCTTGAGGATGAAAAGCCTTATTATATAGTATTTTCAATGAGTAAATCTTTGTCAGTAAGAGCAGAGATGATTAAAAAAATACTGGCAAACAAAGACAACATCAAGATGAGTGTAGTTACCTTCTATGATGAACTCAAGGATTTGCCCAAAGAATGCTCAATGGTCGTTCAGCTTGACGGAGAAACGGGTAAGCTGTTCGATAAAAACGATATTTCCGGCAAGCGTACTGAGTTTAAGCCTGATATTTCATTGACGGCAGACCCGTTAGAGCTCAGTATTAAGCTTGCAAACATTTCCTTGGATAATACGGCGAATAATTACAAGCTTCCCAATATGATCACGTTTTTGGAAATGTTCGGAGTAGGCAAGGTAGAGCATTTGAATGCGCTTACCAGATGGAAGGAAAACGACCCCACTAAATCCCTTCAGGCGGCTGTCGGTGTGGATACGTACGGTGAAATATTTAATCTTGACCTTCACGAAAAATTCCATGGTCCTCACGGCTTGGTAGCCGGTATGACCGGTTCCGGTAAGTCCGAGTTTATAATCACTTATATTTTATCTTTGGCTATCAATTATCATCCCGATGAGGTTGCGTTTATTCTTATTGACTACAAAGGCGGCGGTATGGCAAAGTCATTTGAACATCTGCCTCACGTTGCGGGAATAATTACCAATCTTGACGGAGCTGCTATTAAGCGTTCTCTCGTTTCTATAGAAAGTGAGCTTAAACGCAGAGAAGCTATTTTTGCTGCGACGAGCAAAAAAGTCGGTGTCAGCAATATTGATATTTATAAATATCAAAAGCTTCACCGTGAAGGAACCGTGTCTGAGCCTTTGCAGCATTTGTTTATAATTTCGGATGAGTTTGCGGAATTGAAAACTCAGCAGCCGGAGTTTATGACACAGCTTGTTAGCGCCGCACGTATCGGCCGAAGCCTTGGCGTACATCTTATATTGGCTACACAGAAGCCCAGTGGTGTTGTTGACGATGAGATCTGGAGTAACAGTAAGTTCAGAGTATGTCTTAAGGTTCAGGAAAGAGCTGACAGTATGGATATGCTCAAGCGTCCCGATGCTGCTGCATTAACGGATACGGGCCGCTTCTATCTGCAGGTCGGTTATAACGAGCTGTTTGAGCTGGGCCAGTCCGCATGGGCAGGCGCAACATATCAGCCTGCCGACAATGTGGTTAAGGAAAAGGATAACAGCGTTGTTGTTATTGATAAAAACGGACACCCTATAAGACAGGTTAGGTTTGATAAAAAACGTTCGATGTTCGGAAGCGAGAAAAAACAGCTGGACGTTATCACCGAGTATCTGCGTAATATAGCAGAGGAAGAGAATATACACATCAAACCGTTGTGGTTGGAGCCGATACCCGCAAATATTCTGTTGCATGATGTAAGAGAAAAATACAACGCGGTTTCGGAAAAATTCAATTTGAATCCTGTTATCGGCGAATACGATGATCCTGTTCATCAGCGCCAGTGCGTATTCCGCTTACCGCTTTCCGCAGAAGGTAATGCGGTAGTATACGGAACGGCAGGAAGCGGAAAGACTACCTTCCTCAACGCAATGGTATATTCGCTTATCAACGAGCATACTCCGGAAGAGGTCAATATTTATCTTTTGGATTTTGCCTCTGAAACGTTGCGAGCTTTCTCGAAGGCTCCTCATGTCGGCGATGTTATACTGTCCTATGAATCAGAAAAGGTCAGCAATTTGTTCAAAATGCTTCAGAGCGAAATGGCAAAAAGGAAAAAGCTGTTTGCCGATTACGGCGGGGACTATGCATCTTACATTAAGTCTTCGGGCAAGACCTTGCCCTCCATTGTTGTTGCAATTAACAACTTTGCGGCGTTTACCGAGATTTACGAGGAAAAAGAAGAGGCTGTTTCGTATCTTACACGAGAAGGTACGAAATACGGAATATATTTCGTTCTCACTGCTGTCGGAACCGGCGCTGTCAGATTTAGACTTCTGCAGAATTTCAAGCAGCTTATAGCACTTCAGCTTAATGATGAGACCGATTATTCGTCAATATTCAGAAAGACTGACGGACTGTTCCCCTCTAAGTACAAGGGCAGAGGCTTGGTGAAGAAGGATGAACTTTACGAATTCCAAATCGCAAGTCTGACCGAGGACGGTGTTCCGTTTGCATTTATTCAGGCTGAAAGTAAAAAAGCTGCAGAGCAGTGGAGCGGCGAAACAGCTCGCAAGATACCGATATTACCCGATAAAGTAAACGAGGAGTTTTTGAACGATTATATCGATGAAAACAAAAAACTCAACGTTCCCATAGGTGTTGAAAAGAACTCCCTCCACGTGCACTACTATCCCTTCCATTCATCATATATTAATATGATAATGTCTTCGGGAACAGAGTGTCGTGATTTTGCGGCAGATCTTACGCAATTTATCGGTGCTTCAATTAAAGCAAAGGGTGTTGTGTTCGATATGCCCAACACCTTGCAAAATAGTGTCGGTGCCCTTCAGGTATATTCTACTGCGAAAGCGTGTGAAGAGCAGGTTTCCGAACTGTTCGGAACTGTTCTTTATCGAAACAATACTTATAAGGACGCTTTGGAAAAGGGCGAAAAGATTGAAGAGTTTGACGATTTGCTGGTTATAATCAATTCGCTGTCATCACTTAAAGCGTGTCTTTCCGAGCAAGGCAAGGAAAAGCTTTCCTTGATTCTTGAAAAGGGCACGTTGGATTACAAGATAACAATTATTATAGCTGAGCAGGTCAAAAACGTTTCCTCGTTTGCATTTGAAAAGTGGTATAAAGCAAACGTTTCTGCTTCTGACGGAATTTGGGTCGGCAGCGGTATTACGGAACAGTACGTCTTAAAGGCGAATAAAACCACTTCCGAAATGCATGAGGATATAACCCCTGAGTTCGGATATTCTTTGATAAAGGGTAAGAGCATCAGAATCAAACTGTTGAATAATAAAAAGGAGGACGACGGCGATGATGAATGAAAAAGCATTGGTAGAAATATCAGTCCCAGCCGCCTCGCTAAAGTTTGATGTTTTTATACCTCTTGAGAGTAAAATGAGCGAGGTTGTAAAATTGGTGTCCGGCGCATTAAGCGATCTGTCTGCGGGAAAATACAAAGCAACGGATACGGCTGTCCTTTGCGATGCGGATACCGGCGCGGTGTTTGATGTTAACACCGAAATTGCAGAACTGGGAATCAAAACCGGTTCGCGTCTTATGCTGATATAAAACAAAATTAATATAACTCGAAAGGAGTACAATCATGGGAAAAGTAATTAGTGTATCATCATTTGAGGATATGGCAAAGGCGGCTCAGAAGCTTCAGGCGCTTTCTGAAACCTATACCGAGATCTATACTCAATTGTTGCAGGAAGCCAACACTATGGGCTCCGCTTGGGAAGGCGCAGATAATCTCGCTTTCGTTGAGCAGATCAACGGCTTTACCGAGGAACTCAAAGCTATGGCAGCAAAGCTGTCTTCTGCAAGTCAGGCACTTGACAAGCAGAGAGCAAATTACGTTGCTCGTCAGGACAACAACATTACCCAGGTTAAAAAACTTGTAAACTAATTGGTTGAAAGGAGAACATATCATGGCAGGTAACAGCATTAGAGTTAATACAGATCAAGTAGCTCAGATCGCAACCAATATCGAAAATCTTAACAAAAGATTGACCGAAGAGCTTACTAACAGCAAGGCTACAATTGATCAGCTGGCAAACGTATGGGAAGGCGAAGCAGCACAGGCTACTATTTCTTCCTTTGATGAATTTGCAGCAAAATTTTTCCAGAATTACGAGGACGTAATTACTCAGTACGTACAGTTCCTCAGAACAAACATTGAGCAGGGCTATTTCGACACCGAAACTCAGAATATCGGCCTTGCAGACGCATTTAAATAATTTAATACATTTTTTCAAGTAAAAAGAGGGGCGTTTGGTTTGTCCCAACTGCCCCTCGTTTTACATTCCTTATTTTGAAAACTGTTCCGTTAGCGGATTTATATATGGTGATGTTATGAAAAAAACATTATTTCTTTTAGTATTGATATTTATAACGATTGGAGCGTGCGGATGTATGGATAAAAGCAGTAACAAAACGAATCGTCAAGAGACTGACCAGGAGTATATATTGTTGATGAAAGATTATATTCAAGACAAGTATTCTATAACCGTTGATGCTGTAGAGCACATTTTTCCTCAGGACGGTATAAATACTGCACTTAAAGAAAATATTCTTGTCGTTAAAGATTCAAACGGTGTTATCTCTAATATAAAAGCAAGATTGAGTACACCATATAATTTTTATGATGATTATGTTGAATCTTGCACAGCTGCGAATATTCAGGCAGAAATTGATATATCTTTTTTGGATAATGCGAAAATTTACGTGGTAGTAAATAATGCTAATATAGAGATGATTGATACGTCTCCTTCCAACATTGATTATGTGACCTTTGTTTCTACCGTTACTGGAATGCCTGATGATGCTATACTAAAGAATTTGTATGAGGTTTATGATCGTCTCCATCAAAAAGGATATGAAAACGTAGGTTTTTTAGTTGGGTTTACTGATGGTTCTTCTGAATTCGAGAAAGCGGTTGAAAACTATATGGTTTACGGCAAATCTGATTGGGATTCTTATTCCGGTGAGGTCTTTGCTGAGCTGTATGTTACCGACAAAGGACTTTCCTTCGAAGAGTTTAAGGGAAGAGTTAATTGAGAAATATGAAGGCGGGGTAGCATGTTATCAAGTTACACTGATTACCAAAATAATTTATTAAATAGACTTGCCTATTGTGATTTAAAGCATGGTACGTGGCAACCTGGCATGGATCTGCTGACAGTTCTTAGAGCAAACGGGTATACTCAACTTGCCGATGAATTGAAGGCGGCGGGTATTACGGGACTAAAAATCAGGGACTACGTGAACAATAATGACGATAGCGGTTTTGTCGCTATCGCATTTGAGGATATTTATTCCGGCGATCGCGGCATGTCTTTTAGAGGCACCGAAAACCTTGATAAAATAGGATCTGATATTTGTGGGATTATTGGCGGAGGCAAAGAAGCAGATGCTGCGGTGAATAGTCAAATCGATATGATTGACAACGTCTCGACTGCTGTTACCGGCGATTCCGACCAAGCGCAAGAAGCAATAGCTTTTTATGAAAAAAATCGTTCTGAAGATGGAAAGAATTATTTATACGGTCATTCTAAAGGCGGTGAGTTGGCAGCGGAAGTTTTCGCCGAACATCATGACGAAATCCAGCAGGTTCATGTTATTAATCCCCAGCCTATCAATTGGGCTTCTTTGAGCGAAGAGCAGAGAGAGGCTTTTAATAGTGGAAAGTTTGATGCTATTGTAATAAACGGAGACCTTGTATGGTTGCTGGGCGGAGTTCCATATCCGGTTCGAATTGTTGAAAACAATAATACTTGTGAAGGTTTTTTCGGTCCTCACGAATTAGTATCAGCAACTTATGATCCGATTACCGGGGAAGCTGTTATCGAAGATGAACCGTATAAAGAATATATGGGTCAAGGTTTGGTTGGACTGGTTGCGTGTATAGTTATTTCGACAATACAAGCAGGCTATTCTTTAGGCGTCGAAGCTTGGTCTTTAATAGTGGAAGGCTACAAGTTTTTCACAGAAGATATTCCGGAAGCGATACAAAAGTTTTATGACGCAATTGTTGCTACCTATGAGAAGGTCAAGGACTTTATTAGCGGCGTGAAAGATAATATAAAAGAGTTTATAATTACGGTGGGAAAGTCTGTTAAAGCTTGGTACAACAACAATCTTAACTATGGCTACAAATACGCAACGTCCAATCCTCAGGTCGTAGTTGATACATACAAGCTGAAAGAGTATGCCCAAAGGCTGTGGACAGTAAACTCTCGTATCGGAAAGCTTGACGGCAGACTTGACTCGTTATACTGGGAAGTGGGACTGCTTGATTTGTGGGATCTTATGAAGGCAGATCTGTTGACCGGCTACAGTTGGAGATTGCAACGCGCAGCCAATTATTTAAATGATACTGCTTTTGATTTCGAAAGAGCCGAAACCGAGCTTAGCGGAATCTAGCAAGGAGGAGAAAATATGGATGCAAAAGCAAGAAGCGAGCTTGCTTCTATAAAAGCAGAACTTAATTCAATTATCAGTGAGTTGGAAAGCATTTCCGGAGGTGTACGGCGTGATTTTGTCGGCATCGGAAATGACAAATGTGCTGATTGTATCGATAGAGTTTTGAGTCAGTATTATTATGTCAGACGAAAGCTCAATAATCTCGACACTTCCACTGTTACCGAAACATATGCCAGAGCTCATGGCGGTGGCGGGGGAGGTTCATTTTAATGGCAGATATTGTAGTTGATACATACAAATTAAATCAGTATGCTCAACGTATTGCCACCGTTAATAGTCGGATTAGCCGCCTCGACCGTAGATTAGACTCCCTTTATTGGAGAGTTGGCCTGCAGGGATTATGGAATCTGATGCAAGCAGATGCACTGACTTGTTACAGTTGGCGACTTGTAAGATGCCAATCGTATTTAGAACAAACAGCAGCGGATTTTGAGTCTGTTGAGAAAGTTCTCCTTGGACAAGATCCTGCCAATTTTAAAGGCGTTATTGTTGGTGGCGTTGTTACTACGGCTGGTGTCACATCTTCGACTAATACTTCGGATGAGAATGAGCGTAGTTGGTTTGCGAAGTTTATTAATAACGACTTAAAGACTTCCGGCTCGGTTCTTTCTGGTGAAAAAACTGGTGAAGGTGAGTTGTGGGGTATTAGCACAGCAGGAACTGTTAGCGGTGCTATTCTTACCGGCGATGCGAGCATTAAGAGTCGTGCTTCATGGAAGTTTAAGGACAAGGACGGAAAGTGGGATTTCAAGTCCTTCGGAATTTCTACCGAAGCTAAGGCCTCCGGTGCGGTTGCTAAAGGCGAAGTTGAAGGCAACTTAGGATATTTACATGGAAAAGCATCGGGTAAGGCTATTACTGGTGCTGTTAAAGGTGAAGCCAAGTTCACTTTATATGATGATGGGAAACTTAATCCTTCTTTATCAATTGGGGCAAAGGCAGAAGGTTCTGTTCTGCAAGGTGACGCTGAAGTTGGATTTGGTACAGATCAATATGGTGTTTATGCCAAGGCAGATGGTGATTTACTCCATGCAGAAGCCGAGGCCAAAGCTGGTGTTGGATATCTTGGCAAAGACGAGAAAGGCAATGCAACCTATGGGGCTTCAGCTGAAGCAAGCGCAATGGCCAGCGTTGCTCAGGGCAAGGTAAAGGGCGGTATAACCATATTTGGCATCGATATTGATGTTGGTGTTAAGGGATATGCTGTTGCTGCTGGCGTAGAGGCTGGTGGCTCGATAACAACCGAAGGTGTTACTGCTAATTTTAGTGGAGCACTTGGTCTGGGCGCTGGTCTTGACGTTTCTGTTGATTGGTCCGATGCTGAGTGGATAGGCGATTCAATTGATGCTGTTGGTGATTTTGTTGGTGATGCAACTGAATTTGTAGGCGACACAATTGAGTATGTCGGTGATGCTGCAGGGGACTTCTTTGAAGGAGCCGCAGATGTGGCTGAGGATGTCGGAGATTTTTTGTTTGGGTGGATTAGTTAAAGGTGAGAAGAATGATTGAAATATTGATGAAATTATATGTTTTTGTTCCTATTATCCTTTTTGTTGTTACACTGGTTCTTATTGTAAATGGTAATAACAAGATGAATAAGTATAATGAGTGCACTGGAACCATAGTGAGATTCTATGAGAATACATCTGAGTTAAGAGTGGGCTCATACGAGACAAAAGCTGTTTCACCTGTGGTGTCCTATTCTGTAAACGGAAGAACTTACGAGTTCACAGGCAACTATTATTCAACTTCTATGAAAGTTGGGCAAGAGGTAAAAGTTCTTTACAATAAAGAGGATAATTCGAAAGCAACAATTAAAACAGGGATTTACTTTGCACCTATTATTACAGGTGGTTTAACTTTGCTCTTTATTTTACCAATTATTATATATTTGGTTCTTAAAAGCAAAGGAATAATTAGTTTCTAATGGAGGTATTTTTATGAAAAAATCATTATTACCTATTGGTAGTGTTGTCCTTCTTAAGGGAGGACAGAAAAGATTGATGATATGTGGTCGTATCCAGACTGATGTTGCGACAGGTATCACCTACGATTACTCCGCATGTTATTACCCAGATGGAATTTTGAATTCCAAGGAGTTATTTATGTTTAATAATGACAACATTCAGCGCCTGTTTTTTATCGGTTTTCAGGACGGAGAGGAATTGGCTTTCAGACAGTTTATTGAAGATGAATTGAAGGAAAGGAATGCAGAAGGTGTAGAAAATGGCCAAACTGAAAATTAATACTGATGCGGCTGTTACCGCTGCAGGCAATATCAAACTTTATAATACGCAGATACGAGATGGTTTTCCTAATGTCCAGACTGCGGTTACACAGCTTGATAATTGTTGGGATGGTTCGGCTGCTACTGCTGCAATAAGTAAATTTAATGAGATCAAATCAAAGTTTTTTGATGCACGCTACAATGTATTAGATAACTATGTGAATTTCTTGTTACTGCAGGTAGGCGAGGGATATACGCAAACTGAAGAAGTTAACGTGTCTTTGGCTGATCAGTTCAAATAAAACGGGAGGTACATTATGGCATATATCAAGGTAGATCACAGTAAGTTCGAAAAAGCCGCAACCGAAGTGGATAACTATGTGAATCTTATGAAAGATAAAATGAAAAATGCCCAAGGCGAAGTTACTACACTTTCAGCTTCTTGGCAGGGTTCTGACTTTAATCAATTCAGACAGGAATTTAATAAGCTTGATGATGGTGATTCTGTTCATACGCAAATGGTTAAATCTCTTGAGTCATATTCTAAATACTTGCGCTATGCGGCAAATAAGTATAAAGAGGTTCAGTCCAAGGCGGTTAACCGTGCCAACGGATTGCCTAAGTATTGATTACTATTGGTATAAGAAATAATCAAACATAGTGCGTATTGAAGCGGCGGCGTTTTTCACCGCCGTTTTGTATTTTTGTGTTGACAAACATTTGTTCGCTGTGGTATTATATACGACAGAGGTGAGCGGACGTGGAGAACGTATATTTTCTTTGGGGCAGAGGAAAGACCACAATTGCGAATATATTGAGTGACAGACACGGGTTTTATATCTATAGTACCGATGAAGCACGTGATAGGTTGATGTTGGTTGCCACACCCGAAAAACAGCCTTATATGTGTCGGGATTTCGAGTCGGAATATGGAGTTAATTCGTTTTGGGAGCTTCCGAATGAGGTTATTGCAGAACGGGAAGCGCATTTTCTCGAAGAAATGACTCCTATGATTATTAACGAGCTTGTGTCACTGTCTGAAAAGCACAGCATTGTCATTTGCGAGGGCGATATTGACTATAAACAAATTGCAGCGCTTTCGAACAACACCGTTTATCTTCGCAATTGCGGAACCAAATTTGATTGGTTTGATCGCCCTGATCACGATAATCTTGACTATATCCGCAACCGTACCGATATTGACGAGGCGCAAAAACAAGCATTAATAGATAAGGCTTATGCGTCTGTCGGAAATAACGAAAGTCTACTGCCGGATTACGTTTCCCGGTATAATATAAAGGTCATTTCTTGGAATGACTGCATTACTGCCGAAAAAACGGCGAATGATGTGGAAGCTTATTTTGGCTTAGCAAAAAATACTCAAGTATACTATTCTTACGCAATGGGTATGGGCAGCGACGTTCTTTCTTTAAGAGAGCAAGGCTTTTGTGTTAATGCAGACGGGGAGAACTATACTGTGTCCTTCTCTGCGGAAAAAACGGCGGTATGGGAGGAATTTGTCTGTTCCCATCTGGCACTTGAATATTGGAACGAGTATGTTCGCGGTACCAAAACCGTATTTTTATTCCGTTTGAGCTACGGTATAAGAAGGTTTGAAGTATACAACTATGAGGATGATGAGGTCTTGCGTCTTTGTGAGCAGTTATGTGAGCGCAAATTCACATCTATAAAGGAAATGCTTTTGGAGAATTGGTTTTATAAGGAAGTATTGGAGCGATAGCAACAATGGGCAGTAGAATAAACAAAATCATCGGCGCAAATATGGATATCGACTTTTCCAACCCTGCTTTTGGCAATTCACGTTGTCCTTGGAATATTGCTGATAACACCAATGAACACAAATGCGCCGTAAAAGACACGTCGATATGTAAGTATTTTTGCGGCATTCAGTATTTAGACAGCGTTCTCTGCAGTTATCCGCACGAGAATTTAAGCGTTTTGAAAGCTGATGAAATTGATAGAGAGATGAAAGGTTAACAATTATGATAAAACGCCTACCTACCCATTGTGGTGATGAAACCTGTCCGTCTTGTGTTGTTGCTGGAGATTATATCTTTCTTGCACATCACGCAGGCGGGTTTGAAGAGAACGATATTGCATATCAAACGAGAGTTGCTTTTGAAGCAATTAAAAATACGCTCGCATCAGTCGGCGCAACACTTGACGATATGGTTCAACTGAATTATTACATCAAAAACACAAAGGACTTCCGTACGGGACGTGATGTGTTTCCCGAATATTTCCCAAACGGCGCACCTGCACGAATGACAATTGTTACCCAATTCCTCGACGAAAACTGTCTGTGTCAAATCGACGGAATTGCCTATAAACCTCAAAAATAGGAGTTAGCGAATTATGCAAAAATGGTATGCAGAAGATTGGGAATTTGAAATAACAGTATTAGAGGGTACAGCAAATCATTGCAGATTAGGCATTGAAAAAGGCGATAAGTTTGTATTCCGGTATGAAACTCCCGCGCACTTTTGTCCTAGAACAATGCTTGAACTCTATACTTGGTGCGAAATAATTCGTTGCGGCGGCGACTTTACTCTTCGCGGCAGCAAAGAAAAATATGAAATGACGTTTTGGTGTCCGTGCCGTTGTATTCATTTTAAGCTACGTGCGATTCCCATAAACCGCGATGAAAACGGGAATTATATCGGTGTACATAAGAACGCAATAAAGAGATAAAAAGCAAATCTTGAAAGGAACTCGTTTTATGGAAGACATTATTAATTGGTTACTTGAAGAAAAAGAACCTTCTATTAGATACAGAACGCTTACAGAACTTTTGGGTAAACCCGAAAACGATTCAGAAGTTATTGAAGCGAAAAAAGCGGTATTGCAATCAAAGAATGTTTGCCGTTTGTTTGAACGATTGGATGACAGAGGATTGTTTCCTCATATTCAAAAGTTTTACGGTAATTTTACCACTTTCAGTTATCTCTATGCTCTTGCAGAGCTTGGTTTGAAAAAAGGCGATCCTCATATTAATGAGATCGTTGATTGGATATTGATTCCCGGCGAGGACAAACATGAGCATTTTATGCAGAAGGAATTTCAAAACGAACACGCTTATCTGCTTGACGAAAGCAATCTTGGTAGTTGCCGTCAGACCGATTTTCTTGGCACATTATTACGACTGGGATTTGGTGATGATGAAAGAGTCAAAAAGTTGATTGATGTTTTCATCGAAAAGAACAGATTTGACGGCGGTTATCTCTGCAAATGGAAAAAGAGCCGCCACAAAGGTCAGACTCCTAAAAGCTGTGTAGGTACTACCGTAAATGCGTTAAGAGTGTACTCTTATCTTCCCGAAGAATACAGAAACACCGATGCATACAAGAACATAATAGAATATTTTGTCAGCAGAAATATGATACACAGCAAGATTAACTTCGATGAGATTATCTGCTCTACAAATGCTTTCTACAACGGATGCGGAATGTCCCACGCTTTTGTCCTCGCAGATGCAATGAGCCGTTTAGGTCTTGGCAACATACCCGAAATGAACGAGATATGGTCGATCATCGAAAGCAAGAAGGATGCCGAAGGCAAAGTTGTTTTAGAAGCAACCGATACAAAGAAAACCCTTATTATGGATGGCATAGGCAAGCCTAATAAGTACCTTACGCTTAATTTGCTTTTGAGTTATAAACAAAGAGGATAATATACTACGATTTGCACCGATATTAGGGGATTTTTAGATATATGATAAAAGTAACATTTCATAAACTCTCTACCGTTGAGGATTCCAAATATAAATTCGCGGTTATTTGCGCTAAATATAAAGACAAATGGGTCTTTTGCAGGCACAAGCAACGGACAACTTGGGAGATTCCGGGCGGGCACCGTGAAGCGGGGGAGGAGATAGGCGAAACCGCAAGGCGGGAGCTTAACGAGGAGACCGGTGCAATCGATTTTGATATTACCCTTTTAACTCCATACTGTGTTGAAATCGACGGTGAAAAGACGTACGGTATGCTGTTTTTCGCCGAAATTAAAACCCTTGGTGTTTTGTCTGCCCAAAGCGAAATCGGTGAAATAAAATTATTCGATTCGTTACCCGATAATCTTACATACCCGATGATACAACCGTATTTATTCCAATACGCTTATGAAACGGAGAACAATCATGACAAAACATGAAATATGCCAGCCTATTTATGATAAATACGGTGAACTGACAGACGCTATGCAGGGCAACGATTTGGCACTTATCAAAAAGCTTGCGTTGGAGCTTCATGCTATGGTTCATCCTGCTGCGGTTTCAAACAGCGATACAAAAACAATAGCGGATTATGTGTTTGATTTCATGCGCGAGGGCAACCAAAGTTTTGCGGTGCCGAGAGAGGATTACGAAACCGATCTTCATTACGCAGGAACAAAAACGGTTCCTTTGTGCTGGTATTTTTGGCATACATACCGTATCGAGGATATTGTCGGCAATATTCTCATGTCAAACCAAAATCAGATTTTTAATACCCAGTGGCAAAGAAAAATCAATTCTCCAATAACAGATACGGGAAACGCATTGGAGACAGACGCGGCTTTTGAGCTTGGAAAAGCACTGGATATTGAGGCGCTTTATGAATATATGCTGGAAGTGGGAAAGAACTCGCGGAAGATTATTGAAGAACTTACTTTCGAGCAGTTGGCATCAATGGTGCCGGAAGAATGGATAATGCGCATATTGGAAGAAGGTGGTGTCACAACCGATTTCCGCTCGGTTTGGCTGTTGGTTTTTTGGGGAAGGTTAACACGCGGCGGAATGATATTAACGCCTCTCACTTCCCACCATATGATGCATTTACCTGCGTGCTTGGATAAAATATTGAACGAGAGGTTTATATGACAAAATATGAAATAACCGAATCCGATAAAAAGCTAATAGAAATCGGGTTGGAGGTATTAAAGCAGAACTTTGACGACGGGGTATACAACCACACGGTTGGTTGCGCGTTGCTTTGCAAGAACGGCAATATTTACAAGGGCGTCAACTGCGACGGCATTCACGGCTCCTGCGCGGAATATATAACCATCGGCACGGCGATTTCGGCAGGTGAACGGGAGTTTGATACCATTGTGGCGGTGCACGATAAGCACCTTAATTTCGTTCTTCCCCCTTGTGGGAACTGCCGTCAGATGATGTTTGAATACTGCCCCGATATTAAGGTTATCGTAAACGACGAAAAGGGCAACCTTGTAAAGGTTACTGCACGGGACCTGCTTCCCTTTGCGTGGCAATCGGTAGTTTGTGAATGAGGTAAAGGTATGAAATACGATTTCGTTTCTGTAATAGACCGTCACGGCAAGGACGCTTTGGCGGTGGATGCTCTCGGAAGCGGCTGGGCGCCCGGTGCGCCGAAGGATGGCTTTGATGCCATTCCCATGTGGGTGGCAGATATGAATTTTCCCACTGTTCCCACCGTTTGCGATGAGATGATAAAAAGGGCTTCTCATCCTGCATTCGGCTATTTTGACCCGAGGGACGAATACTTTGAGTCTATCATCCGTTGGCAGGAGACCCGAAACGGCGTTAAGGGGCTTTTGCCCGAACATATCGGCTATGAAAACGGAGTGCTTGGCGGAGTTATTACTGCGCTTAACACCCTTTGCTCCCGAGGAGACAACGTGCTGGTCCACAACCCCATATATATGGGATTTAATATGTGCCTTAAAAATAACGGCTACAACGCAGTGCTCAGCGATCTTGTCCTTGACGGAAATGGTGTGTGGCGCATGGACTACGAGGATATGGAGCAAAAGATAATTGATAACAATATCCACGCGGCAATCTTTTGCTCGCCCCACAACCCCACCGGCAGAGTGTGGGAGAGGGAAGAGATAGAGAAAGCCATGGATATATTCAAAAAGCACGACGTGTTCGTAGTTTCAGACGAGATCTGGTCAGATATTCTTCTCTTCGGAGGTAAACATATTCCCACCCAATCTGTAAGTGATGACGCCAAAAACCGCACCGTGGCGTTGTACGCACCCTCCAAGACCTTTAATCTGGCAGGGCTTATCGGCGCGTATCATATTATATATAACCCCCGTCTGCGTGACAGGGTCATAAAGGAATCCTCTCTTTCTCATTATAATTCTATGAACGTTATGTCAATGCACGCACTTATCGGCGCGTATAAGGACGAAGGGCACGAGTGGGTGGACGAACTCAAGCAGGTGCTTTCCGATAACGTGGATTACGCTTGTGATTATATCGCTTCTCATTTTGAGGGTGTGTCCGTCTCCCGACCTCAGGGCACCTATATGCTGTTTATGGACTGTAGTGAGTGGATGAAATCTCACAATACCACCCTTGGCGAACTGCTCAGAGTCGGCTGGGACGTTGGTGTCGCTTGGCAGGACGGCACCCAGCACGGCGGTACTACCCATATCCGCCTTAATCTGGCGCTGCCCCTTTCCCGCGTGAAAGAAGCCTTTGACAGAATGGATAAATACGTATTCAATAAATAGAAAAAAGCAACCGTTTTTTGCGGTTGCTTTTGTGTTTTTGGGGTATATTTTTCTTGGGGTCCCCGCAAATCGCAGATTTGTGGGGTATTTTTTTTTATTTGTCTCTGAATACGCCGATCTTCAGCTTTTCAAGCTGGGTTTCGGTGCAGGAGCCTGCGCAGAAGAATGCAACGCCCTTTGCGCCTGCCTTGCGGCATTCCTCAACCTGCTTGGTAGACTCAATAACGGGCAGATGGCTGTACATAGGGGAGATACCCGATATATTGGGCGCTTCTCCGTAATTCTTTACCATGTAACCGACCTCGTTGCCTACGTCCTCCGCATCGTTAAGGTATGCCATGGGATATATTTCGTCCAGCCAGCCCTGCTTTACCCAGTACTGCCAGTTCTGGCATTTAAGGTTTATTGCCTCAACAGGGTCACCGAAAACTGCGGTGGAAAGGGTAATGTCACGTCCCTTTGCGCGGTATTCAAGTATAAGATTTCTTACCGATTCAACGTAAGCGGTTATCTTTTCCGCACGCCAGGAAACAAACTTTTTCCATTCCTCGCTCTTTGTGTCCTCTATGGTATCGATATCAATGCCCGTGTCTGCAAAAAACATTTTCTTGGTAGGCTCTTCAAAGCCTGCAGAACGGTCAACGCTTCTAATTACGGGGTAACGTATGTAGTCAAGCTGAAGTCCGTCAAAATCATAGTTATCAAGTATCTCCTTGCAAAGGGAGAGAAGCAATTCCTGCACCTCGGGAAGTGCGGGGTTAAGGAAATAGAAGGTGTCGTATGCGTCGTGTAAAATTCCGCCGTCCTTGCGGTACGCCATCCACTCGGGGTGGATATCTGCCATGGGACAACCGTGCCCGTCAACACCGAAGAAGAAATCCTCAAACCAGCAATGTATCTTAATACCCTTCGCCTTGCATATACGAATAAAGGATTCAATAACGTCAAAGCCGTTTTCATAGCCCTTTCTTATGGGCAGAAAATCGTGAACACATTTTTGTGCGTTTGCATATCCTTCATAGTTTGTCTCAATAAGTATAGAGTTAAATCCTGCGTCGGCAAGGGTGTTAACCGTTTTCTCTACCTCTGCATCGCTCTTCTCGTGAGGTCTGTGCCATACGGCTCTCACTTCGCCCTTAACAGATTCCGCCGTGTAATAATATGCTTCCTCGGTAAGGGTATTTACCGTGTCAAAATCGCCCTTTTCCTTTGCTTCCTTTGCCTGTGCCAAAAGCTCTTTTACCTTTTCGCTTTCAAAAGACGCGTTCTTTTCGTTAAGCTTTTGTACTCGGCTTTCTATAAGCGCAATTTTGCATTCAGCGTTAATCAGCATAGCCTCGGTATCCACCTCGGCACAAAAAACGCCGTTTTCCTTGTCAATAACCGCCTTCGCCCCTATGCAAAGTGCGTCTGCAATAAATCTCGCCGCTTTTCCGTGGCCGGAAACAACGTAGCCGCCCTCAGGAACTTCGTTATTATTCTTGCCGAATTTCACAACTCTTTCGTTTACCACGCAGGCTTCAATACCGTAATTATTTGTTCCGGTCTTGCCGGACTTGGTGTATATAACCAGCTCGTCTGCGCCTCTGGCGCCGTCAAATTTCGCAATGGGAAAGCTCTTCATATCAGTTTGACCCTTTCGCTTTTGTTTTGTAAATTCATTCTAACACACCCGTTTTTCATTGTCAAGGCGGGTACATCTTTATGTTGAAAAAACGGTATAAAGGGTTTATAATATAATAAATAAAACCTGCGAGGTGTTGTTATGGCTCTTATAAATCTCAAATTTTTCAGCGAAGCCTTGGGTATGCAGACAGAAGTCTTGGTGGTAATGCCACAGAAGGGCAACTACGGCGAAATCGGCATAGATACAAAGGTGCAGGCAGGTCCGTACAAATGTCTGTATCTTCTTCACGGCTTAAGCGATGACCATACTATCTGGCTCCGAAGAACGTCTATTGAGCGTTATGCAAACCGTTACGGCATCTGCGTGGTCATGCCCAAAGCAGATAAAAGCTTTTATACGGATATGAAATACGGCATGCCTTATTACACCCATATCGCAAAGGAATTACCTAAGGTAATAGGCGAGTTTTTTAACGTGTCTCAAAAGCAGGAGGATAACTATATTGCAGGTCTTTCCATGGGCGGATACGGTGCTCTCAAGATAGGTCTCCGTGAATGCGGGTCCTTTGCTGCCTGCGCGGGTCTTTCCCCTTGCGGCGACCTTAAAGCTCTAACCAACCGCGACAGTGTGTTCAAGCCCATCTTCGGCGAGGATATAGTTATACCCGACGAGGACGACCTTATTTATCTGTGCGATTCCCGCAAAGATCTTCCCAACCGTCCCAGAGTATATATCGGTATCGGTACCGAGGATTTTCTGTATGATAATATCCGTCCCGTGTGCGAAAAGTTAAAGGAAAACGGATACGATTTTACCTACCGTGAATCCTCGGGTGCCCACACTTGGGAGTTTTGGGATGAATATATACAATACGTCCTTGAATGGATGCTTGGGTAGTAATCTTCCGCCCCTTTTTGTTAACGTGATGTAAATAATTGTCAAATAATTATGTAGAATGGTTGACAATTTTCGGGGGGGTGGTATAATGCAGTATAAACATCGGAGGTGTATTATGAAAAAACTCTTGGCGCTTATAATATTTGTTTTAATTTCAGCTTTGGCAGTTGCCTGCGTGGCAGAGAATAATGCTTCGTCTCCCGACGAAAGCGCTCCCGTACATAACGAATCTTCTGCTTTGCCGGAAACGAGCGAAGAAGACTCTGTTCCCGAAGCAAGCGGTGAAGTTTCCGAAGAAGTAAGCGAAGAAGTCAGCGACGAGGTAAGCGATGAGGTTATTCCCCCCAACACGGGAACAGCAGTTTTCGATATAAACGTTACCACCTCCGGCTCTTTTGACGACGAGGCAAGCGAAATCGATGGATACGTTAATTTTATTGATTACGATGCTACCGGAAGAAACTGGAAGCTGGAAATAAGCGTAAGCGATAATATTAAATCCTTCAGCTTTATCGAGCTTGACGAAGCGGTTGCGTTCAGGGTGGGCAAGACCTTGTACGTGCACCATGCTTGGAAGTATGATGAGCCCTTGATGCTGCATACGTATATTAACGATACTTTCCGTAACCGTGGATTATCCTACATAACCGGTGACGGCGAAGTGGTATACATGAGCTTCTCTTGCAATATGAACACCGGTGATGTCGGCTACGGCGACGTGGGACTTTTGCTTGGTCAGATTCCCGTGGGCACCTACGAGCCCGAAGTAACCGGAACTTCGTATCAGTGGGAAAATGATATTTTCAAAACGTATTTTGATACTTACGTACGGGATGACCACAGAATTGCCTGGTCCCATATAGGCGTAAGCGAAGGCAAATACGTTTCTCCCGATAAAAACGGTTATACCAAGTTTGATATTTACTGCGTAAAACGCTCATACGATCAGTTCTGCGAATATTACGCCGTGCCTTACGGCGAAACCCAGATAGAAACCGTATACATATTCCAGTTTGACGATTCTATGGTTCCCGTCTGGATAAAGCCTGCAAATTAATGCTTTGTAAACATAAAGATCCCCTTGCGGTTCAAAACCGTAAGGGGATTTTTTATCGCTTTTTAGTGTGATTTAAGCCACTTTGCAACCGATGCTTTTGAAACTGTGTTTTTGAGATTCTTAATATCCGACCAAAATGCCTTGTGGTCAAATATCATACACAGCAGGAACGCAAAGGGTGTTACCAGCACGAATACGGGAACAATTATCCAGAACCAGGGCCAGTATTTTTCCTTGCCGGCGTTGGGGCCTACGGGTACTATACGGAAAAACTCGGGAGTAAACAACGCGAAAAACTTTCCAATCGCATCGTTAACACCGGGTCCCCATATATAGGACGTGTTTTTATAGCCTATACCGAAGAAATCGTTGGTGATACGCAGGGGAGTGAATCCCAATTCTGCTTGGAAAATCTGGTTAAGCATAATAAACAGCATCAGTCCCAGCAATCCTACGGGTGCTACGTACACACGTTTATATGATAACTTGTGGTGCTTGAACAATACCATAAGCAGGGGAACCGTAAGAAGCATCCAATGATGATAATAAAACCTTACAATATCAAGCTGTTCTGCAAGCTGGTCTACTTTAGCCATGGGCTCCTGCGGGTAAAAAATAGCAATGAGTCCGCTCATCACGCCTATATAAAACATATAGTCCTTTATCTTTTCGTTTTTGGAAAAGAACATAAAGGGGAACAGAGCAATATTTGCGGCACAAATATTCACAAACCAGCTGTCGCGCAGTAATCTTGCTTCGTCTACGCTGTAAGGGGGTATGTATGCTTTAAGAAAATGAAGCAAAAATCCCACCGCAAGCAGCGAAAACAATACTATCTTTTGTGTTCTTGTACTGCGGTTTTTAAGCAGGAAATATAATCCCACGGTACATCCCGCCGCCAAGAGCACCCAGAAGAAATACCAAAAATTAAACATATCAATATACATTTTTCTCTTCCTCCGTGTACATCGACATTATACTCCTGTTTCGATATAAAGTCAATACCGTTAAAACTTCGGGTGATAAACAAAACCTCCCGTGTATCATTCGGGAGGCAAAAACAGTCAATTTTTTTCTTCACAACGCACTATCGTATATTTTAGATTATAGGTATTGCGTGCATAAAAGGTGAGCTCGTATTCTTCCGAGCACAAATTTTCAGCGGAAATATCATTGGCAATTTCAATATCGGAAACGATATAGCTGAAACGGTTGCCGACAGTATCGGTGATAAACACATAATCGCCGATAGAAATCTGCTTCATAAAATCAAATTGCCCTTTATTATCGCTTCCGCCGATAACCAGGCTTCCGTCATAAACACTTCCGGTGTATCTGCAAGGATGCTTGCTAACGTCTTTCTTGCTCCATACTCCATTTATGGGAAGACACGTGTCGTAAAGGGGAATTTCAATAATTCCGATATAATTATCGCCGCCGATTTCAAGCATCGGCATGGTGTAGTCATATCTTTCGCCGGAAACCGCGTTTTTAATTTCCGGCATAAGAGTACGCATTGTAGCAATTGTATTTGCTGCGTTTTCTCTTGCTTTTGATTGGCTCAGTCTGGAAATACCCAACGTTCCCACGCCTATCAGAACAAGTAAAACACCGATTATCGCTATAACAAGCGTAGTTTTGTTTCTGTTTTTGTTCATGTATCAAGCTTTCCGCGTCGTGTTGCAATAATAATGAGGGCAAATCCGGAAGCAATGGCAATAAGCACGTAATGCCAGATCACAAACGTATCGCCAAGCTGAGGGGGAGGGGGATTATGCTCATAGGTGTTTGTAAGAGTAATAATGTTTCCGTTTATAGTGGTGGTTACCGTGTATTCTGCAGGAACGTTTTTCTCCACTGCCGTCCATACACTGCCGTCATCGGGTGAACTCCATGTGTAACACCAATTATTATCAGAGCTTAACGTCTGGGTAGAATAAAGCTGATTGTTTTTATATATCAAAACGTCAATGCTGTCAGGACGCTTTTCGGTGTATCCGTTGTCCTTCCATTGCTTTACTATCTTATATTCCACTTCGTCAGGCGTAGGCTCGTACGAGTATTTTTTGGGATATGCAACAACGTCATAATTGTACGAGCTTCCGTAGGTGGGGACAATAGTCAAAAAGTCCTTGAATACGGTAACACGCCCGTCGCTTTCTACCGATACGCTTAAGGTGAGATATAGTCCCAGCGGAATGTTTTTGAAGCATACCGTGCCGTTCTCGTCGGTTGTAGCCGTATAAGTCGGCGCTATATCGTCTGCTGTTATATATGCAACAAGGGTGGACGTTATCTCTATCCATTCATCGTTTGAAGTAATTGCGTTGATATTAATGGGATAATCGGCAAAATCGCCTGCAAGAGTCAAGGTTGTGTCCTTGCTGATATCCGCAACGTGATACGTGACTATCTTTAACCCTTCATACGGTTTTTCATCATAAGTATAATGGATGGTAAGCGATGCGGGAACAGAGTGGTCAACACCGTCAGCAAGAGCCGGAAACGAAAAAACACACATAGTTGATATTAATACCAAAACTATAAGGAATATAGATATTAACTTTTTCATTCGGTAAATCAACTCCTAAATCTTATCTTCTTGCTTAACGGGCTTGAAGAGAACTATCATCATCAGCACGAATAATATGGGCAGTGCAACTATCGGGGTTACGATAAGGGTATCGATCTCATAGGCATCTGCCGTTATATAAATGTTTTTGAAATTTGCGTTTTCCACACGCACTCCCCGTACCAAAAGACGTTGGGTGTTTATACCGTACGGGGTACAGGTAAGCAAAGTACAGTATTCTCTGCCTTCTTCAATGGCAAGCAGTGAAGTATCGTTAGGCTCAACTATTCTTATTCGTTCCACCTCATAGGTAAACGCCTTGTCAAGAACAGTAACGACGAAGGTGTCGCCAATCTCCATTTTATCAAGATCGGTAAAAAGCTTTGCAGTAGGAAGTCCTCTGTGGGCAGAAAGCACGGAATGTACCGCCTCACCGGGAATAGGCAAACTCGTTCCGGTTACGTGTCCCACCGCTATAGCCAAAACCTCAGGTGTCGTTCCGCGGTACAGCGGCAGCTCAACGGCTATTTTGTCTATAGTAACGTAGCCCATCATGCCCGTTCCGTTCAGGTCCAGCATGGTGTGGTATCCGGATATCGAATTATGCTCGCGGTATGGGTTTTCAAGCTTTGCAAGCTCGGCATTGTACTTTTCGGCGGCTTCAAACATTGCGTCACGCTTGGAAGTATCAATGTTTTTAAGCGAACCCTCATAGTCAACGATCGCTTTTGACTGAACCAGCGAATTCCAATAATCACTGATAGATGGATACAGTAAAACCGCAAGTCCTATAAAAAAGACAGCCAGCAATACAAACGTCAACCATTTTCTTTTTTTCATTCTTTTGTATTGTCCCTTCTTTTGCAGGTGCGGAATTGGGAATTTGAAAAAGCGCTTCTCAAGTTCCCAATTCCACACCCGAAAAAACTGTTCGGGTGTGATAAGACGGGGGAGTTATTCCCCTTTATGTTTTTTTATCTGTACGATTTATGCAACGTATTTGGACATTCTCTTTCTTGCTACGAGGATTACGCCGGTAACAAGAACAACGATAGCGCCGATTGCTATAAAGAGTGTGGTGCCCATACCGCCGGTTTCGGGAAGCAGACTACCGGAATTGTTTATAATCTGAACGCCGCCGCTTTGATAAATGGTAGGATCTAAGGCGTCCATTGTGACCGTGGTATTAGGGATACTTTGAATTTCAAAGGCCTTAGGAGCCGAAAGCGGATTGTAGTTGGCGGGAGTGGTTGTCTCTTTGAGGTAATAGGTGACTTCAAAGTCGAGACCGAGGATAGTGATGGGTTTATCAGCCTTACTCATAATTTCGGCGCCTGCATCTTCTTCGCCTTCTTTAGCTACTCTGTAGGTGTAATCATCGATCTTGACAAGCTCGATTTCGGTAGCAGGATCGCAGCTATCGTTAGAATAGATTCTGAAGCCTGCGTTTGCCAGCAGCTTGTCATTAGAATCGGTTTTTGCCAAGTCAAAGGAGAAAGTGTTTACATCAACCAGTACTTTTCCGGATTCGATAATGTTGTCATCGCCGTATGTTATATGAACGGTGTTGTCTGCACCGCCTGATGAAGCTGCATTTTCGTTAAGAACTGCAGAGTATGTAATTTCGATATTGGTGTCCTCATCAATGGAATTGAGGTAGGCGCTGTCAAACTTTACAATGATGTCGAAACCGTCTTTGTTTGTTTCAACGGTGTAGTCGGTGTCTTTAGTGAGTGTGCCGCCGCCTACTACGGAAATTGCAATACTATCGACGGTATAAGTAAGACCGTCAGACATCTTATCGTACCAAGTCAAAGTATCAATGCCTTTGTATGCGGTAATAGTGGATTTGAATTTTATGGTGTCACCAATCTTAGCGGATCCGTCGCTGTCAACGAGTACCTTGTCAACGCTGGGAATCTTATTTTTTTCTTCTATTTCTGCATCTTTATTGGTTGTGTCGATAGCGCAGATAGAACCGAGGTTAGAGTCAACGAGGTAGTAACCAAGGTCAAGAGCAGTGAACTGAACGGAGCCGATTTCGTTTTTGTTTCCATCTAAGTCGTCAGGGTAGCTCTCAGTGCCATCTGCTGAGATGCTATTTGCTTTTGCATACGCAATTGCTGCTTTTGCAAGAGCTGCAACATCAGCACCGCCTTTCCATGTAACGATGTTGTCAACGATGTTAACGTAATCTTTACCTGCTCCGGTAGTGAAAAAGTCTGCCCAATCAGAATCAACGGTGTATTTGTAAAGTTCACCGTCTTTGGTCAGATCAAGCATTTTGTATGCGTTGTAGGTCTTACCTTCTACCGCATTGGTGATAGTGATAGAACCATCGCCAGCCGCGAACACGGAGATGCTGCAAGTGAGAACCAACATTACAGCACAAAGGATTGCGAGAAGTTTTTTCATGATGTTTTCCTTTCGTTTTTTGTTTTTTTGTTTTATTTTATTTTTTTGTTTTATTTTTATTTTTTGTTGCGCCCCTTTCTCGAAATTCTGAACACGCAGGCGCCGATAAAGGCAACCGCAATAAGTCCGATTCCGCAATAAGTGATAATAAGGCGCATATTGCTGCCCGTGGAGGGCAATTCGTCACCGAAGACGTTCACAAAGTAAACCGTTCTGTCTTCAGTGAGCATGCCGGATAGTACCGTACCCGTTTTAAGGGTATCTTTTGTCAGTCCGACACGTGTATCGCAACCGATAACACTCGTTTCCGTCACCGTCCAAGCGGTGCCGTAGGGGAGATATACCGTTATGCTTTGGTTATCGCTGAGATTTACGGTGGCTTTGCTGGCGGTAAAAGTAATATAACCGTGGCTTCCGTCGGTGTTGACACAAGGATAATCTCCCGTAATCATCTCACCGGATCGGATCGCGCTTATAGTAAATTCAAAGGGACCGCCGTCATAATATCCCAAAATCTCTTTGTTAATGGTAAGAGCCTGATAAATGTTGTTGTAGAACGAAGCGGTATCAACAGTCTCTGAGGTGTCCAGCTTAACCAGAGTAGATTCTGCTTTCATTCCGTGCTCAGCATCAAAGATGATCACAACCGTAAGCAGATACTTCGTTGTATCCATACCCGTAAGAGCGTTTGCACCGCTTTCCTCAATGATATAGTAGTAGGTGCCTGCTTCGGTAAGCTCTGCAGGGTAGCTGATCACAAAGTTAAACGGCTGTGTTCCTTCGGTAATAGTTATGCTTGAAGTCATAACCGTGCCGTCGGGAACGGGATTTCGGCTTTCGTCTACCTGAGTAAGGGTAAAGTCGAAAACGTTTTCACTGCCGTTGGTGTTACCCAAGGTCTTTTCACCGTTTACAACCACCTTTGCACCGTCCTTAACGTTGTGAACGATAAGGAGACAGGTAGCGCCCAGCTCGTCGATCGTTATCTCTGCTTCGCCATGCTCTGCTATCGCAGGGCCTTCTGAAATACTTCCGTGGTGATAATGAACGTCATATCCCATTTCAATCGCACCGATTTCGGAAACCGTATAGGTCGTTCCGATAAGTGCGTTTCTCAGCTCGATACGGTCACCCGGAGCGATTATTATTTCGCCTTCTGTTAAAACCGGATACGGGGTGACCTCGTCGTTCTTCCAGTATGAGGTTCCTACAGGTAACGGCGTACCGTCTATCGTAACGTAAATTCTGAACGTTTCGTCTCCGCTGGGTGTAGTAACTTCATTGGTAAGAACCTTTTCGATAGCAACCTTTCCCAGCTTGTTTTCATCAACAACGTTGATGAAATCTACGGTAGCATATCCATCACTGATATCTATTGCGGTGCTTTGCGCATACTTGTAGTTAACACCGCCAATGGTTGTGCTCAGGAATTCAAATGCATCTGCGCTCAGCTCGGGATGTGTTCCCATTTCATAATCAATATTGGTTATATCCAAAGCGTTGGCAGAAACAAATGTTGAATATGGGAATGTGTCCGCTGCAGGGTACAAAAGAACTTTTGTAACAGTTACGTCGTCAACTATGAACTTATCCGTCATATTGAAGAAGAACTTAAAGTCTTTGTCTGCTCCGCCGATCTCTATCAGATCCACGGAAAATTCCACGATCCAGCTTTTTCCTACAATCGTAGATTCCGCAGTTATGGAGGAAGAGGTGTTTTGTTCCTTAACATTTCCGTTGGCTACTGTGTTTTTCCAAGCGGAACAGCCCGTTCCTTGTGTGGCTTTTAAGAAAATATCATAAAAACTTGTGTATGTAGTTGATTCGGTTTCGCCGTCATAAGTCCACAAACGGATATTTGTTCCCAAATCGTTACCCGTGTTAAGATCATCGGCAACCGAGGTAGGTGTATTCATGTATTCAACGGCGAAATATGCTTTATTTCCGTCGTTGCGCACCTGATATCTGAAATTGCATATGTTCGTTTCTGGGTCTTTTTCCGGATGTTGGTACTTTCCGTCGCCGGCTGACGGGTAAACGTAAACCCAATCGGAATCTTTCCAGCCGGTATCGTTCAAAATACCGTCTATTTCTATCGTATCGGGTACGTTTTTGTATTGGTTGTTGACAGGTTCGCCGTTGACGGTTATCTTAACTTCACCGTATTGCATGTAAACGTCTTCGGCAAACAACTCTCGTACAACGTATTCGCCTGCGCTTTCCAGCGCAGAGAAAATTGCGGTCTCGCCTGCTTTTATGGAGAAAATACCGTTTTCACCAACAACTGCACTGCGGCCGGTAGGGTTGGAATCGCTGATAATGGTGAATTCTGTTCCTTCGTTGAAATAAAGAGCATTTTCATTGTCAGCGTGAAGGATCTGGAAATAATAATCAGGGTTACCGATTACTCCGATCTCTTCATCGTCAACCTCTTTGCTGACCATAATGCGGTTGGATTCAATTACAGGAACGTTAAAGTCCATACGGCATACGCCGGATCCGGAACCGCGCTCCATATAGTAGAATTTAAGCGTATGCTCGGAATAATCTGCAAAGCCGCCATTGGGACTAAGCTTTTTATTAACTTCGGCTTCGCTGTATCCTGCGTCGAGAAGTATTTCTCTGAATGTCTTGGTCATTTCCGCAACGGGTGTGTTGTAATCAACGTCACCGATTTCGGGCATCAGCTTGTTATAAGTTACAATACCGTTGGTAAAGTCGATAGTTCCGCCTACGTGACGGTGTATACCGGACAGATCGAGGAACAATATGTCGTCAAGGTAGATCCAAACGTCATCGTCTCCTGCGAAACGGTAGATCATGGTGTCTTCGCCGGTGGGACCTGTAAGTCCGTCTTTGGGCTGAATAAACTCAAACGACATATCCATTCCAAAGAAGAAGTTCTTCGGTTCATCAAAGTCAACACAGAATATTTTTTCTGCGTCTTCTTCAGGGAACACAAAGTTTTCGAACAACGTTTTGTCCGATAACGAGTCATCAATAGACATAAAATACCGTTTTACAAGGTCGGTATAGGTCCAATTGGTACTGCCTACGTATGCATCAACGTTTTTAATCATACTGCGAATAGCGAACGCCATATCGAGATAATCGTTGAGATCATAGTTCTCGAGATCGCAAGCTTCTTCGACCACCAGATTGCTGGTGCCGTTGGAAGTATAGAAATGAGTAATGTTATTGTAACCCGTGGCTGACCACGTTACGACACCATCGGTCGTGGTAGTGGTAATGTCAATACCGACAAAGCTTACCTTCTGACCTGAGGTCATACTCGCAATCTCATTTTTTCGCTGAGCATCTACACGGGAATAGCTGTCTTGCTCATCTGTATGAGCCAAAAGGACTACCAAGCCGTCTATATTTTCGAGCGCGACATTACTGAATGTGACCGAGGCAATGTCTGAACCGTTACCGACAACTCTGTCATATACCTCGTATACACCGACAGTGTCGGTAGGCTTTAGAACTACTGCGGTCAACCAGTAAGAACCGTACTGAGCAGCAGTGTTATAGCCAACGTTTTCCGTAACGAGCCAGCACTTGTTTGCAATATTTGTGCTTCCCACTGTGGGATTTTTGTAATCGATTTCGAAAGACGCAAATCCCAGATTATCGATATTTTCCGCATTGGGCTCACCGGAAAGGAAAATATCATCATGGAAAGAAAGTCCTGCCCATGTGAAAACGTTACTGCTTTTTGATGCTTCAATGAGATTGGAGCGGTAAAGGGCGTTTTTGGCAACCTGAATAAACCAATCACGGTCTATCTGAGACATTTGCGTTGCCTGGGTTTCGATGTTATTTAAGGGGAGGAAGTTGCCGAAAGGATACATTATAAAGTTAGGGGTAATGTTTTGCTGGTAAAGTGTGAATGTATCTGTTTTGGCATCAAATTGTGCGAAATTCTTGCGCGAGTCAAAATAATATGTGCCGGTAGACTCGTCGTACTGGAATAATCCGTTAATGTTTTTATTGTTTTGCTTAACGGAATATATGTCTTTTACACCATCACCGTCAGGATCGTAAGACATATTATCAAACAGATAAGCAAGGGAAAGAGGCTTGCCTTCAGGATTCAAAGTAGCAGGATAGCCATTTACGAGGCTATGATACATAGCGTCCTCAACAGGAAGATTAGCCGGTTCGCGATTGCTGGACTGGTTGATCTTACCGGTGTTATCAGGGTAGGCATTTCCGTTGGCGGTAACGCCGTATTCACCGGATTCTCTGTTCAGGTGAATGGAATCACCATAGTTGAACTGATTCAAATTAAGTGTGGCATAGGTGTTTTTCGGTCCGCCGCCCTGAGTAAATCCGGGGTAATACGGACTCTGTATGCCGGTCGTATCAAGGCCGTAAGGACGATACCAATCGTTGATGTTATTCCCGTAATCGTAAAGATTTACGTTAATAAGACTGAACGTGTCGGCACTATCGATAACCGTAGGCGCTTTAAGCAACTCGTATGCTTCGAATTCACTCACGAACACCCAATAGCTGCCGGCAGTCATCTCTGCTTTTATGTATCTTGCCTTAACGTTACAACGTAAAGCTATTTCCATACAGAACACAGAGCCGTCGTCATTCGGTACAACTGTTCCAATAGGCTCATAGGTATTACCGTCCAGTGAGCCGTAAAAGGTAATTTTGCCGGGAGAGGAAATACCTGCATCGGCCATCTTCTTTGTTCCGCAATAAAGAGAAACCTTACCTACGTCATAAACCTTGCCCAGGTCTACGTTGGTTACAAATACGCCGGTTTCCTTATAATCGGGACATGCGATGTGGAAGCCCATCCATTCAATAGCATTGTAATCTTTATTTGCAGGTGTAATTTTGCCGTCGGTAAGTGTTACACCGCCCTCGTCGGGATATCTGATTCCGGATTTGTCGGGGGAGGAGTAAGATTCGTCATACAAAAGGGAAGTGTTATACAGCTTACCCAGCGCAATGTTTTTATTGCCTAATGCAAAAACATTTTTTTCAACACTGCGGTCTGAACCGATAACAAACGTCAATTCGCCCAGAGCTGTATTTGCCGCCGCTTCTTCGGTTGTAAGCATTGCCTCGGGATTTACCTTGACAACATTTCCCACCTCGATGCTTGTTGCTTTAGTGTTAAGTGGGTTGTTGCTCCATATCAAATAAACGAATCCGCCGTCTGTCTGCGCTTTTAACTGACTTCTGTCGGCATCGTCGCCAATATTTCTGTCGATTGCGCTAACAAAGTAAAAACCGCTGGGATCCTTTTCAATGATATACGCATTCCACCACTCAAACTTAGAAGCAGTTACCGCGTCCCCCACTTTCTTCGTGTAAATATTACTGTACGTTTCGGGGTAAGCGTAAGAATTATAAGGGAAATACATATTGACCTGATACACGGGGATTACCAATTCGGAGGTGCTTACGGATTTTTCTCCTTCGGCAAGCATATTGGATTGCCATATGTAACTGAGGTCAAGTATTTTATTTGAGTTGTATACAAGAGGTTTAAGCTTTGCGGGAAGCAGGTCGTGGTAGTAATAAGCGGTCTTGAGCTGCTGTATAAGCTCTTTGCGCCAAGCGTCGAATTCCGTTCCAGTACCAAGCTCGATCATTTTGTCAATGATCTCGTCTTCCAAGGGCAATTCGTTTGCAAGCTCACGCACAAACTCAATTCTGCTTGTTTCCTTTTCGGTAAGCGTTTGCTCCAGCGCGAGATAAACGCTTCCGTATTCGATAATTCTGCCGTCACCGGCAGAATATGTAATCTTTTCAACTTTATCGTTGCTGTTGCCTTGAATTACGCTAATGTTCTTGCCGACGCTTACCACAACGCCTACGTCAGAGCAGCTGCCGTTTCCTTTAGTGTCTAAAAAAACGATGTCGCCCGCAACAGGATTTATGGTGATAAGCTCCGCATCCTGCCACGCTGTAAGCATTGCAGCGCTGCCGGAGTTGATAAGCGCCGAATCGTCTGTTACGTTTGCGTAGTTAAGACAGAACGAAACAAACATTGCAGACCAATGTCCGTATTTGTTTCCGTACCACTCACCGTAGCGGGTGTATCCGCATCTGGCTCCGTTGTCGTCAATATCGAAATTGTGTACACTTTCGGTGTAACCCAACTGCGACGTTGCTATCGTAACCATATCTTTTGCTACGTCACTGGTAAACGCTTTCCTGTTAAGGGTTGCTTCCCAGATTGCCGGCGTTTCCGTGTCGGCGGCAACGTTGGAATAGCATAATGCCGTGTGAGTATGTTCGGTAAGCGTACAATTGCTCGCTAAGCATTCATCTGAATGTATATGCTCGTCCAATCCGCAAAAAGCTTCGTCCGCCATGGTTATGCCTTCGTATCTCAGCCACCAGAATACACCGGAAACGACTAAAATGGAAAGCAATGCAACTACAGCTGCAACACGCTTCTTTGTAGCTTTACTATTCAATTTTTTCAAAGAGAGTGCTGTGTTTTCTGCGTGCATTATATTTCTCCGGGAAAAGCAATGGCTTTTCCATGGCATATATTACTCTATGATATCTATATCCGATAAGGGCCAAACTCTGAATACGATCTTACCTACCAACTGGCTATCGGTAACACAGCCTATAACCGTGTTTCTGCTGTCTACAGAGGTGTCCCTTTGGTCTCCAAGCATAAAATACTGCTTTTCGGGTACTTGTAACGGAAATTCAACGTCGCATTGTCCCAGAGCCTTGTTTATAATATAAGGCTCGTCGATCATTTCTCCGTTAACGTATACGTTTCCTTCTGCGTCAATATCAATATAATCACCGGGAATGCCGATGACGCGTTTGATAAGTATTTTGTTTGAATATGCAAAAGCACAAAGCTCACCGCGCTGTGGGGTCTGTGTTTTTATGAGTACAACTATGTCGCCGCTATTCAGGGTAGGCTCCATACTTGTTCCCGCTATCTGTACCACGGGAAGGATAAGAGTAGCAATAAGAACGGCGATCGCCGCAACTACTATCAGCGCATATACCGTACTTAACAGTATGCTTGCAAATTTCTTTTTGTATTTTTCACGTCTGATTTCGGTACGGATAACATCGGTAGCCGGAAAATCATATTGGATATTGTTTTTTTGCTTTTTCATAAGAATTTCAATGCAGAGCAAATCCGCTCCGCATCTTCCTCGTGCATTTTTTACTGACGATACCCGTCAGCTCTCGCCTTCGGTCATGTCTGCATTTTCGGTATCTGCGTAGAGAAGACGAACGTTCTCTAAGTAAAGCCGAGCAGCATTGTCAGCCGCTTCGAAAATGCCGCAAAGCTTAAGTGACGCTTCTGCCAACGACCCTGCTTCTTTAATTTTCAATTCTTTTGACTCAAGCTCTGCCTGTAATATATTAACCTGCTCTTGCAATTTGTCGGCTCGCTCGGTTTGCGCCAAAAGTAATTCCAAAAGCTGTTTGCGGTTAAGCTGTTTTAATTCTTTTTCCGTCATGTTTGCCTCACGAATCTCATCTGTTACTCGCGTGATATAAGCTCTGCACTGAAAAATTTAAATGCGGGTTGAAAGCGAAGAGCTTGAAAAACCTTTCACAACATAATTTCCATTATGTTGTATATTATTCCATAAAAATAACACTCATACACTTTTTACATTATTATAACATACATATTTAAAATATACAAGGCATTCAGGAATTTTTATAAATATCATAAGGATGCTTTTTTCGTCGCGCATAAAACCAAAAAACACTATAAACTGTATATATGTTTTTATTTCAAGCATTAATATACAACATAATGGAAATTATGTTGCTGTGAGATTTTTTAAATAATTAATCTTAAGTTTTCAATATGCTTTCTGTGCTCTGCACCGGTTGAAATAATATATATGCGTGTTGTATTTATATTGCTGTGTCCGAGGATATCCGCTAATTTTGCGATATCCTTTTCTGTTTTGTAAAAGGTGCGGGCAAACAGATGCCTTAAATTGTGAGGGAAGACCTTTTCGGTTGCTACCCTTGCTCCTTTGCATAATGCCTTCATTTCCCGCCATATGTTGCTTCGGTTTACGGGATTACCGTTTTTTGTAACAAAAACTGCACCTGTATTTATTTTGCGGCGTTCGGCATATTCAAGTAATTTCTTTCTTAAGGCGGATACGATAAATACCTTTCTCGTTTTGCCCTTGCAATCAATAGTTGTTTCGCCTTTTTTTATTGCTTCTACCGTTATATGCTCCAGCTCACTCACACGTATTCCCGCGCTGCAAAGCGTTTGAATAATCAGAGACAATCGCTCGTTCTTTTTGCTTTCGGCGGTTCTGACCAGCGATAAATATTCTTCTTTTGTAAGCTCTGCTTCTTCTGAACAGAACGCATTCTTTTGTATCTTGATTTGTTTTATACAGCAATCCTGACGCTTTATGTATCGCAGGTAAGTGTTTAACGCAACGATCATAGAGTTTGCGCTTGTCGGAGCATACGCTTGTTTCAAGTGCTCCTTATATTCTATAGTGAGTGATTTTTCAAGCCTTTTGTCCTTTGCATAGCTTTGAAAATAGCGGATATCGTGTATGTATTTTTTTATTGTATTAACGCTCTTTTCATCTTCCTTCAGCATGGCTTCAAATGCTGCAAGTGTTTGGTCTGTAACTTTTTGTTCCATAATTTTTAATACCTCCTTATACAGCGTAATTTTACCATGTTTTTTAAGTTTTGGAGCATATGGCTTAATCAAAGCACAAGAAAAGGCTGACCATATGGTCAGCCCTTTAGTACATAAAACTATTTCAGCTTCGCAAGCTTGGATGTGTTCGCAATTACAATCAGCGTTGTTTCCGCATCAAGCATTTGCTCGGGATTGACGTTAACGTTGATCCGCTCGCCCTTCTTAATGGCGACGATGTTGAGGCCGTATTTTTTCCGGAGATTCAATTCGATCAGGTTTTTATCGCACCACTCATCCTTAACGTCGATCTCAACCATTGATACGTCCTTTGACAGAGATATCATATCGATAAAGCCCGAGCTGAGCAGATTTTTGGCAAGGCGGATGCCCGACTCGTTTTCGGGAAAAACCACTTGATCCGCTCCTACACGAAGTAATATCTTTTGGTGCATCTCATTGGCACATTTTGCAATGACCGTATTCACGCCCGACTCCTTGCAAAGCGTGACTGCCATGACACTTGCTTCAAGGTTGTTTGCCATACAAACGATAACGGTATCAATATTGCCGATTCCCAGACGAGAGATGACCTCCGAATCGGTTACGTCAGCACATTTGCACACAGGCAGATATGCGGCTGCATCGTTGACGATTCTTTCATCGGCGTCTACGGCGATAACCTCCATACCGTTCTCAACGAGCTCTCTTGCCACTGCCAAGCCATATCTTCCAAGTCCAAAGACTGCATATGTTTTCTTTGCTTTCATAATTTTCTCCTTATCCTATACTTACATCTTCCATCGGCTCGGAAATCACGTTCTGGCTCTCGTTTTTACTGCCGAGCGCCACCGCAAGTGATATGGGACCGACCCTGCCGAAATACATCGTTATAATGATAATCGCTTTTCCTACTGTGTTAAGCGTTGCGGTTAGATTTCTCGAAAGTCCGACTGTCGCCGTTGCGCTGATCGTTTCATAGACCGCATCTATGACGGATACGTTGTTCGTCGCCATCAGGAGTATGGTCGATGCGGAGCATATTGCAAAAAACGTTGCCGCTACCGCAACGGCTTTTTTTACCGAACTTTCGGAAAAGCGGCGGCCGAACAGAGCTGCGCTGTTTTTGTTTCTTATGGTTGCCAACGCCGAGCAGATAAGCACGGCTATGGTTACGGTTTTAATACCGCCTGCCGTTCCCACGGGAGAACCGCCTGCAACCATTAAAAGAACAGACACAGCGGCAGACGCATTCGTAAGATTTTCCTGAGGAACTGAGGCAAAGCCGGCTGTTCTCGTGGTAACCGATTGGAAAAATGACACTTGAATTTTATCAAAAAGCGACATTCCGCCGATAGTTAAAGGGTTGGAATATTCAAAAACAAATATGAGCGCCGCGCCAA
This sequence comes from Eubacteriales bacterium, assembly GCA_045595785.1. Taxonomy (GTDB): domain Bacteria; phylum Bacillota; class Clostridia; order Oscillospirales; family CAG-382; genus SFLA01. The sequence continues at coordinate 115,988 of JAZOBE010000045.1, forward strand.
CAATAATAAGTCCTGCGGTAACAGTAATTGCAATCTTTGAATGCAAGGTAAGATGCCTGAATATCTTGCGGTTCTTCGAAGAACTGTTCTTAATAACACGCAGTACATCCCACCATACGATATAACCGAGACCGCCGAGTATGATGAGCGCGGAAGTAACGATATTTATCAGAGGATTCGTTGCATAATTGCAAAGACTGTTTTCCGAAATAATATCGATACCGGCATTACAAAAAGCGGAAACCGAATTGAATACCGATATCCAAATGCCTTTTGCCCCAAACTCCGGTACAAACACGAGCATATACAGAATAGCGCCTATTCCCTCGATGATCAGCGTACCGAACAGCACGTTTTTTACAAACTTGCCAAGCTCCGACATTGTGTTTAGATTAAAGGCGTCCTGAATGAGTAATCGGTCACTGATACCCATTTTTCTGTTCAAAAGAAGCATTAATCCCGATATAATCGTAATAACACCAAGACCGCCAATCTGTATCAGAAGCAAAATGATGACTTGTCCGAATATGCTCCAAGCGGATACCGTGGGCAGTGTAACCAGTCCCGTTACGCAGGTGGCGGTGGTTGCCGTAAACAGCGCATCAAGATAGGGCACAGCCTCACCGTCGGTAGAGCTTATTGGTAATGCTAATAGCAGGCTCCCCAACAGAATCGTAATAAGAAAGCTTAGCAATATGATTTGTGTTGTGGAAAACGCGAATTTTCTTTTTCTTATCATATAGTTTTCCTCTAAAAAGCAAAAAGGAACCAATGTTCTCTACAGTCAGCTGGTTCCTTGTTTTTATGTTTTTTTAATTGTAACACATTATTCCGTTTCTGTCAATACGTTGGCACGGCGAATATCTACAGCCACCTTGATGCCGTAACGAAAGCGGACACCGGTGCCGCGATGAGCAAGGCGTTGGGATAAAAAGAGCATAAGGAAAGGGCTGACCACGCGGTCAGCCCTTAGAAGATATGATCATATGCCGCAAATTGTAAAACACTCATGTTCAGTAAAACACTCTTCTACCCACGGCGTCAATTCTTCAACTACAGCCTTCCATTGCTCATTTTTCTTGGAATTTTCAATAATTATATTCCACTGAGTTTTGTTAATTACATTGGTCGGACCGTAATAGTCAAACATTCCAATAGAATCAGCGAAAAGCTGAAAAAGCGAAAGCTCATCAAATAAGTCAGCATGAATGCAAATAGAATCTTTTAGCCAAAACTTGTTTTTGAATTTTCCTTTTTGAAATTCGAAATAGCATGTGCCACCTGATGCTTTTCTATCTTCTTCATAAACAAAGTATTTCATAATATGTTCACCTGTAAAATCTTATTTGCTAAACTGATTACAATAAATAATTCAAGACCGCAATTCGTGAGAGCTGTGGTATTTTTGGCGCAAAGAGAGGGATTCGAACCCTTGTGCGCGTGAGCGCAAACTGATTTCGAGCAGCTGTAAAGCAGGCTCGCTCTGTCCCTCACTGTCCCTAATTTCCGCATTTTTTAGCCAATTAGTGACCGCTTTATTGCCCTTTCCGAGAAAAATGCACGGCTTTCTCAAGGCCAAAGGGACGGGCGGTCACTATTTTGATCCACAGACCGTAAAATAGTTCTGAAACCATTATATCACAGTTCAAATGCCTTTTCAAGTAATCAAAAAAGTGTTAAAAAGCCGTCAAAATTCGAACCCCAAGGTGGTTTTCGTCGACGTCACTTATAATCAGTTATTTGCCATCCTTCGCCGTCCTTGTCTATCCTTAAGAAAAGAGCAAAACAGGCAAAAAATGAGGCGTTTTTGGAAAATTGTTAGGAAACTGAAAGGGAAAAGAGAAAAAGGCTATTTCTAAATTGATGGAGTTTTTTAAAAAAAGACTTTAATTTTAGAAAATTTTGATTTCAAAATCTGTGGAGTTTTTTGAAGATGTTTTCTGTCTTGAAGTTGAAAAACGCTTTCAAATTTTGTGGAGTCTTAGCAGGCACATTTTAAATTTTATTACTACAACATGCAAAAAGAGTGGACTTGAATTGGTCCACTCTTTTACTATTTTAATATTTAATCCAAATTCAGCAAATCATCAACATGAATATCAGATGTTGTAATTGTTGTTACTATGTCAATGTATTTTGAATAGTTTATAAAAGATGGAAGTATAATCGATGCGTTTGTCTAAAGCCGATAAAGTGCAGTTTCAGACAAGATTTCAAAATTAAACAATTCGCCTTTTATCTAAGGATAACCTCCTCAAACTATTTACAAAAATGTAATAATATGGTATAATTATTCTTGCGACACAGTTTAATACTTCAATGCAGGCATACATGTTAAAAACGTATGTCTTGTTGTCATTTCCTGCGTTGAAATGAACTGTGTTGCGACAGAACAAGCTGCGTTTTTTAGTGCGCGGTTTGTTTGCCGTGCACTTTTTTATTTTAGAAAGGACAAGTTATGAGTGATTTTGAAACCGTTTTAGAAATGGCAAACGCCGGTGATTTAGTTTCGCAATATCGTGTCGGTCTTGCTTACGAGGTTGGTGATGTTGTAGAGAAAGATTTGACTACAGCTAAAATGTGGTATGAAAAATCAGCGACAGGCGGGTACAAAAATGCCGAAATAAAACTACGTATTCTTGCGATAAAGTATGGCGAAGAGAAGAAGGAAACACCACATAACAGTGATGTTGATATTGCCTCTACAAACACCACTACAAATCTTAGTGTTTCAGAAAACAACGAATCTGAACACAACACGCCAAAATCTGAAGAGGTAGTTTCTCAACCCTTGAACAACCAACAAAGTGTAAAAACAGAGAAAAATAAAACCGTGGCCATACTGTTCGCGGCCTTTTTAGGTTGTTGGGGGGCGCATGATTTTTATTTAAATCGTACTACGCAAGGCGTTATTAAAATCGCTTTAACATCTACTATCATAGGAATTGTGGCTTCTGGTATATGGGCAATAATTGATTTGGTCAATATTTTGTCTGACCCAGATGTATTGATTGTAAAGAAATAGCAATGTGAGCTTGTAAAAGGAGAAAGGTTATGACTCAGCAAGATTTTGAATATAGAGAAAAACATGCAGTTGTCCCGCAATTAGATTATTTAAATGGCGGACTTTCCAACATCATTGCGCCTCCTATTAAGTATTCTCAGTATGCACATTTAGGTACCATAACTAAAGTGAATGGCGGCAAAGTAGCAAGTGGCGTGTTTGGGGCTCTTGAAGGCGCATTACATATGGCAAGTGGCAACTTTGGGTATGGTCTCGGTAAGACTATTGCGTCAACAGCAAAAACGGCGACCGGTGTTGTTGACCCCGCCTATTTAGAAACGCAAAAAATAATTTGCAGCACAATTAAGGAATGGGAAGAAATATCGTGGAAAGAACGTTTTTTTATAAAAAATTTTGTTCCCGCTGAAGGCAATCCGGGAGATATTGTGTGCGAACATGATGAATTTGATGAATTTTATTGCGGCAACGGTCGTAAATATCTTTATAATGGCGATTATTTCGAGGGATTGTTTGTAGATGGAAAAATGTCGTGGGGTATTTATATATTTGCGTCCGGTTCGCGATATCTTGGTAACTTCGACGAGGATTATTATATTGTTGGTCGTGGCATGCGTATGTACGAAAGCGGAAATACATATTATTACGGGGAGTCTTCCCAATCGATGCGTAATGGTGTAGGTGCTATGTGGTATACAAATGGTGTTTATGTTGGTCATTGGGCGGACGATATGCGTCAAGGTCACGGTTTTTTAAGGGTGGATGACAAATTTTATGACGGACAATTTAATAATGATGAGTTGGTGAAATAATATGGATATTTCAAAACCTCACGTTAACGACTATTTATCCGCTGCAAAGCGCGGAAGTCTTGTTGCGCAAAAGCAATTAGGAATGTTGTTGGTCCGCAGCGATAACTCAATTAAAGACGGAATTCGTTGGCTCGAAAAAGCCACAAAACAAGGCGACGCCGATGCAATGTATTTGTTAGGCAGAGTTTGCCTAACAAAGCTGAACGACCCCAAAAAAGCTTTTCGTTGGTATGAAAAAGCTGCTAAAAATAATCATGTTGATGCAATGATTGACGTGGGCGCTTTTTATGTGTTCGGATATGTAGTATCTCGTAATGTTGAAGAAGCCATTAAATGGTATAAAAGAGCAGCGAATTTAAATTCTCCTGTCGGATATCATAACTTGGCTTTCTTGTACTTGCAGGATGAACATTTATATAATACGGCGATTCAATATTTAGAAAAAGCAAAATCTTTGGGCTATAGCGAGTCTGCCTATATGCTTGGCGTGATATATTTTTCAGGGCGCGGAGTAGAAAAAAACGCCGAATATGCTCTTGATAACTTGGTTTTATCTTATGACCTGGGAAAATATTATTCGTGTCGTCCTATTGGCGATTTGTATTTTCAAGGCGCATTCGATAATGGTCAGCAGAACTGCTGTAAAGCTATTGAATGGTATTCCCGAGGTGCCGAGCATGGAGTGCTTTCTTGCGTTGAGGTTCTTGGAGATATCTATTATTATGGTTTCGGCGTTGAGACGGATTTTTGCCGTGCCCTTAATTTCTATAAACAAGCCGCAGAAATGGGTTCTGGCAACGCCGCATTCACTCTTGGTTCTATGTTTATTGGTGGTGAAGGGACAGCTCAAGATTTAAAAGAAGCTTTAAAATGGATGTTGTTAGCAGAGAAAAAAGGACATGATAGAGCCTCAAAGTTTGTGAACATGCTTCTCGATGTTTTGGACGATGGTAAAACTGCACACGCCGGCCCCTCGACTAAAAACACAGTGAGCATTAAACTTCGTTCTTCATATTCTGAAAGTGTGGAAAAATACATTGCAGAGCAAGAAAGAGAAAACTTAATTAAAAAGAAAAGAAATGCAAGCATCTATGCAGCCGCAGGCGCCCATAGCGGCAATGGTTCTTATACCGATTATGATATGGGCGCTGTCATAAATCCTGATGGGCGAATTACGTATGTAGACACAGACTTGGGTGTAATTCTCGGTTCAGACGGTTCTGTTTCTTCACACGATTCTGCGACCGGGGTAACATTCAATTGGGGCTCCGGAAATATGATGGCTTATGATGAAGTTTCCAACGCTACGCTTGATATTAATTCGGGCTCAATAAGCTATAATTTTGATGGATACACCATTAAATGAATTTAAAATATGATTGAATTATAATTTTTTATTTCAGAAAGGCTTGGTTAAAAAGTGAAGAAAAAATGGGTCGTTGCAACATTAATTTCCGCATTAGCGATTACTATTGTGGTGGTTTTGCTGTTTGCATTGCTGTCTTTATACAAACAACTACAAGGGACTGCGCATACGGAAACACAGAGCATATCTATTACAGAAAATTGTTGGGAGTATGTAACCGATTGTCAAATTATTGAACAGGATAATGGTACAGTTTCAGTGACTTTAACAGCGCCAGATTATGTACAGTTAGTTGCTCAAATAGCGGAAGAAACAACTGGAAGAGTAACTGCGGAAATGATTGCAGAGGCTGTAAAAAATAGCCCCCAGATGGTCAAGGAATATTCTTTTGTTGCAAAGACGGGAGAAGATGAAGATGTAAAGGTAGCCTTGATAGAGCAAATCTCCTATGAATTGCTTGCGGTTACTTTGAAGGATATAAACGGGTGATAACATGAACAGTAAAAATGGATATAAAGTGTTGGCTTTATTAATGTCCGCGATTGTGCTATGCGGTTTGTTCTCTCCTGTTGTAGTGAATGCAAAAGCAGAGGATGTATATGCCGATGAATTGAAGGAGTTTTTTGACGAAGACACTCATTCTCAACTGTTGGAACAAACAGATGCAGTGTATATGGAATACGCAGAACTTCTGCGAACAGAACGCAACGCTAACATTGCAATGAACGTGTTAGGGTTAATTTATGGCACGGGAAGCGAGCCATGCAAAAACGATTATATACAGTCACTTATAAACATCATAAGAACTTATGAAGATGAAAATGCGGCGTCTATGACTCAACAAAACCAATTGGACGATACAAAGAAATTGAAGGATTATCTTCATGATGTAGTAGATATTGAAATGAGCTGGCTCGGCGTTATCGGTGCTGCAAAAGCAATGGGCGAAGACGCAAAAATCGCTCTTTCTGTAATAAATGAAATGATGAAGGACGAGGATGACTGGATTAAAAGCGTAGGAGCTTTAAAAACCATGCTACAAAACTACGAAAAGCATGACTCGTTTCTTCAATTGGTAGAGACTAAAGCGGACGGCATATTAAAAGAAGCGGCAGGTGAACTCAGGACAGCGTTATCTGAGGTAATGAAAGTCAGATTGCGCGCTTATGCTGAACTTACAAAGAACTCCGCCGAGGATTACGCAAAGTTATTTGTAGATGAAATTTTCGCTGACGAATGGAAGGAGTATTTGAAGGGCAAAATCAAATTTGATATCAGCTTTCTGGACGCTTTACCAGCCGCAAAATTAGGTGTAGACATTGGAAAGTTGCTGGGGAATTTGACGGTAGGCGCCGAAGATGTAATCACGTATGTTTTAGAAATCAAAGCTGTTCACGATATCAGTGTAATATTGGAAAAAGAACTGGGGTACATAAAAAATAGCGTTCAAAAAGATGCAGCTAAAATAGCAGAAACCACCGCACAGAATTACATGGCATACGGTAATTATCTAATAAGTTGTAGAATTCGCGGTCAATATTGCATGACTGCAATTTACATGCAATGCCCTAGCTTGCGCACTTTGCTTGGGGAAGAGGCCGCCCAAAACGCAGAGGCGGTATATAATCGCTTAACAAGCAATCTTTTAAGCGTTAAAAAGAAATTGGATGCAATAAAAAACAGCAACGTAAGTTTGACTCTTATTTTGAGCAACATTGCCGCAGATTCTATAAAGTATTACAATTCAACTGTCGGCTATAATTTTGCTGTTATTGAGAATAACGGGAAGTATGGTTTAATTGATTATAATGGTCAGATTGTTCTTCCAATAGTGTATGAATCAATAGACCTTTGTGAAGCTTCTCCAAGCGGTCAGGAAACAATATTGCTCGCTTATGATTCAAATTACAATTCATTTTTGGTTGAAAAGGACGGCTCGCTTACGCCGAAATTTTTTGGAGGTTGGGGATTTGAACGTTTTGCAACAATATATATAATGCAAGGCCGTCCTGTGATGTTCGATACCGACGAGGGGCAAGTAGAATATTCTTATGACGCTTACACTTCATACCGGCACGGTGCTTGTACACTTGGCACATTTACTAATGAAACAGCCGATGTTATTCCAGTTCAACAAATTGATGGATACAGAAGTTGTAAAGGAGAGATGCCGGCGTATGAGGTGTCGTTAGTGTCCGAAAAATATGCTTTGTTTCATTTAAAAACTGGGGAATTGATTACTGATTTCATTTTTGACGATTATGGTGCCAACGGTTTCATTGAAGGGATTTTGCCCGTAAAAAAAGACGGTAAATGGGGCTATATTGATGAATCTGGTAATATGATAACAGATTTTATTTACGATACGTCGGAGGTCACTCCGTGGGTAAACAACTATATGTATTCTTCACTAAACAACTACATCATTGTGCGTCAAGGCGATTTGTGGGGTCTAATTGATATCCAAGGAAATATTGTTATTGAAATCACCTATGACGGTATTTCGCAGGTTACCCCCGATGGATATGTTTGGGTAAAAGAAGATAACAGCTGGTCTTTGTGGAAGATTACAAATTAATTTCTATAGATACATTTTTGTTCAGCTTTAAGGACGAAAATTGCGATTCAACTTTGGCGTAGAGTAACTTTATAGAAAAGCAGACCTTCATAGTAATTATCAAATGCGGAGAATAGCAGCATGAAAAACAAAAAGAATTATATGATGTTCATTATATCAGTTGCGTTCCTTTTGATTATGTCGCTTTGCGGATGCATCAATCAAGAGACAGAACAAAGTGAAAATGATTCGATTAACCTAGAAACTCCGGGCAATACTAACGTATCAGTAGCACACACAAATCACAACTATGTTTCGGTTGTAACGCCTCCCACAAGCACTGAACAAGGATATACAACGCATATTTGCGATGTGTGTGGTGATAGTTACACAGACTCTTACGTTGCCCCCGTCCGATACTCCGAAGGCTTGGAGTATGAGGTGAATGATGACGGCGCAACTTGTAGAATAACCGGATGGGGGCCATACCCTGAAAATGATATAAATATTCCTCCGGAAATTGATGGGTATAAAGTTACGGCCATTGGCGATTCTGCGTTTTCTGGATGTAGCGTTACAAGCATTATTATACCTGATAGCGTAACCACCGTCGGAACCGGTGCATTCTTTGGTTGCTGGGCGCTGAATCGTGTTTCGTTTGGTAGCGGTTTGTTAACAATTGGCAGTGAAGCGTTCTGGAACTGCGATAGCCTTACCAACATAGCCATCCCCGAAAGCGTGAACAATATTGGTGAATTGGCGTTTAGCGAATGCGACAATTTGAAGTTTAACATTTACGACAACGCTTATTACTTAGGCAATAACACCAATCCTTACGTTGCTTTGATTCGACGCAATGAAACTACTGTGACAAGCTGTGAGGTTCATACAGACACAACAGTTATTGCAGACAAGGCGTTCTATTATTGTCAAAACCTCGCTAACATTAATATCGGCGATGGAGTAAAAACGATTGGCAGAGAAGCTTTTTGTGCCACTGACCTTACTAGTGTTGTTATTCCCGATAGTGTTGCTGCTATTGGCGACGGAGCCTTCAGCTGGTGTGCGAAGCTTACAACCATTACATTAAGCGAAGGTCTAATTTCTATTGGTGACAAAGCGTTTTACGAATGCTGGGAGCTCACCTGTGTCACCATACCTGATAGCGTTACTGAAATTGGCAATTATGCATTTAGTGACTGCCAGGCTTTGACGAGTGTTACAATCGGTAACAGTGTTACCGAACTAAAACGCTGTGTATTTTCTGATTGTAAAAAGCTCATAGCTATTACCATTCCGGATAGTGTGATTACAATTGAAAGCAGTGCATTCCATAGTTGCAAAAATCTAACTAACGTAATTATCGGTAAAAATGTTACTACTATTGGTGTAACGGCATTCTACGAATGTAAAAGCCTCGTCAATATTACAATTCCCGCTAGTATGACAACTATTGAGAAAAAGGCTTTTACTGGATGTTGGGCTCTAGAAAGTATAATATTCGAAGATGCATCTGGTTGGTATGTCACTAAAGCCGAAGGCGCATCTTCAGGAATCAACCTTACTATCCCCGACGCTGAAACCGCAGAGAGTTATCTTACTTTGAGGTATGATGATTATTATTGGTATAAAAAATGATCCGATCGTCCCCTCCTCTTGAATGCTCTCTACAAAACATGGTATAATATTACAGCAAAATAGAGTGACGAGAGCGCCATCCTTAAACGGGTGACGCTCTTTTGGTCGAGAGAATAATGTTTGCCAAAGCAAACACCCAGAAATTCAATCAAAACTGTTGAAAACTTGTCCATTCTACCATCAATATCACCAAAAATCAATATAAAGTTTAGTTTTTACGCAAATCCTATTGACAAAACGCTCGATTTGTGGTAGCGTGTAAGGGGATGTTTGTGAACAAGTATGTTTGTATGTTTGTTTACAAACATATTTTCGTCCCATTGCATATCAACTTTTTGATCTGCGCTCATATAATTAATATTAAACAGGAAAAAACAAAAAGAATTTAGGAGAAAGATTCTTTCGTCACTAAAGGCGCAAAAGAATCGTGCGAATGAGTAGTAATACTTTAAATCTTGGAGAGAACAATGGTTATTTAGAAACCAAAACGAATCTTTTCGAAAATTCGCAGAGAATTGTAATAATGAAACTTCAGTTGAAAAGGAATAATAACAAATAAGCATAGCGCAAGGTAATACATGCGCTATGCTTTGTTGCGTTCATTAGATTTTTTTAATCAATAAATACGCAACGACATTTTATTCGGAGATAAATATGGCTAAGAGAACATTGAGTGAAGAAGAGAGATTTATTAAAGACAACGGTATTTCATTAAAATATTCACAAGCGAAGAAGATAGAAAATAATTTATGGGGAACGCTGACAAGTGTCAAGGAACACTATAAGGGATATTCCAGGAATTGTTATGCAATTGTAAAAGATACGTTATTAGATATTTTAGAAGCTAAAGAATTAGAAGGAATTCACTCAGCAAGATTTCGCGTTAAAACATTAAATAGTTTATTAGTTAAAATCGTGTCTAAAAAGGCTTTTTTATCAGAGGATATATCTGGCGAATATGAGATTGAAAAATATAGGGGTTTGGACGCGTCTAATTATTTCAAAATAATAACAGACATTAGTGGCATTAGAATATTAATTAGATACCGCGAACAATGGAAAATCGTCCACGATTGGATTTGGAACCGCTTTTACAAAGGTGACGAATACTATCTCAGAAACTTTGTAAATGATTATAGACAAAATGAAGGAAAATCATTTATTGTTGAAAAACCCAAGGTGTATTATAGAAACCAAAAAGATTTGATTTATTACGAACAAATAGGACGTGATGTCTTTGAGTTTAAAGAATCAAACGAGGGCTATAATAGCATTCACTACCTAATTAATGTTGATGGTAAATACATAGAAATTCAAGTGAGAACCATTTTGGATGAAGCGTGGAGTGAGTGTACGCATGACATTGTGTATAAGTGCAAGACCCTGTCGAAAAAAAGGGAATTAGAGTATTTGTCTCAATGTTTATCGCAGCAAACCATAGCCGCTGAAATGACTACAAATTTGATCTACGAAAAAGCCACCAACAGCGGCAATATCTTTGGAAATCAAAAGAAAATTAGAACAAACAAAGTAAGGACTGTTCGTTCTTCTAACAAAAGCAAAAAAAATGAGATTGAGGAGAGAATCAAATTGCTCGAAAATATTGAAATGAATTTTGATGGCAATATTGATTCGTTACTTTAGAAACACAGTGAGGGTGCATAATGATAGAGAACAATAGTAAAAAAGCAGCAAAAGACTTTCTTGTGTTACTGCAGAACGGAAAAATAAGGAAGACCATATTACCCAATACTGCATTAAACTATTCTGGTTACCAAGAAGCCAAAGATTTAAGATGTTACAAAAGATTCTTACAGTCTTTCGCGTACGATGATATAAAAAAGGCTGAGGTGAGACCGTATAATGGAGATTAATAACAAAAGTTTTGATTATAACGATATACTAGCCTCTTTTGGAGAGCGTAAGATAGAAGAACGATACAGTACTTTATATGAATATCTTGAAACCTTTATAAAGCGGCACAATTATGAAAGCAAAGTTGTTATAGCAAATAGCGTATTGAATCAAGCAATAATAGATTATTTTGTGGATATATTTAGATTAAAAAGTTTCCATCAAATAGAAATCGCAAACCATATAAAGATTCATGCATATACAGCATATTGGATTTTAAGGAGAAAGCCCCTTCAAATAATTCAAGATGATGTGAATGATGTAAATTTAGCCTTCGTTAATGAAAAATTTGTAGCATCATATTTAATTCAATTCACTAGAGGCGAATATGATAAAGTAATAATTTTAGAAGACGAGCGACAGGCGTATTTTGAGTTCGCAAAAAACTTAGAGTACTTTTTGAGATATAGGTATGTTACTCCACAAATGATTGAAACCATGTTAGAAGCTTATATGGCGGGAAAGGCATTCCAAAAATCATTGGACTATTCGCAGTAAACGGGTACCATTTTATGTTCCTTCTATCAACATTTCAAAAACTGGTTTTTAAAAGATAAACTTCAAAATCTCCGAAACAATCGGAGATTTTTCTTTTTATCCCAGAAACGCTCATTCAGAAACCCGTTTTCGAAAATCCATCATACCATACTCTTACTGGCGCCACAAAAAATCTATGCGCCAGGAGGAAAAACGAATGAAAAACCAGCAAAAGCAGGTGTGTTGTCCATCGTTTATGGCAAAGGAGTGTGTTGGGCTTGCTTAAACGTGTTTTGACCCTCATGGACTTGATTGAGCAGGATATCACTACAGCGCCTTCGCTGGATTTGCCAAACATTGAGCCGGAACGGTACTTTGTTCCAAGAAACGGCGGCAAATATATGCTGTTCTTCGCAAAGATAAAAAAGAGCACTCGACCGGAAGAATGCCCTTTCTGCAAAGAGAAGAACTGCCTAATATTCTCTGGGGGTTCAAAAGAACGAGTAATCCATGACGTTATACGAAGCAACTACAGAATAGACATCGTATTAAAGCCATCACGGCTTAAATGTAACCGCTGCGGGCAGAGGTTTGTTGCACAAGTGCCGGAAATTGATGACGAGCATCCTATGACAACCCGTCTTTTGGACTACTTGAGGGACGAATGT
>JAZOBE010000046.1:0-56980 GCA_045595785.1 Eubacteriales bacterium
GTCTTGCCCTGATTGGGGGTACAAAACGGCGCCGTTAGGCGGTAAAAATCCTTTGTTCGGAAGCACCGTGTCAAACGATCTGTCTCCCTCCCGTGAGGGGTATGTTCCTTTGTTTTTACCCGAAAAATGTATTCATTGCGGTTTGTGCGATACTACATGTCCGGATATGGTCTTTCAGTTTTTGCCCGGTGAATACAAGGGGAAAAGCGCATATCTGAACAATGGGCTTGATTACCATCATTGCAAGGGCTGTCTGCGTTGCGTGGACGTATGCCCCACGGGTGCCTTGGTTACGGGAAAAGAAGCAGAGCACAAGGAACTAAAATTCTTTGTACGCAACAAAGACCTTATTGCGGAAAATATAGATTTCGATTATTCGGGCGGAAATCCGTGGGTGACGGGTGAAGCGTATTCCGACGAAAAGCGTGTGGACGGAGGTATGGTTTAATATGGAAAACGCAAATCAGGTTGAAATGTTTGAAAGCGGCAACGAAATGGCGGCGTATGCGGCAAAGCAAATAAATTACCATATAATGGGATATTATCCTATCACGCCATCCACTCAAATAGCAGAATATCTGGACAGAATGTCTGCTGACGGTCTCCACGATATATCCCTGATACCGGCAGAGGGGGAGCACAGCGCGGCAGGTATCTGCTACGGCGGCACGGCAGGCGGCGGCAGAGTGTTTAACGCCACCTCTGCCAACGGATTGCTTTACGCTTTGGAACAGCTTCCCGTTCAGTCAGGCACCCGCCTTCCAATGGTGCTTAACGTAGCCTGCCGAACAGTATCCGGACCCCTTTCCATAAAAGGAGATCATAGCGACATTATGTATACCTTAAATTCCGGCTGGGTAATACTGTTTGCCAATTCTCCTCAAGCAGTATACGACCTTAATATTTGCGCGGTAAAAATAGGCGAACAGCTTGAGCTTCCCGTAATAGTGGCGTTCGACGGATTTTTCACCAGCCACCAAAAGCGCAATTGCTTTGTTTTTGCCGAGGATAAAACAGTTTCGGATTTTATCGGTACACCCAAATCAATGGGCGTTCTTGATACCGAGCATCCCGTAACAATAGGCTCATATATGAACGAGCCCGACATTATCAACAACAAATATCAGCTTCATCTGGCAATGGAAAAGGGCAGGGAGGTCATCGGACAGGTCTTTGCCGATTACGAAAAAATATCCGGACGAAGTCTGCTTCCCGTTATATCTCACCGCGTTTCGGATGCAGAGGTTATTTTGTTCGTGCTGGGCTCCGCATATCACACCTCGGTTGCCGCTTGCGACAAAATGCGTGAAAACGGCAGAAAAACGGGTGTTTTTTCTTTGTCGATCCTTCGTCCGTTTCCTGCAGAGGAGATAGCCGCCCTTTGTAAAAACGCAAAAACTGTGGTCATCGCAGACCGTCAGGACAGCTACGGCGCAGGGGGAGGAAATATGTCGCTGGAGATACGGGCTGCGCTTCAGCGTGCCGGGATAACCGTGCGGACGGTGAGCCGTGTTTACGGTCTCGGAGGAAAGGATTTGTATGAATCCGATGCAGCAATGCTTTTTGAAGCGGGATTTGACAAAGAGTCTGCGGATTTTGATTATATCGGTGTCAATGAGGGAAACACAGAATATTCTCCTTCGCCTTATTTTGTGCCTATACGAGAAAAGGACGCAACCGTTGGAATAACTGCAGAGGAAACAGACGGCGGGGTAAACGTGAAAGGTAGCGGCGTGCGTGATACGTTGGGTATGCCAAAGCGTATAGCACCCGGTCACGGCGCTTGTCCCGGATGCGGTATTCCCGTAAACGTAAACCTGCTTCTGCGCGGCATTCAGGGAAACGTAGTGCTTCTTTTCCAGACGGGTTGCGGAATGGTAGTCACAACTCCGTATCCAAAAACCGCGTTCCGCGTGCCATACGTTCACAATCTCTTCCAAAACGGTGCCGCCACACTTTCCGGACTAAAGCAGGTTTACGAAAAGAAACGGGCGCGTGGCGAAATCCCCGATGAGGATATAACATTTATTATGGTAAGCGGTGACGGAGGCATGGATATCGGTATGGGGTCTGCTTTGGGAACTGCACTTCGTAACGAAAGGGTTATTATTTTCGAGTATGATAACGGCGGATATATGAACACAGGATACCAGCTTTCATATTCCACGCCCAAGGGCGCAAAAAGCGCAACCTCCCATCTGGGCGAAAAGGGGTACGGAAAAACCTTTTTTCATAAGGATATGCCGCAGATAATGGCGGCAACGGGTATGCCATACGTTGCCACTGCCGCCGAAAGCGACCCTAACGATTTTATTAAAAAAGCGGCGAAGGCACAGTATTATTCAAAAAATCACGGAACTGCGTATATCAAATGCATATCCGCCTGCCCGCTTAATTGGGGAGATAAGCCCAATACCGAGAGGCGTGTGGTCTCTGCGGCGGTAGACAGCTGTTTTTTCCCTTTGTATGAAATAGAGCAGGGGCACACTCATATTTCCTATGATCCGGAAAAGCGCGGAAAGAAAATACCGGTTACCGATTTTCTTCAAATGATGGGCAGAACCAAGCATTTGTGCGGGGAAAATTATCTTTCTGTTGCAGAAGAAATACAAAATGAGACCGACCGACGCTGGTCACGTCTCAAGGCAATGTCGGAGTGTGACGAATTGTAGTGTATTTTGCATAAAATTGTCATATTTTTATTGCAAATGCATATATATTGTGGTAGAATATCCAAGGCAATATCTTTTAAGTCCTATGTAAAATAAAATCAAAGGAAGAAAAGCTATGGAAAACAAACTTGTCTATGGTATTCACGACAAACCCAAATTCGGCAGTATGCTGATCTTCGCGTTCCAGCAGGTTCTTGCCATCCTTGCCGCTACCATTCTGGTTCCCATTATTGTGGGGAACGGCATGAGTCAGTCTGCCGCACTTTTCGGCGCAGGCGTCGGCACTCTTGTTTATCAGCTCTTTACCAAGTTCCGCAGTCCCGTGTTTCTGGGCTCCTCCTTCGCATTCATCGGTTCTATGTCTGCTGCGTTTGCAGGCGCCGCTTCGGTTTCCGCAGGCTATGCAGGTCTTATAATCGGTGCCGTGCTTGCAGGTCTCGTTTACGTGGTAATCGCACTCGTCGTTAAGTTCGCAGGCGTTGCTTGGATCAACAAGCTTATGCCTACCGTTGTTATCGGCCCCACCGTTGCGCTCATCGGTCTTTCTCTTGCTGTTAATGCAGTCGGAGATCTTACCACCGGTAAGGTAATGGTTGAGAAGGTTGAGCAGGTCATTAAGGACGGCGCTATTGTTGATAAAGTAACTATGGTTTCCGGCTGCAGTCCTTACGTTGCACTTATCTGCGGTCTTGTTACATTGTTCTCTATTTTCCTTTTCTCCGTTTACGGAAAGAAAATGGCAAAGCTCATACCCTTCATACTCGGTATTTTGGTTGGCTACGTAGTTGCTTCCATCTTTACCGTAATCGGTATCGCTACCGATAATGTAGCACTTCAGGTTATCAACTTTGCGGCATTCAAGGATATGCAGATATTCGCTGTTCCCGATTTCACCTTTATCGAGGCGTTCAAGGGCGTTAAGGACATTGACGGCGCGTTTATCGCTTCCATCGCAGTTGCTTACGTGCCCGTTGCATTCGTTGTATTTGCTGAGCATATCGCAGACCATAAGAATCTTTCTTCTATAATCGGTTCCGATCTGCTTGAGAATCCCGGTCTCCACCGCACTCTTTTGGGTGACGGCGTAGGCTCCATGGCAGGCGCTTTCTTTGGCGGATGCCCCAACACCACATACGGTGAATCTGTAGGCTGCGTAGCTATTACCCGTAACGCATCCGTAGTTACCATTACAACCACAGCTGTTATGTGTATGGTAATCTCTTTCTTCGGCCCCTTTGTTACCTTCCTTTCCTCCATTCCCAACTGTGTAATGGGCGGCGTTTGTGTAGCACTGTACGGCTTTATTGCAGTTTCCGGTCTTAAGATGATCCAGAAGGTAGATCTTAACGATAGCAGAAACCTCTTTGTTGTTGCTTCCATCCTTATTCCCGGTATAGGCGGTCTCAGCGTTTCCTTCGGTAAGGTAACCATTACCACAATCGCTTGCGCACTTATACTCGGTATAATTACCAACATTCTTCTCAACAAGCTTAACAAAGATAAATCTTCGGAGAAATAAAATGAAAAACTATGAAAACGTGGTTATTTTTGACCACCCTCTTATAAGACACAAAATTGCTATTCTTCGTGATGAGAAGACCAGCATGAAGGAATTTCGTGAGCTGGTTGAGGAGATTACCACACTTATGACCTATGAGAGCCTTAAGGAAGGCGTTTCCACCACCGAAGTACAGGTCAAAACCCCTCTTGAAACCTGCACTCAGCGTATGGTGGCAGATAACTCTATCGTTATCGTTCCCATCCTACGCGCAGGACTGGGCATGGTAAACGGAGTTCACGTTTTGTTCCCCTCGGCACGTGTAGGACATATTGGTATGTATCGTAACGAGGAAACTCTTGAGCCTTGCGAATACTATTGCAAGCTTCCCAAGGATATTGAGGATAAGCTGGTACTGCTCGTTGACCCTATGCTGGCAACCGGCGGCAGTGCTTGCGATGCTATCAATCTTCTCAAGAAGCACGGATGCAAGCATATCAAGTTCATGGCCATTATCGGTGCACCCGAGGGCGTTTCCAAGGTTGCTGAAGCTCATCCCGACGTTGATATTTACGTTTCCACTCTGGATAGATGCCTTAACGAAAACGGATATATCCTTCCCGGTCTTGGCGACGCAGGCGACAGACTCTTCGGCACTAAATAAGCATTAAAAATCTCATTCTTCGGAATGAGATTTTTTTGTTGCTATGTGAAATGTATTGTGCTATAATTTAATTATAAAGCTATAGGAGGTCACTTCGTATGTTGAAAAAAGTTTTGTTTTTTATTTTAGCGGGTATGCTTGTGCTTTTGGCGGTATCCTGCACTGAGGCTGACGAAAATAGTGAGATATCGGTTCCCGCTGCCGAGAGTGTTGATAATTCCCTTTCTGAGCCCGAGACTTCTCAAAACGTCAATATGGATGTTATCCCTCCTGCGTTTATTGATGCGGTTGACGGCGCGCTTCCGCCCCTTACTCATAACGCAGGGGAGGAAATAGATTTTCTTTCGGATATCGTTGCTCGCGATAATGTTACCGCAGATGATGCTATAACGGTTTCGGTATCAGATGACGGCGGCTACAACAAGGATGTTGCAGGTGTATATACACTTAAGATTACTGCCGAGGATGAAAACGGCAATGCTTCGTTGGCTATCCTTCAGATAACCGTTAAAGAGGTTTCCTCTCAAAGCGTTATCTCCTTCAGCGGTAATTATGCAGTCGGCACAGCAGACGCCCTTTCCTATACCACTTCGGGAACGAAATTCCGTACTGTTGACGTTATTCAGGTAATGGATACCGATACGTTTGTAAAGCAGTATAACGAATTCTCCGCAGATCATGTGAATAACGGCGGTGTCCCCTTTTTCCCCAACGGAGTAATCATTATTACCGATAAGGATTACAATATTATTCAGGTTCGTATTGCCGCAGGTGAAAATATACAGATAGACGCTGACGGAAGCGTAAAGAATTCGGGCTTCGGCTGGAGCAACAGCATTGATGCCGCAAACGGAGGCGGCATGTTCAAGGGCATACTTAGTGATCTCACATCGCTTGTGCCTGATGGCGGTTATATAATGTTCGTAGGCAACCCAGGTGATCAGACCTGCCGAATCTTCCTTATACGTGAGCTGTTTTTCAGCGGATATGTAAGCGGTGCGGTTACCTTGGACGTTAATGACGTTGATTTGAGCAACACCGCAATTTCTCTGGAATGATCAGGGGGATTTATATGAAGAAAATAATTATTCCTCTGCTTTCATTGCTTGTTCTTTTAAGCGGCTGTACTCCGAACACGGAAATATCGGATATTCCCGCAGCGGTTTCAAAGGCTGACGTTTTGGACACCGAGCCGCCTGTAATACGCATAATGAAATCCACTGCAGATGTTACTCTCAAAAAAGGCACCGATTACAATCTTATGATCGGTGTTACTGGTTATGACGAGGTGGACGGCAGTATAACCGACCAGATACAGATAAACAAAGGAGGCTTTGATCCGGACGTACCCGGAGAATATACCGTGACATATTTCTTATCAGATGCTGCAGGAAATTCTGCGGAGCCTAAATTCAGAAAAATAACCGTTGTTGATACCGCTGTTCTTCAAGCGCCCCCTCTTTGGGAAGGTAAGATAGAAGGTGAAAAGCTTAATCCTGCCGATCCTGCCGTTTTCGGAGGTGCTTGGTATCATAAGGTGGTTTCCTCCAAGGATAAATGGGTGGGCATTGAGGTCACCGTGACTCTGCCCGAAGTGAAATTATCCCGTTATAACGGACAGGCAGATACATCTCTCAGCGCCGACCCCAATGTAAAAAGTCTTGATAACCCCTCGGTTTATCTGGGCGGACACGCGCTTAGCGAATCTGACGTGGGACTTTCCTTCTCCCGCGCCCTTGTCAACCTATCTTCCTCTACCTTAAGCACAGGCTGTATCGCTTTCCGTCCTTTCTGGAGATATATTACCGATACAGATCAGGACGTAGGCGGCTATGATGCACACGGCGGTGAATATGCTGTTTCCGCCAACGGAAATAACTGCATAGCAAATTACCATTGGCGTTATACTGAGTATTACTATCTCCCCGGTGATAAGCTTCGTATCATTGTCTATGTTCCCGAAGAAAACAAGATGCAGCTGCAGATAGAGGTTATTGAAAAATCCACACTTCCCGAATCCGTTAAAATCCGTGAGGAATACGGCTGGAATGACCCTGCAGACTTTTTAAGCCCCGTATTCACGTCTCCCGGCCACGGCACCGGTATGGATGCGGAGTTTAAGCGCGTCAACGCTATTGACCAGTCCGGCAATGAGGGCGGCACCGCAATTCCTACCGATACCTTGATTTCAAATATAATCTGGCATGAGACGTATCTCTACCGCGTTATCGACGGCACTATGTACCGTGTTCCCATGAGCGAGGAACGCCGCGGAACCACCAGCGCGCCCGAATCCAAGTATTTCACCGTTACCTTTGACGGTGTTGATTCCTCTCTCGGTGGAGAAGTGGTAACCATTCATCCCGGATATTCGAATTAAGAATAATTTATATTTTATCGACTTCCGCAGTTGTGTGCTGCGGAAGTTATTTTATTCTATGGTATTAAGCAGATATTTGGTAGCAAATTTCAGCCCTTTTACGAAAGCTTCCTTTTCATAAATGCAGAAAAGATCGCCGTATAAACAGCAATACGAATCAAAAACTTCGTGTTGTTCTTCATCCAACGTAGAAATAAATTTATCCTCAATTTCAACAAGCTTTTTTAATACCTCTTTGGCTTCCTTGCTGTCTACCGAATCCTCGCATTGAATATATGAATACCATAAATCATCAAGTAGTTTTTCCATAATTTTACTCCCGGTTTAGTATAAATAAGTTTATAGTGTTATTTTAGCACCTTTTAAGGTGCGTGTCAAGGGCATCTTATAAAGTGCGTGATATAATATGCTCAAAGGAGGTTATTAAGGTGAATTGCTATAAAAGATTAAAAGATGTTCGTGAAGATAATGATCTTACACAAAATGATATAGCTGAGCTTTTAGGCACAACAAGACAGCAAGTAAGTAAATGGGAAAACGGTACGCAAATGATGGGTGTTGATAAGTATATAAAATTAGCTCAACACTATAATATTTCAGTTGACTATCTTCTTGGTCTTACTGATATACCGAGAAAACTTAATCCCGAGGCGAAAAAATGAGCGAAACACAAAAGCTGTCTGCGTCGGCGGACAGTCAGTATAAAAAAATGACCGACACGCCGGTTGCGCGTTTGGTTCTTACTCTCGGCATACCGACAACCATCAGTATGCTTATTACAAACATATACAATATGGCGGATTCATATTTTGTCAGCCGTATATCCTTAAGCGCAGGCGGCGCCACCAGCATCGTTTTCGGAATAATGTCCATCCTGCAGGCCTTTGGATTTATGTTCGGCCACGGCGCGGGAAGCCATATAAGCCGTCAGCTTGGCGGTAAACATATAGAAAAAGCGGGAAAATATGCGTCGTTTGGATTTTTTGCCGCACTTGCCAGCGGTATTGTTATTATGGCGGTAGGACTTATCTTTCTTAGGCCGTTAATGCTGTTGTTGGGAAGCACTGCGACCATTCTGCCTCATGCAATGGATTACGGTTTTTGGATACTTATTGCCGCCCCTGCAATGACTACCAGCTGTGTGCTTAACAATATTCTTCGTTATGAGGGGAAAGCCACCCTTGCAATGGTAGGCCTTACCACCGGCGGTATACTCAATATTATACTTGACCCCATCCTCATATTCTATTGCAAAATGGATATAGGCGGTGCGGGACTTGCTACTGCCATATCCCAGTATGTTTCGTTTGGAATATTGTTTTCCATGTTTTTATTAAAAAAGACCGAAAGCCGAATTTCCTTCCGTTTGCTTACAAAGGAGTTTGGTATCCTGTGGGATATAATCATCACCGGTTTGCCCAGTCTTGCACGTCAGGGACTTAACAGCGTGTCTACAATGGTGCTTAACGCTCAGGCAAAGCCTTTCGAGGATGCCGCCATTGCAGCTATGGGCTACGTCGGAAGGACCTCAAGCCTTATATTTAGTGTTGGCTTGGGTATCGGTCAGGGCTTCCAGCCGGTATCTGCATTCAACTACGGCGCAAAGAAGTATTCAAGAGTAAAAAAGAGTGCGTACTTTACCACCGTGTTCGGTGCGGCGTTTATGGGTACCATTGCCGCTTTCTGCTTTGCCTTTGCACCGCAGATAATCTCGCTTTTCCGTAATGAAGCCGATGTTGTTCGCATAGGCGGTACCGCACTTCGTATACAATGCGCGTTCCTGCTGTTCCTGCCCGTTTCCGTGGTTGCGACAATGCTGTTCCAAAGTATAGGAAAAAGCGTGCCTGCACTTATTCTCTCATGTCTGCAAAGCGGACTCATCTTTATACCGCTTTGTATAATTCTCCCGCGGTTTATCGGAGTTTTGGGTATAGAGCTTGCTCAGCCTCTGGCATATCTGATAACTGCTACCATTTCTTTACCTATGGGACTCGTCTTCTTAAAACGCTTACCTAAGGACGAATGATAAATGGCATTACTTACTTTAATAAAAAACAATAAAAAGTTACTCATCCCATTTGACGGAGCTCCATTACTTAAGGATATGCTTGTAAATGCAGGATGCTATATTGATTCACCTTGCGGCGGAAACGGCAAATGCTTAAAATGCGCGATAAAGGTTCAAGGGAATATTTCCGAACCAAACAGCACGGAAACCAAGGCGGGGTGCCGTCTCGCCTGTCAGACCGTCCTGTATGGCGACACAACGGTAGAATTGCTTTTTCCCGAGGAATCGTTCGACAAAATTCAAACAAGCACCACGGCGGTTAAAACACGCGGTGAGGGCTGGAAATACGGCGTGGCGGCAGACGTCGGCACCACAACGGTTGTACTAAAGCTGTTTTCGGCTGACGGCAGCGTTCTCGGTGAAGAGACCGCCTTGAACCCCCAGCGTTCCGTCTCTTCTGACGTTATCGGAAGAATAGGGGAAGCTCTCAAGGGCGAAGGAAGCATCCTTCAACAGCAGATATCCGATTGTCTGATTAAAATGTTGAACGATGCTTGTACAAAGGTCGGTATACATAATACCGATGTTGACCGTATGATAATTACGGGAAACACGGCAATGATGTATTTGCTTACGGGGAAAGACCCGTCCTCTGTTTCATGTGCGCCGTTTGAGGCGGATAATCTTTTCGGAGTGTGGACAGAGCTGTTTGGAATAAAAACATATCTTGCTCCTTGTATAGATGCTTTTGTGGGCGGAGATTTAACTTGCGCGGTGCTGGAATCGGGCATGTGCGAAAAGTCGGAAACTTCTCTTCTTTGCGATATCGGCACCAACGGAGAAATTGCTTTGTGGAAAAACGGCGTGCTTTACGTTACCTCCACTGCGGCAGGCCCTGCTTTTGAAGGAGCTGATATATCCTGCGGCTGCGGAAGCGTTCCCGGTGCGGTGTACCGTGTCTGGGCGGAGGAGGGAAGAGTATATGCTCATACGATTTGCAACCTTCCTGCTGTCGGTATCTGCGGCTCGGGACTTATTGATGCAGTTGCCGCTTTTCTGGAAAACGGTGTTGTAGACCGTACCGGCAGGATAATCGGCAATACTTCTGTTACCGCAAACGGCGGTACGGTAACTCTTTTGCCGGATGATATCCGTGCTTTACAGCTTGCAAAGGCTGCTGTGGCGGCAGGGATATGGATGCTTTTGTCCCGTTCGCAAACAGATGTGGACGAAATAAAGACCTTGTATCTGGCAGGCGGATTCGGAAATAAGCTGGACCCGTATTCTGCCGCAAGAATAGGACTCGTTCCCTCAATTCTTGCAAAACGCACCGGTCATATTGGCAACGGCGCACTTTCGGGTGCGGTAAAAATGCTTTTTGACGATGGCGTTATTTCCTGCGGAGAACGTATCGCAAAAAATGCGGTTCATATTGAGCTTGGCGGAAACGAAGAGTTCAACGAAGCTTTTATAGATAATCTGTTCTTTACTTAAACTAATTTGAAAAACAAAAAAATTAAAATATAAGAGGTCTGTTATGAAAAAAGCAATTAAAATTTTCACAATCATCGGTATGATAGCTACGTTTTACTTAATTTTTCCCGTCATCTTCGGCGTGATCACGCTGAAAAAACTGGAAAAAGGTGAAATTACCAACGGCTGGAAAGTATGCGTCTTTATGTTTGTAAGCATGATCGCAGGTATTATGATGCTTGCTACTCCCGTTGAAGTACTTAATGCTCCTGATGAGAATTAAACGTTTTTAGTGAGAAACAAGTTGTGATACGTACTTAGTTTTTGGAGGTTGTATTTTTTCATGAATACGTTGGCGTGGCTTATTAAAAACTTTTTTACTCACAAGGATTTTCTTCCTTCGGCAGATCAGATTCCCGGCACCTTGTTTACTCCATTGCATTTCGTCGTTGCGGCAGTGTTTCTCGCTGTGGTAGTTGCCGCTTGTATTTTCTTTTCAAAAAGATCTCACAAGACTATACAGACAGTGTTTGCTTGTGTATGGGCGGTAGCAGTAGTAATGGAGATCGTAAAAATTGTGTGGGAGACGGTTTCCGGCGCATCGGTCAACTTTGAATGGGGCGGAGTTCTTCCTCTTTACCCCTGCAGCATTTTTATGTATGCGCTTCCCTTTGCTATATGGGGTAAGGGTATGGTGCGTTATGCTGCATGTGGCTACGTTTGCTCACTGGGAATTCTCGGCGGCGCAATCAATTTTATTTATCCCGCAAATATTCTTTCAAATTATTCGGCGCTGTCCTTTTCGGGATTCCACACCCTATTTTATCACGGCGCAATAGTTTTCTGCGCGGTTACTATGCTTGCATCGGGATATCACAGCTACGGAAAGGCAACCAAATGGTATCATCTTTTCATTCCTGCTATCCCTTGTCTGGTAGTATCGGTCTTTGCAAACGCAGTCAATTTTTCTCCCATTGCATCCGATTATATGTTTTTCAAGCTTAATTCGTTTTTCTTTGCGCCCATCGGTGCCGCCACACCGGATATACTCTCGGTAGTGCTGGTATACTTTATTTACTTGCTTATCCATGCATTGCCGTATATCCCGTGTTACATTAAAAACAGAACAAGTAACTAAAGAACAAAAAGGCAATAAAAAAAATCACCTCATTACGAGGTGATTTTTTTATTAATCGTTCAAGTTAATTAGTTCTTTGCTACAGAAGTGATGTGGGTGTTAACACCGTTGTACCAGTAAAGGAAGCCTTCGATATCAACAACGTCGCCCTGCTTAAGATCAGCAAATGCCTTGTAAACGTCGGTATCGGGACCGGTGAGGTAAACTTCTACGCAGAAATCATAGTTCTTGCCGTCCTTGGAAACGGTAACGTAGATGTCGTCGCCGGGCTCGTCATTTCTATATGAAACGGATTCAATGGTAAGACCCTTGAAAGAAACCAGCATGTTCTGCTTGTCGATAAGCTCATCCTTGCCGAGCAGTGCGGTAACGTCAGTAGGCTCTGCAACGTAGGTGCCTTCGAGAATCTCAAAGGTAGCGTCGATGATCTCAACTTCGCCGGACCATTCAGCCTTGTGGCCGGTAACCTTAAGCTTGGTACCAACAGTCATCTTGTTGTAATCTTCTTCGGAGCAAGCAAGCTCGTATACGAAGTAGCCGCCGTCTTTATCCTGAAGATAGAAGGTACCCTTGTTGTCCCACCAGGACTGCTTGCCCTGAACGAACGCTTCAATAACAACTTCGGATTCAAGCTCTGCTGCAGCGTACTCTGCATAAGTCATAACGCCTTCGGACTTCTTGTGGATATCATTGCCACAGCTTGCAAGTCCCAGCACCATAACGAGTGCCAACGCCAAAACGATAATCTTTTTCATTTTCTTACACGCCTTTTCTTGTTAATATTTGGTTATTAAAACCGTAACTAATTATACACAGATTTGAGTAATAAGTCAATACCCGACTCTATTTTTTGCGCTTTTTCACAATGTCGGCAACGTAGTATATTCCAATACCTATCCATAATGCTGAAACCGAGCCTATAAGTATCGCCGCCATTTTCGGTAACGCTTCAAATTCCTGCTTTTCGCCTGCCATCAGCTTTAACTGATTAAGCTTATACAGCGAGCTTACCTCGTGGTACAGCTCGGCAAAATACTTTTCATCCACGGTTTCATGACGCCTTGTGGATTTTGCCGTGCTTTCAATAAGCTGCCCCGCGGCGTTACGCAGAGATGCGCTTCCGTTAAACACCGGAGTAATAAAAGTATTATCAATATTATCCAAAAGCAGCTTTGCCGCATCCAGCTTAACGTAATAATACAATTGGTTATCCTCGCCTCTGCGTGACAGATAATCCTTATATTCAGCGCTTTCAAGAGCTTTGGTGGTTACAGGTAGATATCCTTCTGTCTGAGAATAGGATATCTGTACGTCATTTGTAAGCATATACTGCAGGAACAGCCAGGAGGCAAGAACCTCTTGAGGATCTTCCTGGTTGAAAATACAAATGGAGGGGCCCTGAGATATCATAAGAGGATCTGCTGTGTTTACCTGAGGTATCTCCATAACGACCGTTTCAAACTCTACCTTTTCGGATTCGTCTATATCCGCATTGGGAGATTCGGTACCCATCCAGGTAGCGCCTGCGGTAGAGTCGATAGCAAATATACACTGTCCCGCATTAAGGTAGTTGCCGGGATAACTGGATATCTTGAAGGTGGAAAACGCACCCGTTTCAACGTGAGACGATATTACGGATAAAAACTCCTCGGTAGTATCGTTGAAGATAAGAATATCACCGTCATCATTGGAATAACCGGCTTCCTTTTGCGCAAGATACTGTATCATCATATTGTCGGTAGACTTGTATATGAAGGGTATCAGTACCTTTTGCCCGTTTACCTTGTAGTTACCGTCGGCATCCTTTTCCATAGCTGCCTCGGATACTTCCCAGATAAACTCCCATGTAAGAGTTTCGGGCAATTCGTAGCCCAGCTTTTCAACCATATCCTTGTTGATATAGCAGGCTTCGGTGGAGCGCATATATGGCAGGGCATAGGTCACGCCGTTTATCTTGCCCTCTTCAAGGAATTTCTGAACCATTTCGTCCTTTGAGGGACTGTCAAATTTCACTCCGCTTCCGCCCAGACCGTACTTTTGGTCATTAATAAGCTTATCCAGCGGAACGACCGTGTTTGCACCCGTCATATAGGTGGCAATATGGTCGGGATAGGTTATACATACGTTGGGAGTAGTCTTTGTGGGAATGTTCGTAATAACGTCGCTGTATATTCTGCCGTAGTCGGTATACACCGTCAATTCCACGTTTATGTTGGGATACAGCTTTTCAAACTCCTCAACAGCCTTAAGATATACGTTTTTCTGGGTGATGTTGGATTCGTTTTTCGCCCAGAAGGTTATGGTATATTCACGGGAAACATCAAATTCCTCGGGAATAACGAATTCCTTAAGACTCTTTGAGCCGTGGCAACCGGCTAGCACGGGGAGACAGAGGAAAACACAGATAACAAGAGCAATAATACGCTTTTTCATCCTTTTGTACCTCCTCTTGCCACGCCTTCCATTATCTTGTTGCGGAAAACGAGGAACAATACTATAAGGGGAACGGATATAGAAACCACCGCCGCCATCATTGCAGGGATATTATCTCTGCCGAATCCGTTTTCGCGTATTGCCTGAATACCGTTGGATACAAGGAAATACGCCTCTTTATCAGTAACCAAACGGGGCCAGACGTAAGAATTCCAGCACTCGATTACCTTGAGTATGGTTATAGTTACAATAGTGGGCTTGCATATAGGTATCATTACCTTAAGCAGATACTTAAGGTCTGTCGTGCCGTCTACCTTGGCGGCGTAATAAAGCTCATCGGGTATCTGGGCAAAGTTCTCTTTGAGCAGATAAATATAAAATACCGATGCCACCGAGGGGAGTATAAGTCCCGCAAAGGTGTTGCGCATATCAAGATTTGTTATGGTGGTGTAGTTGGTTATAACCACCAGCTCCGTAGGTATCATCATAAGTGATAAAAACAGAGTGAACAGCATATCCTTGCCCTTGAAATTAAGTCTTGCAAAGGCAAATGCAGAGGGGATGGTTATAAACAGCATAAGCGCCGTTGTGGCCAGAGTGAAGATAAGTGTGTTAAGAAAATATCTTCCCAGGGATACCATAGTGAACGCGTCGATATAATTCTTTATAGTGGGGGTAAGTGTAAAAAACTTGGGTATAAACTCCGAGTTATAGGATGCATAATCCTTTACCGACGTAAGTACCATCCAGTAAAAGGGGAACAGTACCACAAGCGCCCATACGGCAAGGAACGCATATATCACCGTTTTTGATATTATCTTTTTTACGTTTGCACGTTTTTCTATATCGGAGTAGCTTTTCTGAATATCCATTCTTTCTCCTCCTTAATAGTGCACGTGCTTTTTGCTTACCATAAGGTTTATGCAGGTAATGGTAAGGACTATAACGAAAAGAATTATTGCCGCCGCAGATGCAAAGGAGGGATAACCGCCTCCGTCCCCGTAAAGCATATCGTATACGTATCCGACAATAGTGTTCATCTCTGCCACGTTAAGCTCGGTTCCGAACAGCGCCACAGCGTCGCTGTATGCCTTGAATGCGCCTATAAATCCGGTGATTATAAGGTAAAACAGCATAGGAGATATCATGGGAAGGGTTATACGGGTAAAGGTTCTGAATTTGCTTGTGCCGTCAACCATAGCGGCGTTATAATAATCCTGCTTAACGGATGCCAGTGCGCTGGTAAGCACCAATATCTTGAATGGCATAACTATCCACACCGTGTAAAGACACAAAACAAGCATTTTTGCCCAATAGGGACCCTCAATAAAATCCACCGAGTTAAACCCGAAAAGGTTTATAACAAGGTTTACCAGACCGTCGGAATAAGAGGTCTTTTTGAACAGTATCATAAATACCAGACCAACCGCCAGCGTATTGGTAACGTAAGGCAGGAAGTATATTGTCTGGAACATATTGCGCAGCTTTTTGATAGACGCCAGCCCCATGGATATGAGCAGTGCGAGACCGGTGGAAACGGGCACTGTAATAAGCACGAGTATAAGTGTGTTTTGCACCGCCTGAAGAAAATACGGGTCGTGCAAAACGTAGGAATAGTTATAAAAACCTATTCCGAAAAAGGATTGGGACGCGCTGTTATATCCCTCCTCAAAGGAATATACGAACACGTCGATCAGAGGGTAAACCATAAATACGCCCAAAAACAGTATTGCGGGCAGCAGATACAGCCACGCCTTCAGGCTTTTGTTCTCCATACTTATCTCCTTTCCGTGGTACGCTTGGTCATACATGAATTATAACACGGGTTCATGCTTTTTTCAAGACGGTATCTGTGCTTATATTGTTTTTCTACGCAGAAAAATGTGTTGATTTACCCGTTAGCTTGTTGTATAATATTTACAATAAACAAGAGGGAGGTATTTGTATATGACGGCGGAAAACGCTTGCTTTCAGCTTTTGCTGTTAAACGGCGGAATTGAATATGAGTATCGGCGCTGGATAAACGAGCTTTTGGAAACAGAAAAACCGCTGTCTTCCGCAACTCTTGAGCTTTCTTTTATTGGCGATGATACAAAAAACGCAGCTGCTTTTTTGTATGGATACTGCCGCGAAAAAGATATTGATACCGAGAGGGTCTGTACACGTCTCCGAGTGTTTTTGAGAGATGAATATTTTTCGGGCAGAATAACAAGACCGACCTGTGTGAAGGTTATGAAGACTGCTTCCGAATTTGTGGGTTATTGGGAAAAACCGTCTTGGCACAGAATGAATCTTGTTTCAAGTTTTCCCGTTATACACGATTGGCTTTCGGATGAACAAATGGAAGTTGAGTTTGAAAAAACTCTGCGTCAATATCTGGAAACCGGGTATACAGCGGTTTACTCGGTGTGAAAGGAGCATTTTATGGCAGGATATAATACTACCGAGATACTTCTTCGAGAAGAGGCGGACCAGCTATACGAAGAAGGCAAGCAAATAGATATAGCTTGCGTAAACCAAGAAATAACAGCTTGCGGCGGCGATATTGAAAAGTTAAAGTCGCTGTATGCAAAAATGTGTTCTCTCCCTCAAAGAGAGGGTTATCCATACGTTGAGCCCGATGAATATGAGGATATCCTTCGGGAAAGCGGTTGCTCCCTTGTCGATGATTATACACATATTCCTTTTGAATTTTTCCACGGCGCGTGGCTTGGAAGATGTATCGGCTGTGCCATGGGTCAGCCTGTTGAAGGTTGGAAAAGTGCTGATATCATCAACTGGATAAAAGGGGCAGGCACATATCCTGCCCGTTATTATATTCCCACAGTAAGCGGAGAAAAGCGTAATGACGGCGCGGCAACATCCGAGCATATAAAGGGCATGCCCCTTGATGATGATACCCGTTTCACCGTTATCGCATACAAGCTTATGGAAAGCAAGGGCTATTCCTATGATTCATATGACGTGGGAAGTCATTGGGCGTATACTCTGCCAATACGGTATATCTGTACGGCGGAGACTCAGGCGTATCTCAACTTTGTTTCCGTTGATGATTTCGGACCTTGGGGCAGACCGGCGGATGCACTTGAAAAGCTGAAAGCGGCAAAGGTAAACACTTATATGAATCCTTACCGTGAGTTTATCGGCGCTCAGATCCGTGTGGACGGATATGCTTATGCCGCCGCAGGAATGCCCCGACTTGCCGCAAAGCTTGCTTATGAGGATGCTTTCTTTTCTCACGTTAAAAACGGCGTTTACGGCGCAATGTTCTTTTCCGCCCTTATAAGCGCGGCATTTACCCAAAAGGATATTGACAAGTGCTTTGATACGGCACTTTCTGTCGTTCCCCAAAAGAGCCGTTTTTACGAGGAAGCTCTTAACGCCCGCAATATAGCGAAAAATGCTTGCTCAAGAGAAGAATTAATAGAAAAACTGGTTAAAAACGCTTCCCGTTATAATTGGGTGCATACTCTTAATAACGCGGCAATATGTATCGGCGCAATTCTTTGGGCAAAAGGCGATTTTGCAGAGGCAGTTTCGGTTGCTGTTGAATGCGGTTATGATACGGATTGCAACGGTGCTACGGTGGGCTCGTTTATGGGTGCGCTGTTGGGCGAAAGCGGGATTCCCGAATATCTCAAAAATCCTATTAACGATACCTTCAGCGTAGGCATCTCGCCATACGATAACTATTCCATCCGCCGCTTTGCCGAACAATGTATGGAGTTAAGAACAAAGCTTAATATCAAATAACAAAAAATCCCGTGTTTAACGGGATTTTTTTACTACTTCAATATATTGTGTTCCATATTGCTCAAACAGCTTTACGGCAGATTCTGTTATTATTTCGCCGCTTATGACTATTGGTATTGCAGGCGGACAGGATACCGTGGGGCAGGCGCATATCAGTCCCACCGAGTCCTTTACGGAAACGGTTTCCTTCTCTGCCAGCATTGCTTCTCTTACCGACATTTGTCTTTCTCCCTTGGGAGAAAAATCGGTGTCCGGTTTAGTAATACTCTCTTTGTCCGGCAGGGAAGTAAGCAGGTCTGTAACAGCGTTTATCTCTGCTTCCGTATTTTCCGGAGTTATCATCAGCACCGTGTATGCAAAGGATGAAAACTCGGGATATACATTATGCTGTATAAGTATTTTTTCAATATCCTTTCCCGTATATCCTTTTTTTAGCGGAGAAAGGGTTATTTTTGTTTTTTCGCTTCCTATCAGCTCATATTCTGCGTGCAAAAGTACGGTTTTGGCTTTCTCCACCGCTTTTACCGTGTTTTCCAGCTTGTCTCTGTAACCGTCCGCAAGGTAAGCGTTGCATCTGTCAAGGGACGCCAGTATCAGATACGAAGGGCTTGTGGATGCAAAAAGGCTTAACGCGCTTTCGGCGTTTTCGGCAAATCCTTTTCCGCTTTCGCTTATATGCAAATACGCACCGCCGGTAAGCACGGGCAGAGTCTTGTGCGCGGAATCACAGCACATATCCGCACCCAGATGTATAGGATGCTCGCTTTCCCTGAGAAAAGCGGTGTACGCACCGTGAGCATTGTCCACCAACAGCGGAACTCCGTATTTACGGCACACCTTGGATATTGCAGGAATATCTGCCTGATTGCCCAGATAATCGGGGGTAGTGATATATACCGCGCAAGGCAGAGAAGCTTCAAGCCTTTCTTCAACCTGACTCACCGTAATATCGCAAGCGCAAATATCCGTAAAGCTTTTTGGATATATCCACTCAGGCGTTATGTCCAGCAGAGCACAGCCGTATATGAACGCCTTGTGTGCGTTTCGCGAAGCTAAAACTACCTTGTTTTCCTTGCCTGCGGTAACAAGCGCAAGCATGGCCTTTATGGCAAGGGTAGACCCCTCAGCCGAATAAAAGGTATCATAGCTACCGAATAAACGGGATGCGTTTTTTCGGCTTTCTTTAATAATTCCCGTTGCATCGTACAGCACGTCCGCACCGCGTATTTCGGTTATATCAAAGGGATATTCTTTTCCCTTGTGACCCGGCATGTGCATTCTTATGGGAGATGAGTCTGCGTAGTCCTTGACAAAATCCCATACAGGTGTTTTCATTTTACTCTTCCGATTCCGCGACCTGCATCATAACCGCACATTCAATACGCTTTTTGAACAGCTCGCATCCGTATTTGTATACGCCGTTAATGCTTCCTGTTGCGTGGTAAGCGTTGGCGGCACATCCGCCGGAGCAATAAAGTCTTGCCCAGCATTCCTTACATTCTTCTCTTGCGTAAGCGTTGCACTTACGGAACCCGTCCTGAATCTCGGTGTTTTTCACACCGTTCCAAATATCGCCCAGACTGTATTTGGGATCACCTACAAACTGGTGGCAGGGGAACAGCTCACCCCAAGGGGTAACTGCCATATATTCCGTACCGCTTCCGCATCCGGTAATGCGCTTGTATATGCAGGGACCGTTTTTAAGGTCAAGCATATAGTGGTAGAAGGTAAAGGGTCTGCCTTCCTTCTTGCGCTTTATCATTTCCTTTGCAAGTATCTCGTACTGCTCTTTTACCTTAGGCAGATCCTCCTCGGTAAGTGCGCAGGGATCATCGGGTGCGCAAACCACTGGCTCCATACTGAGTTCGGTAAATCCCAGGTCTGCCATATGGAAAATATCCTCGGTAAAATCTACGTTGTGGTGGGTAAAGGTACCGCGCATATAATAATCCTTGTGGTTTCTCATTTCCACAAGACGCTTGAATTTGGGAACTATCTTTTCATAGCTGCCTTTTCCCGCATAATCCACACGGAATCTGTCATGCACACACTTGCGTCCGTCAAGACTGAGCACCACGTTGCTCATTTCCTTGTTAAGAAAATCAATTATCTCGTCATCTATCAGCACGCCATTAGTGGTAAGGGTAAAGCGGAAGTTCTTGTTGTGCTCCTTCTCAACGCTTCTTGCATACGCAACAAGCTGCTTGACCACGTCCCAATTCATAAGAGGCTCGCCGCCGAAGAAGTCTACTTCAAGATTTCTTCTGGTTCCGGAATTGGCAATAAGAAAATCAAACGCCTGCTTGCCTACCTCAAAGGTCATAAGCGCTCTGTCGCCCTGATATTTGCCCTGGCTTGCAAAGCAGTAAGAACAGTTGAGATTACAGGTGTGGGCAACGTGGAGACAAAGGGCCTTGACTACGTTAACGTTGTTTTTGTATTCATAAGCAAGCGCCTCGTACTTGTCCTCGGAAAACAGCTTTCCCGCCTGCTCCAAGGCGCGCACGTCCTCAAGACATTCGGTTACGTCCGCATCGGTAATACCCTCATACCGCGCGGTAATATCCGCAATTATCTCTTCTGCGGTGTTTGTTTTGTATTTTTCTATTATGTCGTAAGCCACATCGTCCACGGTATGTACAGAACCGCTGCAGGTATCCAGCACGATGTTGTATCCGTTTAATTTATACTGATGAACCATACTTCTTCTCCCCGTATACAACACAAACGCTGCCATTCTCAGGCAGCGTTTATGAAAACGTACTAAAACTTATTTCTTGGTGTTTTCGCACTTCTGGTTAGCAACGCCGCAAGAGGTCTTGCAAGCGGACTGGCAAGAAGTCTGGCATTCGCCGCAGCCGCCGTTCTTAACGGTTTCGGTAATGTTCTTGGTTTCGATAGTCTTGATTCTGCTCATTGATAAGCTCCTCCTATAATATAACTTCTATACGTTACTGATTTTAACACAACATTCCGTTTATGTCAACAATATTTTTATTTATCTTTTGCGAAGTTCCAAGAGGAAACGCACATTTCCTCCAAGGTTTTGTCAGCCTTCCAGTCAAGCTCGGTCTCTGCCGCCGACGGGTCGGAATAGCAGGTGGCAATATCACCGGGCCTGCGGGGGCAATCAAGAGTCTTTATCTTTATTCCGCTTGCCTTCTCAAAAGCATTTATAATATCCAGAACCGAATATCCCGTACCGGTTCCAAGATTATACGCCTTTGCGCCTGCCTTCATTGCGCGCAGCGCCTTTATATGTCCTTCCGCAAGGTCAACAACGTGTATATAATCTCTTACACCCGTTCCGTCGGGAGTGGGGTAATCCTTGCCGAATACGGTAATGGCGTCCGCCTCACCCTTTGCCACACGGATTATTCTGGGCATAAGGTTGTTGGGAATACCGTTGGGCTTTTCACCGATAAGACCGCTTTCGTGTGCGCCGATAGGGTTGAAATATCTCAGCAATACTGCGGAAAATTCAGGGTCGGACACGCACACGTCACGAAGAATAAGCTCAACCATATACTTTGTGTTTCCGTAAGGATTGGTGGGATGCAAGGAGCAATCCTCGGTAATAGGCACTCTGTCAGGATCACCGTATACGGTGGCAGAGGATGAGAATACTATCTTCTTTACTCCGTGCGCCAACATTACGTCAACCAAATTCACGGTGCCGCCAACGTTGTTATCATAGTACATAAGCGGCTTTGCCACAGATTCGCCTACAGCCTTAAGACCTGCAAAATGTATTACCGCCTCAATATCGTTTTCACCGAAAATCTTTTCCAGACCTTCTCTGTCTCTTATATCGCAGTTATAAAAAACAGGCTTTACTCCGGTGATTTTTTCAATACTGTCAATAGCGCTTATATCGGAATTATATAAATTATCTACGATAACCGCTTCATAACCGTTTTTAATTAATTCAACTACGGTATGGGATCCAATATATCCGCATCCGCCTGTTACTAAAATTGCCATTTTCAACATCATCTCCCAAAATGTAGTATAACATATTTTTTTCGTTTTGCAAGGGGAGTTTTGCGTTTGTACTTTTTTTATTTTTCCTTTCATATAGTGTACAAAAAGGGAAAAGGGGAACAGTATGGAAACAGATATCCATCTCCGCTCGCGGGAAATAGGGGAATACATAGTTAAGACGGGGTGTACTGTCCGTGCGGCGGCGCAAAGATTCGGAATAAGCAAAAGCACGGTGCACAAGGATGTAAGCGCAAGATTAAGAAAAAACGACCCTGTTTTATATACTGACGTAAGCAAGGTGTTTGAGAAAAACCGTCTTGAACGGCATATCCGAGGCGGAGCGGCAACAAGACGGAAATATCTTGAAACAAAACAGTTGACAAAAACAGCCGAATAATGTAAAATAAACGTGATAAAATGCAGAAAAGAGGTTGGTTTTTGTATGGCAAGCAAGCGTTTACTTACAGTAGGTACCGCAAATATTGATTTTCTTGTAAAAACGCCTTACGTGCCTTCCCGCGGAGAGACTATGATAAGTGAAGGCGAGTATGCTTACGTCCCCGGCGGAAAAGGCGCAAACGCCGCTGTCGCCGCTGCACGGTTGGGTAGCGAGGTAGTGTTCTGCACCCGTGTGGGCGATGATGCTTACGGAGACCGATTACTTCGTATTTATGCGGAAAACAACGTGGATTCCCGTTATATAAAGGTGGACCGTGCCGAACAGACGGGACTTGCTATCGTTATGCTGGAAAAAACGGGAGATAACCGCATAATCGTGTTCCCCGGCGCAAACAGAAATATTAACGATACAGATATCGAGAACTCTTTTTTAAGCTATCCGGACGGTGTGCTTACCCAGTTCGAGTGCGGTGAAAAGCAGGTCATTACCACAGCGAGGCTGGCGGCTGATGAGAATCTGCCTCTGTTTATAGACGCAGGTCCCGCCATTCCCGATTTTCCTCTTTCCAAGCTGCAACAGGTAGAGGTTTTCTCTCCCAACGAGACCGAGACTGCGGTGCTTACGGGTATCCGTCCCAACACGCCTGATGATTGTCTCCGTGCCGCTATCCAGCTTTCCAACAAGGTGGATATTAAATACGTGGTACTTAAGCTGGGTGAAAGAGGCGCATTTATCTATGACGGAAAGTATTGCGATATTGTCGAAGGATATGAAGTAGACGCTGTTGATACCACCGCCGCAGGAGATGCATTTACCGCCGCCCTTGCAGTTGAGTATATGCGTTCGGGTGATATTTACCGTGCAGTTAAATACGGTAACGCAGTCGGCGCTTTGACTACCACTAAGGTAGGCGCGCTTAGCTCGCTTCCAAAGGAAGCGGAGGTAAGACAGTTTATGTCGGACCATTTGTTGAAAGGATAAAATAAAAGCCGGATGTTCTCCGGCTTTTTCTTTGCTATTTTTTGTTACATCCGTTGCCGCAGCCGCTGTTTGTATTACAGCAGCTCATATTGTTGGGGTCGCTTACCGGCATAAATGAATCGCAGGGGAAGCACATTTTTTCAAACACGCTGCAGGGATCGCTTCCGCCGGAAACGGGGGTAGAGTCTCTTTCGGGCAATACCAGCTGTGCGGCGGGAATCATAATCTGAACCTGGCGCTCCATACGGATGACCGAGAACACGCCCAATGAAACGTAAACGTTCTGAGTGCCGATACCCTCCTTGAAGCAGCCGTTAAACCGCTGGCGCAGGGTTTCGGGAATACAATCGCAGGTCATACAGCAATTACCGAAGGGACGGCATTTTTCCACCAGCTTGGTATCAAGGCTGACGGGATGCGCCACCTCAACCACTACTGTGGGAAGCGCACACTGGGTATTACAGCCCAGACACTGGGGAACAGCACAAAAATCGTTGTTGGCAGAGTCGGACGTAAACACAGCCACATCCTTTTCGCTGCCGAAAAGAATTATCTTTTTATCGTATGCGGCAAGACCTTCAACTTCTACCGATCTGCCGTTGCATACGCATACTTCCAGCTTAACGCAGAAGTAATATCTTACCGTAACGTGGTAAAATCCGCAGTTAAAGGGAATATCCTCAACCGTAATACTTGTGGAGACAACGTCCACGCACTTTGTTCTTACTGCCGTTGCATGATCTATAACGTCCTGCGCGGTATCGGTAAACTGAACCTTAAGGTCTTCAAGGCAATCCTTATCCCGCGCAGAATCAAATATTCTGTTAACGCTGACACAGACCTGCTCGGTAGGTCTGCTGCAGGAATTGTTTCTGTCAATCATATTTATCCTCCTGAAAATTTGAATATCTGTTATCATATTATGCTTTTTCGAAAAAAGGGTTCCGAGAATATTGAAAAAAGTGTCGGTTTGTGCTATCATTTCTTCATCGGAGGTGTGTGAATTGAAAAAACTGATTCTCATTGCGCTTTGTGCGTTTATATTTGCTTTTGCTTTGTCTGCTTGCTCGGGTGAAAAAACGGATATTACCGTGAATATCTCGGGTGAGGAGATATATGTTAAAACTCACAATTCCCTTTCGGATACCGCTTTGCTTGACAGAGACTACGCTCCCGAAGGACAGCCTACTCCCGTTTACACCGCTCCTTCAGACGGCGCGGTATATCTGTGCTATCAAAAGGGACAAGAGACAATAAAGGATTCGTATTCCGTTGAAAAGGGTGATAGATGTGTAATCCCCACTAACGGCTTCAGCCTTTTTGTAGGCGGAGGAGAACCATCTGAAGATTTTACAGTTTCGGGTTTTGATATGCCCGAATATATTGATATTTACGGCTGCGCCTCCGTAACCGATCCCACGGGAATTACCGGATTTATTCTTTCTCACAAGGACCCTGCGGACTTTGAAACGGTTACCAACGCCCTCTTTTCGCCCTCTGCGACAAACCGAGTCTCGGTGCCGGACGGATATTTTGCCGTTACCTGTACACGCAACTCTAAGGGTGAATTCAAAACAAATACCTTTGATGCCGAGAAGACTGA
The DNA here is from genome assembly GCA_045595785.1 of Eubacteriales bacterium. GTDB lineage: Bacteria > Bacillota > Clostridia > Oscillospirales > CAG-382 > SFLA01. Next base: position 24,988 of record JAZOBE010000046.1, read on the forward strand.
CGGGAAGGCGTTTACGCTTATGCTGTCCGAGCCCTATGCCATTGGCTTTGCAAAGGCGTGTATGAAGGAAAAAGAAACGTATTATGTAAACAACAGCGATCTTATTTCTCCCTACGGAACGGGTATGGTTGCGGTAATCGGAAATACGCCGTTCGGTATAAATTCGCTTAATCCCGAAACCGCCGAAGAGGGAATATACGTATACGATGAAAGAGCAGGACTTGCCCTTTCTCCCGCAAGAGATTTTGATTTTGTTGATGTGTTTGTTTTCGACGGAGTTGTTGCCTACGTAGGCGATATAAACGTCCGCACCGTTTTGCCGTATCCTGCAGGATACGCAATTTCCTTTAACGGCAAGGACGCCTGCGAGGCGGCAAAAAGTATCAAGGTTGGTGACAGCGTTGAAACTGTGTCGTTTGAAGCTGTAACCACTCCGGCAAATTACGTTTTGCTTGACGAAAAGCGCATGGTGGAAACCGTTTTCCATAACGAAAGCCGCACCTCGTTTGCCACTGCCGTGGTGTACGACAGCGATTTCTTCTGGGACAGCACACGCACCAACGTCTGGGGTGTTGAGGCGGCTTTTGACAAAGACGGTAACATTGTTTCCGTAACCGAAATGGGTGTTGAAGGCGTTTCCGGCAATACCGACATTCCCGAGGGCGGCTTTGTTCTTTCTTCGGGCAACAGCTTGTATGCCTCATATATGCTTCGACTTGAAGAGGGCTCTACAGCAAAACGTATCTCTAAGGAGACTTATTATTTCTTCCGTAAAATAACCGACGTTGCTTACGAAAAAACAGAGGAAAACAAATATATCACCGTATATTCGGGTGTTTCCAAAACTCCCGCTGCCGAAAATGCGCTTGAACTTGCGGTGGATGAAAACGGTTTTATCCTTTCCGCATCATCAGGCGGCAACACTTCCGTACCCGATGGAGGTTACGTTATTTCCGCCGTGGGTGATAAAAAGCAGGAGCTTACCCGTTTTTATCAAATCGGTCAGCGTGTGATCTTCAAAGAGGAAATTTCCGCTTTTTATCTGTTCGGTAATACGGATGTTTCCGTAAACGAATACAAGACCCGTCTTGATAATGTGCTTGGTAAGCTGGAGGAATGCAAAGAACAGCTGGCTCTTATCGACTACGAATATGCGTACCGGCTTTCGGAAACGGCAAAAAAATCATCTGAATCGGCACTTACCGATCCTGCCGCTTTTGCTTCTCTTAAAGACAGTGTAGAAAAGCTGGAGTCTGCCTGCGTGCCCTCCCTTCTGGTGCAGGACCGCGCCGCTTGGGTGGTTCATTATGAAAATGACGTTGAGGACGTTAAGCATATAGTGGAATATGCCCACTCCCTTGGAATAAACCGTCTTATTCTTTCTCCCTACAGAGATTCCTACGCACTTTATTATACCGAGGTAGAGCATCTTACCCGTCATCCCGATTTGCAGGCGGATATGCTTAAGGCTTATATCGACGAATGCCACGCAAGGGGAATGCAGGTGTATTTTATGTACTGCTGCTTCAATACTCAGAACCCCTCTGACGCATACCTCGAAGAACATTATGTAAACCATTTTGCGGATAAGCTGCTTATATCCAAAACCGGCAGAAACGTGGCTTATTTTTATGATACTCCCAGCTATACCCTCAACCCCTATGATAAGGAGGTTCGGGCATGGAATCTTGAAATTATCCGTGAGGTATGCGAAAAATACGATGTGGACGGTATCCAGCTTGACTATATCCGCTTCCCTCTGCCTACCTATTACAGCGCTGACAGATATGAGGACCACGGGTATAACGATGATATTACCGCCGCGTTTATGAAAAAATACGGTATATCCTTTAATCCCAAGACCATGCCTATCACTCACGAGCTGTGGGATGAGTGGTGTAAGTTCAGATGTGACATCGTAACCTCCTTTGCGGCAGAGGCGTCCGAGCTTGTAAAGCAGTACGGTCTGACCTTCTCCTGCACCTGCTTCGCAGGCGGCGGAGACAGAGAAAAATATGTTTTCCAGGATGTTTCCGCTTGGATAGAGCAGGGAATAGTGGACGAGATATATCCCATGATATATTCCGCAGACCTTGCGGGACATATTAAATACGGCGATGAAATTATGGGTATCGCAGGAGACGATTGCCGTGTAATTCTCGGCGTCGGCACCTATGACGGACAGAATGACGATGTAATCCGTGCGCAAATAGGATATTCCTACAACATCGGTGCGGCAGGCAACTCGATTTTCGCACTGGAATATATTCAGAATTTCAATTTTGATTCAACCTATAAGCGTCAGCTTTACCGCGACAGTGCCGTTACAACCGATATGTACGGAAAAACCGTTTCCGCATATTGCGAACAGTATGAGTTTATTATCGAGAAGGTTTATAAATATCTGCATAATGCGGATTATTCTGCCATTTCCTTCGCGATTTCCGATATCCAGGCGAAGTACGGGGAATTTGACCCCGAGGGAAAAACCGTAAGGGAAAAAGAAAGCTATCTCGCAGATGTCATTACTGCCTTTGAAGCGCTCAAAACTCTCGTTCCTCAAGATTCTCCCGTATACGAAAGCTTTGCTTCCCACGTGGATAATACGGCTTTGGTATTCACCGCACAAAAGAATATTTTGGATTAATAATTTGTAAAACCCGTGATATCGTCACGGGTTTTGTGTTGACAAGATGCATGGGTATATGATAAAATATCTTTTAAGATAAAGATAAAAAGGAGGAACTGAAAACTATGCTAAAAGAATACATAGATATTAGCTTTCCTGAAAATAATATTTTTTCTCTGCAAGAAGAGGTATTTAAAAAGAACATCCTATTAAAATTCGGTGTTGTGGTACGGCAGACTGTGTTTTTAAAAAATAGCGAAACGATTTTCTCGCTGTATGTCTGGGTGGATAACGACGCTGTTTGGGACGAAAAACAAGTTATTTCTTGTTATCTTGAAAGTTTCGGCTATATTGAAAGCGATTACCCTGAAGTACATCTTTTCCCCGAAAACCTCAGAAAATCTCGGATCAACTATGCTTACGGACACGCTATCGATGATTTGAGGAACACGTTGAAAAATGATAGGCGTTGCAGTGTTAAATACGTGCTTTTGCAGTATGTCACAGTCAGTTTTATTATCATTTGCGACGGACTTACCGATTCTATTGCAGACGAGTACAGAGAAACTTGCTATCGTCTCTTGAAAAAATATGATCATTACGGTTTTGTTGAAAGATCAGACCTTCGCGTTACTTTTCTTTCCTCACAGCAAGCCAGTGCTTTAGGAAAAGAATTAAACGATACGTATATTTTAAATAGTTAAAATTGTTTACATAATGTAACACTCCCCGAGTAACCCCTCGGGGGATATTTTTTAGGGGTGCTTTTTTCGGGGTCCCCGCAAATCGCAGATTTGTGGGGTATTCTTTTTTCGGGGTCCCCGCAAAAGTGTTTTTTTTGAATGCAATTACGTCTTTTACGGGCGATTCGTGAATCGCCCCTACTTGCCTAAAAAAACTTTTGTGGGGGATTGTTACAAATAGTTTACAACATTATGGTTTGATTTTTTTATATAAGTGTGGTACAATATGGAAAAGCAAAGAAAGGGAAGGTAAAAGGAATATGTTCAAAAGTATATTTACCCGGTATTTAACTGCCGTGGCGGCAATAATATTCGTGTGCTTTATTTTGCTGGGCTTTATCCTTTCCGCAGTGCTTACCAATAACTCCATGGATACGAGAGACACGCTGATGCAGCGTACCGCCCACAGCGTTGCCACCAATATAAAGACGCTTTCTGCGGTTACTGGGATAAATGATCTTGATAAGATCATTTCCGCCCATCGAAGTGAGATAAAAGAAAATATCGTAAGCATTTCCAAAATGTCTGCTTCGGATATTTATATTTTTGATTGCGAGGGTGAGTTTCTTCTGGGCAACACCGTGGTTTATACCGGTCTTTCCTCCGAGGTGGCGCAGGATATTTTAAGCGGCGGAAGTAAATATACCATTTCCGACCTTAACGGGTTGCTCAAGCACAAATCTCTTAATTATTTTTATATTATTGCCGGTAACGACAGCGTGCCCGATGGTATTATTCTGGTCACCACCTCGAATATTACCGATGCAGGCTTTGTTTCCAGAGTGATCAAGCTTTTTGCGGCAATATCGCTTTGGGTGTTTCTTGCAATACTTATCGGTGTATATATAGTGTCCGAGCGTATTACTGCGCCTATCAAAAAAGCAAGCCACGCCGCCGCACAGTACGCATTGGGTGATTTTACCGAGCGTATTCCCGTGCAGGGTCAGGATGAAATTGCCACACTTTCACGGGCAATGAACTATATGGCGGATTCGTTGAGCAAGACTGAGGAAAACCGCAACACGTTTATCGCAAACGTTTCCCACGATCTCCGCACTCCCATGACCACTATTGCAGGCTTTGCGGATGGACTTTTGGACGGCACTATTCCTCCCGAAAAACAGCATCATTATCTTGAGATCATTTCGTCGGAGACACACCGTCTTTCCCGTCTGGTGTCTTCTCTGCTTGAAATGTCAAGAGCCGGTAAAGGAAATATAAATCCCGTAAGATTTAATCTTACCGAAAAAGCACGTCAGGCGCTTATCAGTCTGGGCGGCAGAATAGACGAAAAGAATATTGAAATAGAGTTTAATTGCGATGAGGATATGTTTGTCACCGCAGATTCGGATTCCATACATCAGGTGGTTTACAACCTTACGGAAAATGCGGTTAAATTCTGTAACGAGGGCGGTACTATCGCTATAAGTATCGGCAAAGAGGGCAAAAAGGTATTTTTTGAAATACGCAATACCGGTGAGGGTATTCCCAAAGACGAGATTCCTTTACTGTTTGAGCGTTTTTATAAAAGTGACAGAAGCCGCGGACTTGATAAAACCGGTATGGGTCTGGGCTTGTATATAGTAAAAACAAATCTGGCTTCCCACGGAGAAGGCATAACCGTATCGTCGGAGCAGGGCAGTTACACCAGCTTCCGCTTTACTCTTCCGCTTTCTACACAGATGATTACCACCGCGGGATTAAGACGGGTTTAAGTTTACGGGTGTATAAATCTTACATCCAAAGGAGGCAACGTTAATGAACGAATTTGAAAAAGATAATAATACTGAGAATCAAACTTCTGATGTAATCGGGGAAAATACTCCCGCGTCGGAGGAAGTAACCGAGGAAGCTTCCGTAACCGAGGAGCCGCAGGCGAGAGCTTATCCTCCTCACGCGCCTGACGGATGGCAGCCTTACGATCCCAACAGAAAGTACGCAAACAACTGGCAGGCGGGCGCATCCCCCAAGCGCAAGAGCAAAAAGCTTTTGGTGTTCGGACTGGTTACAGGCGGAATAGTTTTACTTCTGGTAACCTTGCTCTGCTTTACTCTGCTTCTCAGAGGGCTGGATCTCCCTTCTATTCCCGGTTATGGTGACGTTTCGGACATTTTCGGTTCTGTTCACGGAAACAATAACAATAATACAAGTGAGGACGAAGTAAGCCTGACTCCCACCGATAACCCCGAGCTTGACCTTAATATTACCGACTACGATAAGGTCTCCACGGTATATACACAGCTTTATGAAAAATGCTCGGTAAGCTGTGTTTCCATAATCTGTACCTATGACAGAAACAGCGGCTACGCTTTGGGAAGCGGATTCGTTCTCAGCGCAGACGGATATATCGCTACCAATCATCACGTTATTGAGGATGCGGACCATATTACCGTTCAGTTTTATGACGGAAAAGAGTACGAAGCAAAGCTTATCGGCTCGGATTCCGCTACCGACCTTGCGGTTCTTCGTATAGAAGCGAAAAATCTTATCCCTGCCCAGCTTGGAGATTCCGCTAAGGTTTCCGTAGGCGAGCCCGTTGTGGCTATCGGCACTCCTTATGATATTTCTCTTGCAGGCACCATGACCTCCGGCGTCGTTTCCGGACTTGCCAGAGACGTTGAATGTACCGACGATTACGGCAACGTAGTCAAGACCATGACACTCATCCAGACCGATGCATCCATCAACCCCGGCAACTCCGGCGGTCCTCTCTTTAATATAAACGGTCAGGTCATCGGCATAAACACCCTTAAGCTTATGAACGAATACGAGGGTATTGGCTTCAGTATTCCCATCAGCGACGCTGTAGAGGTATTTGAGCTTTTGGTTAAGTATGGCGAGCTTCCCGATGACAGCGATACGGATTTTGTAAAGACATCTCCCAAGCTGCATATTACCGTCATGTCGGTTTCCGATGCACGCAACAGTGTTGAGTACGGCAGATTTATTTCTGACGATGCTCCCGACGGAGTTTACGTTACCGAGGTTACGCCCGGCACCGCCATCTATGAAGCAGGACTTGAGATTTACGATATCATCACCGAATTTAACGGCAAAACCTTAAAGAGCAAGGAAGACCTTGCTGCCGAGCTTGCAAAATGCTCCGCAGGCCAGCAGGTTACCGTTAAGGTCTACCACAGAGGCGAGTATAAGACTCTCACCTTTAAGCTTGATAAAGCTGCATAGAAAAGACAAAAACGAGATCAAGCGTCGTGCTTTTGAGAATAGTAAAAAGCTGTGTAGAAATTTCTACACAGCTTTTAGTTTTGTATCATGTTTTTTTGGGGGAAAGTGGGAAATTATTTATAGAACTCAAATAACTCTTCATAAAGTTTTCGTGTTTGTTCTTCATCATTCCAAGACAATGGGTCATCAGCATAACTTAATGTATGAAACGGTTCTATTGTGTTAAGCTCGCTGGGCAAGTGATGCCACAAAGTATTACACATGTTTGCGAAATTTTCGATTGAAAATATATTTGAAAAATAAATTGTTTTTAAATCTTCAAGTAAGCACTTGCCAAAAGTTTCTACAGAAAAACAGTCACATTCATATTCCCAAAAATTTTGTAAAATACTAAAGGTAGCACCACGGTCGGAAGAACAATACTCTAAGTCTAAAAGAATACTATTGTTAGAGTTTACAAGGAACATTTCATCAAGGATTTTGTTATAATCTTCATCAGTATTTAGACCTATCGCCCATAGTAATGACTTGCAAATTAATCTTTCCATACTGTACCTCCTTTTTTTAAATTATAACATAGTTGTAGATTTATTGCAACAGATATCAAAAATAAAAGAGGCTTCGCAGCCTCTTTTTTACGCGAATTTACTATTTGGGATGCTCAGTTTTCGGGGTCCCCGAGAAAGCGTTTTTCCGTGAAACATACCGTCTGTTGCGGGCGATTCGTGAATCGCCCCTACATATCGAAAAACCTTTCTTGGGGGGATTTACTCGCAACTTCCGCGGTCACAGCTTGAGCAGCGAAGCAGGCTTCCGATAGTGTTTTTAATAACGTTTGCCAGGCAGTTGTCCGAAATTGAGTACAACACCTCTCTGCCGCTTCTGCGCACCTTAAGCAGACCTGCATCTTTAAGTAATTTAAGGTGATGGCTTACTGCAGGTGAGGACATTCCCACCGCCTCCGCAGTGTTTTGAACACTTGCTTCTGCATGGCATAAATAATGAAATATTTTAAGACGGGTAGCATCCGAAAGCAGCTTAAAGCTGTCTGCCGCCGTAACGAATGTGTCTTTTTCCATATAAACACGCCCTTTCTTCAAATATTATATCCATATTTCTTCCAAATGTCAACAAAAGTACTTGACTTTCCCGTTCTTCGGGGTATAATAATATTGATAAAGATTAAACGACCGTTTAATCGAAAGGAGAATGTCTGATGAAACGTATATATATGGATAATGCGGCGACAACCGCAATCTCTCCTGCGGCAGTCCAAGCCATACAGCAGGCGTGGGAGGTTTACGGAAATCCGTCCTCACTCCACGGCGCAGGCAGAGAAGCCTTCTTTTTACTTGATAAAGCCAGAGCGGACGTTGCGGCTGCTTTGGGTGCTGATAAAAACGAAATATATTTTACCTCCGGCGGAAGCGAAAGCGATAACTGGGCAATTATCGGTGCGGCAAAGGCTATGAAAGCCAAAGGAAAAACCGAGATAATATCCACCGCTATTGAGCATCACGCAGTGTTGCATACCCTTAATGCTCTTGAGAAAGAGGGATTCAAGGTAACTCTTCTTCCCGTTAATAATCTGGGCTACGTAACCGCTTCTCAGGTGGCTGATGCTATTACAGAAAACACTGCGCTTGTGACGGTTATGTTCGCCAACAACGAAATAGGCACAATTCAGCCTATAGCGGAGATCGGCAAGGTCTGCCGTGAAAAGGGCGTGCTTTTTCATACCGATGCTGTTCAGGCGGTAGGTCATATCCCCGTTAACGTAAAGGAAATGAATATAGATATGCTGTCCCTTTCGGGACATAAGTTCCACGGTCCCAAGGGCGTGGGTGCTTTGTACGTTCGCAAGGGTGTGCGCCTGCCCAACCTTATAAACGGCGGCGCGCAGGAAAGCGGACGCCGCGCGGGAACCGAGAATATTCCCGGTATATGCGGTATGGCGGCGGCACTTAAAGAGACTGTCGAGAATATGGAGACCAACGCCGCAAAGATCGTTCCTTTAAGAGATAAGCTTATTGACGGATTGCTTAAGGTAGAGCGTACCCGTCTTAACGGCGGCAGGGAAGACCGTGTTCCCAACAACGTGTCCGTTTGCTTTGAGGGTATTGAGGGCGAGTCGCTCCTGCTCTGGCTGGACGCAAAGGGAATCTGTGCTTCCAGCGGAAGCGCCTGCACATCCGGCTCCTTGGACCCCAGCCACGTGCTTCTTGCAATAGGACTTATACACGAAATAGCCCACGGCTCCCTTCGTTTGTCCTTGTCTGAGTATACCACCGAGGAAGAGGTAGACTACGTGCTTGATACCGTTCCCGGAATTGTTAAATATTTAAGAGAAATGTCCCCCGTTTGGGAAAAGATAGTTAAAGAGGAGAATTAATTATGATATACAGCGAAAAAGTAATGGACCATTTTCAGAATCCCCGTAACGTGGGCAAAATTGAAGATGCAGACGGTATCGGTGAGGTCGGCAACGCAAAATGCGGCGATATAATGAAGATCTATCTTAAGGTGGATGATAACGGTATTATCACAGACGTTAAGTTCAACACCTACGGCTGCGCTTCCGCTATCGCAACCAGCTCCATGGCTACCGAGCTTATTAAGGGCAAGAGTGTTGACGAAGCGCTTGAGCTTTCCAACAAAGCAGTTGTTGAGGCGTTGGACGGTCTGCCTCCCGTAAAGCTTCACTGCTCCGTGCTTGCCGAAGAGGCTGTTCGTGCGGCAGTTGCGGATTATTACAAGCGCAAGGGAATAGACAAAGAGGTTCCCGGCTGCAGCGGAGACTGCTCCTGCTGTCACCTTCACGATGAGCATTGCGGCGGTGAGGAAGAATGAGCAGAGTAATACGTGCCATGACACGGGACGGAAGCGCACGCGCGCTTATTGCCGATACCCGTGATATAGTTAACGAAGCAATTAATATACACCGCACAGAGCCTACCGCTACCGCGGCGCTGGGCAGAGTGCTTACCGCCGCATCAATGATGGGTACTCTTCTCGGTGAGGAAGAGGATTCTCTTACCGTCCGCTTTAAGGGTGACGGTGAGGGCGGCTCGGTTACCGCTTCTTCCGATTGGAAGGGTAACGTCCGCGGCATTATTCAGAATCCCGATTGCGATCTTCCGCTCCGTCCCGACGGAAAGCTTAACGTAGGCTGTTGTATCGGAAAGGGACTTATGTACGTCCTCCGCGATACCGGTGGCGAGGAGCCTTACGTGGGTATTGCAAACATTGTAAGCGGTGAGGTTGCAGAGGATATAGCATCCTACTACGCAAACAGCGAGCAGGTGCCCACAGTTTGTGCTTTGGGCGTTTTGGTTGACAGAGACCGTACCTGTGCCTGTGCAGGCGGTGCGCTTATCCAGCTGCTCCCCTTCGCAGATCCTGCCGTTACCGAAATTTTAGAGAAAAACGCATCCTCCGCACCGCCCATAACCAAGATGCTGGCGGAAAAGACTCTGGAGGAGATACTTGCCGTTTATCTTGACGGTATCGAATACGATGTTTTTGACGAGATCGAGAACGGTTATGAATGTAACTGCTCCCGTGAGCGTACCGACCGTGCGCTGGTCTCCCTGGGTAAAAAGGAGCTTACCGATATTTACGAAAACGACGAGCAGACAGAAATGACCTGCCAATTCTGCGGTAAAAAATACAAGTATACCAAGCAGGAGATAGCCAAGCTTATTAAGGAGGCAAAATAATGAACGGAAGAAAAGTTTTTGATAAAATATCCGCTTTGGGATACGATGCGGCTTTGTTCTTTGACGAAGTAAATATGCATTATATCAGCGGCTTTTTCTCTACTGACGGATTTTTGTTGGTAGATGAAAAGGAGACAGCCCTTGTAATAGACTCCCGTTATTTTGAGGCAGCTGACCGCGCAAAGAAGGACGGAGTACTCCCTGCAGACGTTAATCTTTACCTGCTTGACAGAAGCTCTTTCCATATTCTGGGTGAGATGTTTGAGAAAAAGGGTATAACCAACGTTTGCTTTGACAGTAACCGTACCACGGTTGCAAGAGAAAAAGCACTTTCCGATTTCTTTGCTTCCGTAAAGTTTGAGGGTGTAAGCGATATCTGCGGTGAGTTCCGCAGAGTAAAGACCGCAAAGGAAGTTGAAAATATCCGCGCGGCACAAAAAATTACCGATAAAGCTTTCCTTCACGTACTTAACTTTATTCGTGCAGGCGTAACCGAAAAAGAGGTTGCGGCAGAATTGGAATATGCAATGAGAAGAAACGGTGCAGACGGATTTGCCTTTGAGACCATCGCGGTTTCCGGCAAAAACAGCTCTCTTCCTCACGGCGTTCCCACGGATATGCCGCTTACCGAAAATGCTTTCCTCACCATGGACTTCGGCGCACGTTATAACGGCTATTGCTCGGATATGACCCGTACCGTAGTTCTCGGCAAGGCAGACGATAAGATCAGAGATATTTACGAAACCGTTCTTGAAGCACAAAAGCGCGGTATCGCGGCCGCAAAGGCAGGCGTTGACGGCGCTTCCGTAGATGCCGCTGCAAGAGATTATATCAACTCCCGCGGCTACGAGGGCAAGTTCGGACATTCTCTCGGTCATTCCTTGGGTCTTGAGATTCACGAATCTCCCAGATTTTCTTCCAGAAGCACAGATGTTTTCGTTCCCGGCAATATTATGACGGTCGAGCCCGGTATTTATATCGAGGGATTTGGCGGCTGCCGTATCGAGGATATGGTACTTATTACCGAAAACGGATGCGAAAATCTAACAAATTCTCCCAAGGAACTCATCGAACTGTAAAAAAAACTGTTGACAAAAACGCGTTTATTGTTTAGAATAGAAAGAGATAAAAAAGAGTTCTGCGAAATTTAGCAGACGAAGGAGGATATATATGTTATCAGCCGGCGATTTCAGAAACGGCCTTACTTTCGAGATGGACGGACAGGTTATGCAGGTTGTTGAATTCCAGCATGTAAAACCCGGTAAAGGTGCGGCTTTCGTTCGTACCAAGATGAGAAACGTCATTACCGGTGCCGTTATCGAGACATCTTTCAACCCCACCGCAAAGTTCCCCTCCGCTACCGTTGAAAAGAAGGATATGGAATATTCCTATAACGATGGCGACCTTTATTACTTTATGGATATGCAGACCTATGATCAGATCCCTCTTAACAGCGATAAGCTTCCCGATAGCTTTAAGTTCGTTAAGGAAGGTCATCAGTGCAGACTGCTTTCCTACAAGGGCAGTGTTTTCTCTGTAGAGCCTCCCATGTTCGTTGAACTGGAGATCACCGAGACCGAACCCGGTGTTAAGGGAAATACCGCTACCAACGTTACTAAGAATGCTACCGTTGAGACCGGCGCTGTTATCAGAGTGCCCATCTTCGTTAACGAAGGCGACGTAGTTAAGATCGACACCCGTACAGGTGAATATCTCGAACGCGTATAATCGCAGAAAGGAATACTGAAATGACTGTTTCCGAAAAGGCTTCCTACCTCAAGGGTCTCCTTGACGGTATGAACTACGACCAGAATTCCAACGAAGGCAAGCTTTTTGCCGCTATTCTTGATCTGCTTGAGGATCTCGCTCTGTCCGTTCAGGATCTTGAGGACGAGACCGCTATGCTCAACGACTATATCGAAGAGATCGACGAAGACCTCGGCGAAGTAGAAAAGGATTTCTACGAGTGTGAGGACGATTGCGACTGCGATTGTGATGATTGCGACGATTGCGACTGTGATTGCGATTGTGACTGTGACTGCGTAGAGGAGCTTGAGTGCCCCGCTTGCGGTGAAATGATCTATATCGATTCCGAAGAAATCGAGCACATGGAAAAGGTTATATGCCCTTCCTGCAACGCTGAGCTTGACGTTGTTTGCAATGACGACGAGTGTGATTGCGATTGCTGCTGCGGCGAAGAAGATTGCGAATAATTTTTACAAACCTTAAAAGGGCTGTCTTTTGACACGCCCTTTTTTAGCAAATATATTTACTATAAAGGTGAAGAATATGCTTAAATCCATTAATATTTGTACATATACCGAAGATATTCCTCTTGATGAGGTTTTTGCCGAAATAAAGGCTGCGGGCTTTGATTATGCAGAGCTTAATATGTATTCCAAGCGCGGCACATATCCCAACATCTGGAACGATGCTGATGATGAGGAGATCCTCGCAGTAGGTGAGCTGGCTAAAAAGCACGGTATCACTCCCGTAGGTATCGTTTCCGCTGAGCTTTGGGAAAAGCGCCTTACCGAGCCTGACCCTGCTGTTCGTGAAGCGGGTATGGAGGTCATTCGTAAGATGATCCATGTTTGTGAGGTTCTGGGCATGGATACCGTTCTGGTAGTTCCCGGCGTTGTAAGCGAGACCGTAAGCTACAAGACCGCTTATGAAAACGCACAGAGCTGTCTTAAGGTTCTGGGTAAGGAAGCCGGCGCAAAGGGTATTGTTCTTGCAGTTGAAAACGTTTGGAACAAGTTTCTGCTTTCTCCCCTTGAAATGCGTCGTTTTATTGACGAGTGCGGTGAAGGCGTCGGTGCATATTTTGATGCCGGCAATATCGAGCGTGACGGATTCCAGACTCATTGGGTAGAGGTGCTGGCTGAGAAGATCCGCCGTGTACACGTTAAGGGCTTTGATAAAGCAGGCGGTAACTTCTGTTATCTCCACGAAGGCACCATTGATTGGAAGGCAACCTTTGATGCACTTAAGACTGTTGGATACGAGGGTCCTGTTTCTACCGAAATGTGGACCGAAGAGGGCATGAGTACTAAGTCCGCTGTTGAAATGTTTTCTGCGGATATGGATAATATAATGAATCTTTAAGGAGAATATACTATGTCAAAAGTTCTTCGCGCCGCTATGATCGGCATCGGCTCTATGGGCCGCGGACATCTTGATAACTATCTCAGACTTGAAAAAGAGGGTTATCCCATAAAAGTAGTCGCTCTTTGCGATATAGATGATAAAAAGTTTACCAACTACAAGGCAGATTTCAATATCGGCGAAGTAGGTGCAGACGGATACGATTTCGCATCCTTCAACCTTTATACCGATCTTGATGAGATGCTTGCAAAGGAAGAGCTGGATATGGTTACCATCGCTCTGCCTACTTATCTCCATTGCTGGGGCACCTGCAAGTGCCTTGAGGCAGGTATAAACGTAATCTGTGAAAAGCCTATGGCTCCTTCCGTTGAGGAATGTAATAAGATGATCGAAACTGCAAAGCGCACCGGCAAGAATCTTATGATCGGTCAGTGCCTCCGTTTCGCAGGTCAGTACGATACGTTAAAGAGTTTTGTTGATACCGGCATTTACGGCAAGGCATACTCTGCTTTCTTCTTCCGCGGCGGCGGAACTCCTCTGTGGTCTTATGAGAATTGGCTTCTTAAGCGTGAAAAGGGCGGCGGAGCGCTGTTTGACCAGCACGTTCATGACGTTGACGCTGTTAACCACGTATTCGGTATGCCCAAGGCTGTTACCACCAACGGCTACACCGTTTTTCCCGAAAGTGCTTACGATTGCTGTACCACCAACTATATCTATGAGGATATGCGTCCCGTTAACGCTCAGAACGACTGGACTCTTAAGGGCAACGGATTCTTCCAGATATTCCGCGTAAACTTTGAGAAGGCTACCGTTTGGTTTGACGAAAACGGCCTTAAGGTTATCGATAACGAGGGTAAGGACGTTACTCCCGATTACGATAAGGAAAACTTCTATTATGTCGAGCTTAAGTATTTTGCAGACACCCTGCTTGCAGGCGGCAAGATAGACAGAGCTACTCCCGAATCTGCGCGCGACACCGTAAAGATCGCCCTTGCGGAAATGGAAAGTGCCGACAAGCACGGTGAGATAGTTTATATTAAATAAATTCACGCCATAAAAAGAAAAACTCCGCCTGCGCCGGTATTTCTCGGTGCGGGCGGAATATTTTTGTTCATCGTTTTATGATCCTGTATATCTTTACGGGCTTGCCTATCTCTTGCGCATAGCGCCAGGTGAATACGGTTCCTCTGGAGGAGCCGTCCCAAAATGCAATAAGCATATCGCATTCCTTTGCAATCAGCTTGTTGCGCACAAGAGGTGCCGCTTTTCCGTGGGTATCATAATCGGGCTTGAAGACAGTCAGTGAGATGCCCCGTCTCTTTGCCTCATATTCGGCAAGACGGTCAATCCCCACGGCACCGCCGGTTATTATATGGGTAGCTTCCTTGGGAATATGTTCGGATATATTTGCGTTTTTTATGCTTCTTGATCCGATAACCGCTATCTTCACCTTGCTTCACTTCCTTCGATCATAAGTATATATCTATTTTTCGCCGTTGTCAACTTCGGCTTTTATCTTTCACCAAAAAGAGGTGCTTTTAATGAAATATTTTGTTCTTTTGGGCGATGGTATGGGCGATTATGCCTGCCCGCAGCTCGATGGAAAAACTCCCCTTGAGGCGGCGTACAAGCCTACGATCGACCGTCTTGCTTCAGGGGGCATAATGGGTCTTTGTAAAACCGTACCCGACCATATGGTGCCCGAATCCGATACTGCAAACCTTTCAATCCTGGGCTATCCGCCTGAGATATATTCTGCAGGCCGATCTCCTCTTGAGGCGGTCAGCCTTGGCATAACTCTGGGTAAGGACCAGGCGGCTATCCGCGCAAATCTGGTGTGCCTTACAGGCGAGGGCGAGTATGCGTCTCTGACTATGGACGATAACACCGCAGGAGAGATAACTACTCCCGAGGCAAGAGAGCTTATTGAATATCTTGATAAAAACCTGCTTGTCGGCAGCACTGACAGGATCTTTACCGGCATCTCTTACCGCCACTGCTTTATTACGGATAATTGGACCGGCTTTAAGGATTTTACTCGTCCTCACGATATTATGGGGCAGTGCATCGGATCTTATCTTCCTCCCGAGCCTTATCTTACTCTACAAGCACGTTCTCGTGAGCTTTTGGAAAACCATCCCGTTAACCTTAAGCGCGCTTCCGAGGGTAAGAAAAAGGCAAACTCCATTTGGCTGTGGAGCCCCGGGAAAAATCCCGCCCTACCTTCATTTAAGGAAACTTTCGGTCTTGACGGCGCGGTAGTCTGCGCTGTGGATCTTATTAAGGGTATCGGTCTGTGCGCGGGAATGGAGGTTCCCAACGTGGAAGGCGCTACAGGGGGCACCGATACCGATTACCGTGCCAAGGAAAAGGAAGCGGAAAAGCAGTTTGAAAGCGGCAAGGATTTTGTATATCTCCACGTAGAGGCGCCCGATGAATACGGTCATCAGGGCAACCCCGTGGGTAAAAAGACTTCCATTGAAAAACTGGATTCTCAAATAATGGCACCTATGCTTGAGTATCTGTCCTCTTTGGGCGAGGATTACCGCATACTATTTATGCCCGACCATTATACGCCCGTTTCCACCCGTACCCACGCAAGAGGGGAAGTGCCCTTTATAATTTACGACAGCCGCCGTCAGGTATATCCTATAAGAAAGTATACCGAAGCGGAAGCCAAGGACGGGCCGTACGTTCCCACGGGACCGGACCTTATGAAGATCTTTTTGGAAAAATAAAATATTTATTCTGCATATAAGGGCGGACGGAGTACGTACTCTGTCAGCCCTTTTTCGTACAGCAGTTTTTTTATGGGGATGGGATTAACGCTTGAAAAAAGCTGTTTTATAAGAGGCATAAGTGAAAGCTGTATTTCTCTGGCACCTTCAACGTCACCTGAAAACCATTTGTTGCACATTTCTGCCGTTTTCACGGGCTCGGCGTTGGATACCACGGAAATAAGTCCGATTCCGCCTATAGAAAGTATTGGCAGGTTTATTTCGTCGCTTCCCGAAAATATAGGCAATTCTTTTCCGCATAGTGCGCTTATTTCGGTAATCTGCGCCATGTTTCCGCTGGCTTCCTTTATGCCGTTCAGGTTAGGGATCTCGCTCAACGCCTTTGCCGTTTGCGGAAGAATATTAAGTCCCGTCCTGCTCGGTACGTTGTAAGCAATGACAGGCTTTTCCACAGCGCCGCAAATCGCCTTGTAATATTCAATAATTCCTCTTTGTGTGGTCTTGTTATAATAGGGGGTTACCGCCAGAATACCGTCAGCTCCGGCTTTGACTGCGTCCTCGGCAAACATCACTGCCTTTTCGCCGTTGTTACAGCCTGCACCGGTAATTACAACGCATTTGTCCTTTACTCTTTCTTTTACGAATGCGGTAATATCTATTCTTTCTTCCCGTGAAAGTGTAGACGCCTCGCCCGTAGTTCCGCACAGGATAAGCGCACTTATTCCTGCATCCGTCTGAATATCCGTTAGCCTTTTCAGCGCATCGTAATCAATTTTCCGGTCTTTTGTAAACGGGGTTATCATCGCAGTGCCCGCACCGCGGAAAAGCGGAAGTTTTTTCATAAAAAATATCTCCTTTTCCTGTGTCAACGGTCTTTACAATCCGCTTTAAGTATTGTATAATATAGTGGAATATACATAGTGGATTACTATATACATTTTATGCCGAATAAGGATTAGTTGATAATGGATCTTACCAGATTAAATACATATTTTTATTCTCTTCCCGAGGAGCTTATTGCCCAGACCCCTGCGGACAAGCGTGATATGTCTCGTATGCTGGTGCTGGATAAAGCAAGCGGTGAGATAGAGCACAAGCATTTTTGTGATATAACCGAATATTTCCGTCCCGGTGATACCTTGGTCATCAACGATACGAAGGTAATTCCCGCGCGTATTTACGGTGTTAATCCTAAGCGTGCAGGGGAGATAGAGACCGTCCTTCTCCGCCGCGTTACCGATAAAAGCGGTGAAGTTTGGGAGTGTCTTACTCGTCCCGGTAAAAAGACGGGCGTAGGCGATACCGTGATTTACGGCAACGGACTTTTGAAGGGTGAAGTCATCGCAGTATGTGAAGGCGGTACCCGAGAGATCCGATTTACATATGACGGTGTGTTTCCCGAAATACTTGATGAGATCGGCTCAATGCCGCTTCCGCCTTATATAACAAAGCGTCTTGAGGATAAAAACAGATATCAGACCGTTTATGCCACTCATGAAGGCAGCGCCGCAGCGCCTACTGCAGGACTTCATTTCACTCCCGAATTGCTTGAAAAGATAAAGAATATGGGCGTGAATATAGAAAAAGTTTTGCTTCACGTAGGTCTTGGCACCTTCCGTCCCGTTAAGGAGGATGTGATAACCGACCACAAGATGCATACGGAATATATCAAGGTCACTGCCGAGACGGCGGAGCGCATCAACGCCGCCCGCAAAGCAGGGGGACGTATTATTTCCGTAGGTACCACCAGTACCCGAACTCTTGAATCGGTTACCGATGAAAACGGTATAGTTCATCCCTTTGAGGGTGAGACGGGAATATTTATCTATCCCGGCTATAAATTCAAGGCGGTGGATTGTCAGATAACCAATTTCCACCTGCCCGAAAGCACACTTCTTATGCTTATTTGCGCCTTTGCAGGATATGAAAACGCAATGAACGCATATAATACCGCCGTCAAGGAGCAATATCGCTTTTTCTCCTTCGGCGATGCGCTGTTTATTAAATAAACCGTTATGAAGAACACAAAAGTTATTGTAATTCTCGGGCCTACCGCATCGGGAAAAACGGGTCTGGGGATAAAGCTTGCAAAGGCTCTTGACGGTGAGATAATCAGCGGTGACAGTATGCAGGTGTACCGTGGTATGGACATCGGTACTGCCAAGCCTGATACGGCAGAGATGGACGGCGTACCTCACCATCTTATTGATATTCTCGATATTGACGAGAAGTTTTCCGTGGCGGAGTTTTGCTCTCTTGCCCTTGCGGCAGTTGAGAATATTTCGTCTCGGGGAAAAACTCCCATAATCGTCGGCGGAACGGGTATGTATATCGAAACTCTCGTTTCCGGCAGACTTTATGAGACCGAAACGGCTGATGAGGACAAGCGCCGTGAGTATGAGGCTTATGCACGGGATAACGGTGCGGAGGCGCTTCACGCACGGCTTAGGGAGCTGGACCCCGTTTCTGCAGAGAAAATACATCCCAACAATATAAAAAGAGTTATCCGCGCAATAGAAATAGCCCTTTCGGGAGACAAAACTAAATCCCGTCTGGAGGAGACGTTGGTTTCCGAAAAGCCCTTTGAGTCGCTTATGCTGTATCTCACTCCGCCCTCCCGCGAGGTTATGTACGACCGTATCAATCGCAGGGTGGATATTATGATGGAATCGGGGCTTTTGGATGAAGTGAAGCGTCTTGACGAGATGGGACTCAGAAATACTCCCACCGCTTCTCAGGCTATAGGATACAAAGAATTTTTCCCGTTTATCGATGGTGAGTGTACGCTGGATGAATCGGTGGAAAAGCTAAAACAGCATACAAGAAATTACGCCAAAAGGCAGACAACCTACTTCGGTCATATGACGGAGCTTGTTCCCGTTTCCGTCGGTGACAAAGGATTTTCGTCTGCACAAAGGATATGTGAAGAATGGTTAAAAACGCATTAAAACAAACAGCATCGGCACTTATCTCCCTTGCGATCATATTTTACATTTTACTTCAGTTGATGCTGTCTGTAGGCGATACCGTTGAGACGGAAAACGCATTTTTACAGCAGGCTGAGTATAAGACAGAGCTTACCGCTTATTTGTTCAGAGACGAGACTGTGCTGGATTCCGGCTCGGTGGGCACCAACAGCTTTTTGGTTGAGGACGGTGAAAAGGTTCTTCGCGGCGACGAGGTCTGCGTGACCTACAGCGAGGCTGCGGATGCTGACGCTCAGGAAAAAATCAAAGAACTGAAGCAGCGTATAGAGATACTGCGTAAAAGCGGTGTCGGTAACGGTTATACTATCTCCGACCACAAGATAATCGATAATAATATCAGTGATCTGGTTTTGGAATTGGTGGGTGGCGTTTACGGAGGCGGCTACGATACTGCAGTCCGTACCGGCGCAGAGCTTTTGGTGCAGGAAAACCGAAGACTTGCCCTTACCCAGACGGTAAAAGATTATTCTATGCAGATAAATGCCTGCCGTACCGAAATATCCCGTCTGGAATCCACCTTTACCGGTGATAAGCATACCACCTTCGCTTCCGATGACGGATATTATTATTCAACTGTCGATGGATACGAAAATGCCTTTACTACTGATGCGGTACTGTCTCTTACCCTTGACAGCTTTGACGATATAGTTTCCTCCGGCGCGGATGAGAGTCTTGCGGAAAACTCCGCAGGTAAGATCGTTACCTCCGCATATTGGTATATTGCCTGCAAGACTACCCGAAGCGATTTCGGCTTGTATACCGTCGGAAATAATTATACCGTTTCATTCCCGTATTCCTCGGATCTGAAGTGCGAGATGAAGCTGTCCAAGGTTATTACACAAACTGATACAGACGATATTATCTTGGTTTTCTCTACCAAGACCATACCTCCCGAAATGAGCTTTACCCGCCGTCAGACCATAAGCGTGGTAAAGGAGACCTATGAGGGACTTCGCGTTCCCGCTTCCGCAGTCCGCGTGCTTGACGGAACCAGAGGAGTATACGTGCTTGACGGAAACACCGTAGTGTTCAAGGAAATAAACGTTTTGTACGAAGACGACGGCATATACATCTGTGCACTTCCCGATAAGGACCATAAGTCATACGTTTCTGAGACCAAGCTTTCTCTGTACGATATGATAATCGTATCGGGAACCGACCTTTACGTAGGGAAGGTGTTATCTTGACGGATATAAACAAAATGCTGGAAAGCATTAATGAAATAAAAGCTTTTTTACCGGAAAACGTTACTCTTGTAGCCGCTACAAAAACGGTTCCCGCAGAGGTTATAAACGCCGCTATTGATGCCGGCATTACCGATATCGGTGAGAACCGCCCCGAGGAATTGTGTGAAAAATATCCTCTTCTTAAAAAAGAAGGAGTGCGTTTTCACATCATTGGCGGACTTCAGACCAGGAAGGTAAAAAGCATTATTGACAAGGCGGATATGATACAATCTCTTGACCGCCCCTCCCTTGCAAACGAGATTGAAAAGCGGGCAGGGGAGATAGGAAAAATAATGGATTGCCTTATAGAGATAAACCTCGGTAAGGAAGAAGGTAAATCGGGGGTGTATCCCGAGGACGCTTTGGACTTTTATCTTTCGCTTGAAAATCACCGGCATATCCGTATAAGAGGTGTGATGGCAGTACCGCCCGTAGGAAAGACGGAAGAATACTATAATATTTTGCATAAAATATACGCCGACATCTTGAAAAAATCGAAATTTGGTGATAGAATAGATATAATATCTGTAGGTATGTCTTCAGATTATAAAACTGCGGTTTTGAAAGGGTCAAATATGGTCCGTATCGGAAGCGCAATATTCGGAAAAAGAAATTATAATTAAAAAATAATGATTAATAAACGGAGGAACAATCATGGGATTCATGAAGAGCATTACTAACCTTTTTAAGCCTGACGACGAATACGAAGAAGAGAACTATACTGAAGAGGAATATGAAGAGGTTCCCGTTAAGGAAACCAAGTCCTCTTCCGTTTCCAGACCTGCCGGCGGAGTATCTTCCACCGCATCTCTTGAAATGAAGATAATCAAGCCCGATAAGTATGAGGCGGTTACCGGTATCGCACAGCACCTTATGGCTCGCCGTACCGTAGTTCTCAATCTTGAGGATACCAACAAGGAAACCATCAGAAGAATTATCGATTTCCTTTCCGGCGTTACCTTTGCTATTGGCGGCAGCCTTAAGCGCGTTGCAAATTCCACCTACGTTATCACACCCAAGAACGTAGAGCTTTCCAACGATCAGCTTGAAGCTTCTGCAGCTGAAGAAAAGCCTGCAGCAGCACCCAGAGATCTGTTCTAAGCTTTTTGCTTAACGGCTGAACGGAGAACTTTGTTTTGAATATACTTTTGTATACAGTTTCGAGCACGGTGGAGATTTTTCTCTGCCTGCTTTCGCTTGCCATAGTTTTGCGGCTGCTTCTTCCTCTTATGGGAACGGAGGGCGGTCTGCTGTACACTATTTCCGTGGTTATAAGCGAGCCTGTTGTGGCTCCTGTAAGAGGAATTCTTTCAAAAAGCGAATTTTTTGAATCCTTTCCCATGGACTTGTCGTACATAATAACTATCATGGGAATAATGGTGTTATACGCCTTCTTCCCCTCTGCAAGCGCATTTCTTTAAATTAGGGGGTAGTGTCATATGCTGGCGCCGCACGAGTTGAAAAACAAATCCTTCGGCAAAAGCCTTAAGGGCTATAACGTTGCCGAGGTAGATGATTATATCAGCTTTCTCATAGACAAATATACCGAAGTGTACCGTGAGAATATCGAGCTTGACCGTAAGCTCCGCATCGTCGTTACCAATCTTGACGAGATACGCGACGAGGAGGAGTCTATACGCAACACTTTGGTCTCCGCACAGAAGATGGGCGAGAAAATAATACGCGATGCCAATGAGCGTGCAGACATTATTACCGAATCCATTAAAAAACGCTGTGACGCGGTTATTGAGGATTTCAAAAGCCAGATCGCCAAGGAAAAAGAAGAACTCTGGACCGTGCGTGCTACCGTGCTGGATTTCAAGAAAAAGCTGTTTGAGGCTTACCGCCAGCAGATAGAGGACGTGCGCAACATTTCAGTTAACGAGTTGGAGGAGCTTGTACTTCCCTCTGACAGTGAGCTGGTAGGCAAGATATTCGGTGAGGTCAAGGCGACCATCGAGGAAGAGATACGCACTGAACGTGTCCGCCGCGAGCAGGAGGAGATAATCCGCCGCGCCGAGGAGGAGCAAAACGCAGAACAGCAGATAGATGAAAACGATCTGTTTACCCCTCCGCTTACAGATACTATCGTTCTTCCTGCGGATCAGATTCCCGTGGAAGAACCCGAGGACGGTCTGCGCCGTATACTTGAGGAGGCTGCCGAGAATGAGGCTGCCGCAAGCGCTGACGCAACCGTTGTAATACCCGAAATTCCTTCGGATACCGAAGGAGAAGACGTTTCTTCCGATGAAGAAATGTTCAAGCTTTTCAGCGAAGACGAAGAAGACTAAGGAGTACCCATAAAAATGGCAAATGACTATAAGAATTCATTAAATCTTCCCGCTACCGATTTTCCTATGCGAGCATCTCTCCCTCAGCGTGAGCCTGAGACTATGAAAAAGTGGCTGGAAGAGGATGTATACGGAAAAATGCGTGTTCGTAACGCAGGAAAGGAAGCTTACGTTCTGCACGACGGCCCTCCCTTCTCTAACGGCAATATCCATATGGGTACTGCTCTTAATAAGATACTCAAGGACTTTATCAATAAGTATAAGGCTATGAGCGGCTACGACGTTGAGTACGTTCCCGGTTGGGACAACCACGGCATGCCTATTGAGAGCGCAATTATCAAAAAGAACAAGCTGGACAGAAAGAGAATGTCCGCTGCGGAATTCCGTTCTGCATGCTTTGACTTTGCAGAGGATTTCGTACAGCTTCAGATGCAGTCCTTCAAGCGCTTGGGCGTTCTGGGCGATTGGGAGCATCCTTACCGTACCATGGACCCCGTCTTTGAGGCAGAGGAAGTAAAGGTATTCGGCGAGATGTTCAAGAAGGGTTATATCTATAAGGGACTTAAGCCCGTATATTGGTGCCCTCACGATGAGACTGCTTTGGCAGAAGCTGAGATCGAGTACAAGGATGATACCTGTACTTCCATTTTCGTTAAGTTCCGCGTTAAGGACGATAAGGGTCTCCTTAACGGCGTGTGCGATAAAGACAACACATATTTCGTTATCTGGACTACCACTACCTGGACTCTCCCCGGAAACATGGCTATTGCCCTTCATCCCAGAGAGACTTATGCAGTAGTTAAGGCAGGCAACGAAAATTATATTGTTGCCGAGACGCTTGCCGGCAAGGTAATGGCTGCAGGCGGTGTTGAGGAATATGAGATAATCGCAACCTTCAAGGGCGGCGACTTTGAGTATGCTACCGCATATCATCCTTTCCTTGACAGAGATTCTATGTTGGTTACTGCTGAGTACGTTACTATGGACAGCGGTACCGGCTGTGTTCACACTGCACCCGGCTTCGGTGTAGACGACTATTATACCGGTATGCGTTACGGCATCCGTATCTGCGTTCCCGTTGATGACAGAGGTTATCAGACCGAAGAAGCAGGTAAGTATGCGGGAATGTTCTATTCCGAATCCAATAACGCTATCCTTGCTGATATGAAGGAATCCGGTGCGCTTTTTGCTTCTCAGGAAATGGTGCATCAGTATCCTCATTGTTGGCGTTGTAAGTATCCCATCATCTTCCGTGCAACTCCCCAGTGGTTCTGCTCTGTTGAGGCATTCCGTGAGGCAGCGCTTCAGGCTACCGAGCAGGTTAATTGGATGCCTGCGTGGGGCGGTGACAGAATGGCAAGCATGATCCGTGAGCGCGCAGATTGGTGTATTTCCCGTCAGCGTCAGTGGGGTCTTCCCATTCCCGTATTCTATTGTGCAGATTGCGGTAAGCCTGTATGTGATGATGCTACTATAGAAAGCATCAGCAATATCTTTGCTGCCAGAGGCTCTAACGCTTGGTTTATTGATGAAGCAGATGCTCTCGTTCCCGCCGGCTACGTTTGTCCTCATTGCGGCGGCAAGCATTTCACCAAAGAGACCGATACTCTTGACGGTTGGTTCGACAGCGGCTCCACCCATTATGCTTCTCTCAAGAAGGACGGCGCAAAATGGCCTGCAGATATGTATCTTGAGGGTGCAGACCAGTACAGAGGATGGTTCCAGTCCTCTCTGCTTACCGCAGTTGGCGCATTGGGTCAGGGCGCACCTTATAAGAACGTTCTTACCCACGGCTGGGTAGTTGACGGCGAAGGTAAAGCAATGCATAAGTCTCTGGGCAACTCTGTTGCACCCGAAGAGATTATCAAGGTATACGGCGCAGATATACTCCGTCTGTGGGTCGCTTCCAGCGATTACACCGTAGACGTGCGTGCGTCCGACAATATCTTTAAGCAGCTTTCCGAAAGCTATAGAAAAATCAGAAACACCATTCGTATTCTGCTTGCAAATCTGGGTCATCCCGATACTGATTTTGACCCTGCAGTTCATTCGGTTTCCGTAGAGGATATGCGTCCTCTGGACCGTTGGGCTCTTGCTCGTCTCAATAAGCTGGTTGCAGAGTGCACCCGCGCTTATGATGAATATGAATTCCACGATATTTACCGCTTGGTAAACAACTTCTGCGCAAACGATATGTCCAAGCTTTATGTTGATATTGCAAAGGACAGATTGTACTGCGAAAAGCTTGATGATCCTGCAAGACGCAGTGCGCAGACCGCAATGTATATGATAGTTCACGCTCTTACCAGACTTCTTGCGCCTGTGCTTTCTTACACCGCAGAAGAGACCTGGGGCTTTATCGCTCACGTTGAGGGTGATAATACCGAGAGTGTGTTCCTTAACGATCTTCCCGTATACGATACCGCTCTTGAGTTTGACGGTGAAGAAAGATATAACGCGGTATTTGCCGCTCGTGATGACGTTATGAAGGCCCTTGAGCTTGCCCGCGCCGCAAAGGTTATCGGTAAGTCTCTTGAAGCCAACGTTGAGATTTATGGCGATGAAAACAGCGATGTTATGAAGCTTTTCGCTTCCTTTGGTAGTGAACTGAACGAGCTGTTCATCGTAAGCGGTACCGCTCTTTGCAACGGCAACGCACCCGAGGACGCCTTTAAGGAAACCGAATCCGGTATCTCCGTAAGAGTAGTTCCCGCTTCCGGTGTCAAGTGTGACAGATGCTGGGCGTATACAGAAACTCCTTATACCGATTCCGAGGGCGGTCATCTTTGCCCCAGATGTAAGGGCGTAGTATGTTAGCGGCAATAATCGTAATATTGACTGTGGCGCTTGACCAGCTTTCCAAAACTCTTGTTGTCTCCCGTATGGAATTTCAGGGAGAGAGCATAGAAGTAGTGGGAAAACTGCTTGTGTTTTACCGCACCGAAAACGACGGTGCCGCCTTTGGCATGTTAAGTAATGCCAGATGGGTGTTTATAGTATTCTCCCTTGCGGCGATCGCCGCGGGAGCATACTGCCTCGTCAAGTATTACCGCAGACACGTCCTGCTCAATATCTCCGTATCATTGTTGTTGGGCGGCGGTATCGGCAATATGATCGACCGTCTGTTCCGCTCAGGAGTTGAGTGTGAGCGTGCGGTGGTGGATTTTCTCCACTCCTCCCTTATGCCTTGGTTCTATTTTAATCTGGCAGATGCTTTTATCACCGTCGGTGCCGTACTCCTTTGTGTGTATATGCTGTTTTTAGAGCCTAAGGTTGAGAAGAAGCTTTTGGCTGAAAAACAAGCAAGGGAGCAGGCAGCCTTAAACCTTGAACAGGAAAGTGAATGAGCAATATGGACCTTTCGTCAGCAGAACAAAGCTATATCGGCACTCGCCTTGATGTGTACGTCTCTGCTGCGGAGGGTATAAGCCGTTCCGCGGCACAGGAACTTATAGCGTCCGGTCATGTCCGTGTCAACGGCTTAGTTAATTCCAAAAACTATAAATTACGGGAAGGCGACGTGGTGGAAACTGTTCTTCCTCCGCCTGAGCCTATAGAGGCTGTGCCTCAGGACATTCCCATAGATATCGTTTATGAGGACGAGCATCTGCTGGTGGTAAACAAACCCCAGGGAATGGTGGTACATCCTGCTCCCGGCAACCCTGACGGAACTCTTGTCAATGCACTTTTGTATCATTGTGCAGGTAGACTTTCCTCTATTAACGGAAAGATCCGTCCGGGCATAGTCCACCGTATAGATAAGGATACGGCAGGTCTGCTTATTGTCGCCAAGACGGATGCCGCCCATACGGGTCTTGCAGAGCAGATAGCGGTACATTCCTTTACCCGCCGTTACCGCGCTATAGTTGTGGGCAATATCCGTGATGATACGGGCACAGTCGATAAGCCTATCGGCAGAAGCGGGTCTGACCGTAAGAAATTCGCGGTTACCAACGTTAACTCAAAGCCAGCGGTAACTCATTATCGGGTTATTGAGCGGCTTAACGGGTACACTCATCTTGAGCTTACTCTTGAAACCGGGCGCACCCACCAAATTAGGGTGCATATGGCGTATCTGGGACATCCCGTAGCGGGAGACCCGGTATACGGCAACCCCAAGCATACGCTGGGTCTTAGAGGACAGTGTCTGTTTGCTGAATACATTTCATTCAAACACCCTATAACGGGTGAAGTTATGTCCTTCGGCGCGGAATTACCCGCCTTCTTTAAGGACGCATTGAGGAGAATATGATGAACGTACAACTTTTGCAGGAAAAAGCCAATGCAATCCGCATCGGCGTAATTGAATCCACTCATGCGGCAAAATCCGGCCATCCCGGCGGATCCTTGTCTTGTACCGATCTTATGGCATATCTGTATTTTTACAGAATGAACATAGACCCCGCTAATCCCAACTGGGAGGAAAGAGACAGATTTGTTCTTTCCAAGGGACACTGTGCGCCTGCCCTTTATGCGGCACTGGCTCACCGCGGATTTTTTGATCCTTCCCGTCTTACCGAGCTTCGTAAGCTTGGCAGCTTCCTTCAGGGACATCCTGATATGAAGGCTACTCCCGGCGTAGATATGTCTACCGGTTCTCTCGGTCAGGGCATTTCCGCTGCTTGCGGTATGGCGGTTACTGCAAAAGCCACAAATAAAGACTGGCGCGTTTACACTCTGCTGGGTGACGGCGAGTGTGAAGAAGGTCAGGTGTGGGAAGCTGCTATGTTTGCCGCACATTACAAGCTTGATAACCTTATCGCTTTCGTTGATTTTAACGGTTATCAGATCGACGGTGCTGTTACCGACGTAATGAACCCCACTCCCATAGATGAAAAGTTTGCTTCCTTCGGCTGGCATACCGTTGTTATTGACGGCCACGATTTTGGCGCTATTGACGCTGCTGTTGAAGAAGCACTTACTATAAAGGGCAGACCCTGCGCTGTTATTATGAAGACAGTTAAGGGCAAAGGCGTTTCCTTTATGGAAAATAATTACAAGTGGCACGGCGTTGCCACCAACGATGAGCAGAAGGAACAGGCTCTTAGCGAACTGAAAGGAGTGCAGGCGTAATGGAAAAACAGGCTACTCGTGTTGCATACGGTAAAACTCTTGCTGCTTTAGGCGAAAATAATATGTTTTTCGTGCTGGATGCAGACCTTTCTGGTTCCACCAACACAAAAACCTTTGGAGATAAGTTCCCCGATAGATTTTTTAACTGCGGTATTGCAGAAGGCAATATGATGGCTGTTGCAGCAGGTATGGCGGCTTCCGGCGTACCCGTATTTGCTTCTTCCTTTGCTATGTTTGCTACCGGCAGAGCTTACGAGCAGATCAGAAACTCCGTAGGTTATCCCAAGCTTAACGTAAAGATCGCCGCTTCCCACGCAGGTATCACCGTTGGTGAGGATGGCGCATCCCATCAGTGTATAGAGGATATTTCTCTTATGCGCGGCATCCCCGGTATGACCGTGTTCTGCCCCGCAGACTCTGCAGAAACCGCATGGGCAGTTACAAAGGCACTTGAGATAGACGGTCCCGTATATATCCGTTTGGGCAGATATGCGGTAGAGCAGGTGTTTACCGATTGTTCTAAAAATGAAGTAGGCAAAGGCAACGTTATTGCAGACGGCACTGATATAGCTATTTTCGCAACCGGCATTACTGTTGCGGCAGCTATAAAGGCAAGAGAAGCTTTGGCAGACAAGGGCGTTTCCGCCGCTGTTGTTGATATCCATACCATCAAGCCCTTTGATACCGAGCTTGCAAATTATTACGCATCCCGTTGCGGTGTTATACTTACCGCAGAGGAGCATTCCGTGCTGGGCGGTCTTGGCAGCGCTGTTTGTGAGGCTGTTTGTGAAACAACTCCCTGCAAGGTTATCCGTCACGGTATATATGATGAATTCGGCACCAGTGCATCCGCAGGCGTGCTTGTTTCCCACTACGGTCTTGACGCAGAGGGAATAACCGCAAAGGCTCTTAAAGCGCTGGGTAAATAAATGGGAAAACAATCCTGGAAGCTGGATAACGCCGCACTTATTTTTCCGGCAATACAAACCGGCTCTCATAATATGTTGTTCCGTATATCTGCAGATTTTGCAGAAGAGATAGATCAGAAGGTGCTGTTACAGGCACTTTCTGACGTTACGGACAGATTTCCGCACTTCAAGGTCAGAATGCGCGTAGGCGCCTTCTGGTATTATTTTGACCCTAACGATAACGAACTTCCTTTGGAGCAGGATGTTGTCAACCCCCTCCGCCGTATGGATTTTAAGCGGCAGGGCGGGTATATGTTCCGTGTCAGATATGATAAACACCGCATCGCAGGCGAGTTTTTTCATTCTCTTTGTGATGGTACCACTGCGCTTACGTTTATGCGCACACTATGGTCAAGATATCTGTATCTTTCCGGTAAGACAGAGGTTTTGCCTGCACCGGAATTGGGTATTCTTGATTGCAATGATGAGGTCTCCGCATCTGAGCTGGAGGATGCGTTTATCAAATACGCGGAGAAGGGCGCAGGTGCAAAACGCAAGGAAAGCAAGGCGTGGCATCTTACCGGTCAGCGGCTTTCCGGCGGCGACGTTGGATACGTAACCTTCTCGTTGGATGCTTCTCAAATACATTCCGAAGCAAAGAAAATCGATGTGACGGTAAACGAATATATTACCGCCTGCATAGTAGAAGTGCTTTACGAAATGCAAAAAGCTTCCTTTTCAAAGGGAGAAATAAAGGTTTCAATCCCCGTAAATATGCGTAGGTATTATCCTACAAGCACCTTGCGTAATTTTTCTCTTTATACAAACGTGGGTATAAACCCCAAATGCGGAGAATATGATTTTGAGTCTATAGCAAAGGAAATATCCGCAATGCTTCGCTATAAGCTTCAGCCAAAGCTTATGAGCGCGCAGATGTCTTCCAATGTTTCGGACGAAAAAAACGTAGCTGTACGTGCAGTACCGCTTTTTGTAAAGAATATTGTTTTAAGCACTGTGTATCTCACCGCATCAGAAAATCAGTTTACCACAAACTATTCGGGCTTGGGCGTGGTAAGGCTTACTCCCGAAATGGAAAAATATATTACCGGAATGTGTTTTATGCTGGGTGCTCCACGCTGTAACACCTCTCAGGTATCATCTCTCACATACAACGGCAGACTTTACGTTACTGTGACTGAGGTGCTTAAAGATAAGTCCTTCCGCAGAAAGCTGGCGACAAATCTTGTAAAAAAAGGATTTGCCGTACAGATAGAAGATAACGGGTGAATAAATGTCATATTGCGTAAATTGCGGAGTATCGCTTAAAGAGGATGCAAATGCTTGCCCTCTGTGCGATTGCCCCGTCATAAATCCATACGAGGAATATAAAAAATATTCGGGTGATAAAAAGCCGCCCCGTCCTGTAACGGATACTGCTCCCGTTGCCGATTGGAGGGATCTGGCGCATTTTATAATCGCTCTTACTTTAGCATTGGGCGCGGTGTCCTGCGGCATAGTAAATCTGTGCATCGGCGGTAAGATAACCTGGTCCCTCATCGCTATAGCAAGCTGCATAACTGCTTACGTCGGCGTTTGCCTGCCTATGAAAATGCGCAAGCTTTTACCTGAACTAAGCGTATTGCTCGACCTTCTTGCTGTTCTTTTTACTGTTTCGGTAATCGGATGGTACGTTGGAAGCTTTGGCTGGGTGCTTAAAATAGCATTCCCCTTGGCTGTGGCTTTTGCCGCTTGCTCTGCGTATATAGTCAGCCTTGTCCGTCGCCACCGTATACGTTATTTCCATATTTGTGCCTTGGGCGCAGTTTTCGCGGGATTACTGTCGGTGCTTACCGAAATTCTCCTTAACGGAGGAAGCGGTATAAGCTGGTCGGGTATTGCGGCAATCTCCTGCGTATGCTTTGCCGCCGTGCTTTGCATTATCGCAAAAAGCCGCAGATTAACAAGAAGATTTCATCTTTAAGGAGCGTGTTTACATTGCCTACCGCAGTTGAACTTAATAAATATTTTGATGAGGCGGTGCCCTTTTCTTTGGGCGCACCTTGGGACAGCGGCGGAATAAGCCTGCTGGCAAATAATAACGAATGTAACCGCATCGCCGTCGCACTTGATGCGACGGTTTCTTCTATCGAATTTGCCGCGTCGATCGGCGCCGAAATTCTGGTTACACATCATCCTGCAATTTTCGGTAAAATAGAAAGTATCCGCTGTGATGATGCCACGGGCAACCGTCTTATAAAGGCGGCTCGTTTGGGCGTGTCATTGCTTGCATATCACACCAGGCTTGACAACGCTCCCGGCGGCGTTAACGATACTCTTTGTGATATTGCGGAAATTAAAAATACCACTGAATTTGCTCCCTGTGCAAGGTTGGGAAATATAGATTTTTCCGTAACGCCGCAGCAGTTTGGCGAATTTATAGCCGATAAGCTTAATTCTGATAGAGTTAAGGTCTTTGCCAACCGTCCCTTTGTGTCCCGTGTTGCGGTTTGCAGCGGAAGCGGCGGCAGCGTTTTGCGCGATGCGTATCTTGCAGGCGCGGACACTTTGCTTACAGGTGAAGCAAAGTATAATTTTGAGCTTGATGCCGCAGAATACGGTATAAACCTTATTACCGCAGGTCACAAGGAGACCGAGCAGATAGTTTTGCCCGTGTTAAAGGATATTATTTTGAAAGGATTCCCCTCTGCGGAGGTGTTTGTATATTATGCTTGACGGCGTTTTTTGCCGAGCGCTTGCAGACGAATTAAATGAATATTCAGGCGCAAAAATAGAAAAAATACACCATATAAGCAGTAAAGAATTGGTGTTTGAGATTTTCGGCGGTGAGCGCAAAACTCTGCTTATTTCCGCCTTGCCCTCCGCACCCCGAATCTGCTTTGTTTCGGGGTATGACCGCCCGCAAAATCCCACAATGCTTTGCATGCTGTTCCGTAAGCATCTAACGGGAGCAAGAATAATCAAGGTTTCAGCCGTGCCCGATGAACGTATTATCTGCTTTGAGCTTATCGCCACCGATGACCTCGGCCACCCTGCGGAAAAACGCATTTATGTCGAGCTTATGGGCAAATATTCCAACTGCATCCTTTGTTCGGGTGACGACAAGATACTGGGTGCTTTTTCCGTTTCGGACATTACGGATAAACGCTGTGTTATGGTGGGCGCAAAATATGTTGCGCCGGAAAAACAGGATAAATTTCCGCCCTTTTCTGTTACTAAAGATCAGTTTTTCCGTCTTGTGGATGATAATATTTCCCGTACGGCAGATGATTTTTTGCTCCATACGTTTTTGGGCTTTTCACCTGTCACCGCAAGAGAGCTCGCTTTTGCCGTTACCGGTGAGACAGACGGTCTGCTTGAAGCG
>JAZOBE010000047.1:0-32103 GCA_045595785.1 Eubacteriales bacterium
TAACGGTCTGCTTCGGGAGTTTTATCCAAAGGGCAGAAATCTCTCTCGTGTAAGCCCAACAACACTAAAAAAGAACCTGGCGTTGATCAACGCCAGGCCTAAAAAGGTTCTCAATTTTCAAAAACCAGTTGATTTGTTTGAATTTTTTCTCAAAAAGTGTTGCACTTAGTTTGACAATTCATCTATCATAATATATAATCCAACCAAAGCAGCTATGAGCGCAGGTATCGATACTGCAATTCCGTAAAGCGAGAACTTAACAAATGACAGCTTTACGCCATGATTTTTGAGCATTCCCATCCACATTATTCCTGCTAATGCTCCAACGGGAGTAAGGAATGCACCTAAGTTTGAGCCAACGATAGATGCAAAAACTGCACTTTCGCTGCCATTTACAAGCGCAGAGAACAATACGCTCATGGGGATATTGTTAATTAGGTTAGAACAAAGGAATGAACTTATTCCGCATTTAATTATACTTGCACCGCTGACAAGGAATTCACTTACCGCTGCTGTTGCCCCGGTGTTGACAAGTGCAAGCACCAGGGTAAACATAGAGATTACAAACGGCACGGTAACCATAGGTGCGCGGCGCAGTGAATCTCCGATATAATTAAGCTTTCCTTTGACAGCACAGTAAATAAACGAGCACAGATATTGGCTTGCAAAGCAAATTACAGATACCAGCCACATCGGTACGTTGACTATAGACGAAAACGCCATGAACAAAATACAAATTCCCAAATGTACCCCGCTTATTATCATGAGGGGAAGGTCAGCGGTTTGTTTTTCGCCTTCTTCTGCTTTCATAGGAAGTGCAAGCTTTTTGCGGAAAAGCAAGCAAAGCATACCAAAGGAGCAAACTCCTGCCAGGAGTGTGGGAAGTGCCATTACAGAAAAATACTTACCAAAATCTATGCCCGCGCTACCTGCAAGGTAAATGTTGGTAGGGTTTCCGATAACTAATGCCATGCTCCAAGTGTTAGCCGCAACAAATTCGCCAACAAGGTAGGGGATAGGATCTATTTTTGCGTTTTTCGCAAAATAGCATATAAAAGGAGTAAAAGTAAGAACGATAATGTCGTTCGAGGTAAATACAGTGAGCACAGAAACGGTAAGATAAAGGCAAATGAAAAGCGCCCATTGACTGTGCTTTGCAATAGAAAGTGTTTTAGAAGCCAGCAATCTGAAGAACCCGGCGCTATCAAGCAAGACAGACATAAGAGTTAGAGATAAAAACAGCGCGAGTATTTTAATTGGGTTCACTTCACTGTTAGCAGTAAGACCTTCAATAAGCTGAGCAGGAGAAAGGATACCTAACAGTAACACGATCGCCCCGCCTAAAAGCGGAAAAAACCAATAAGTGCTGTAGTTTTTACCTTTGATGCTTACAGCAGGCTTAAATAATATATTAAATAAAAACGCCACGCAGGTCAGCGTATCTACAATTACTGCAGCGTCCAAAGTATTTCCTCCGTAATCAATAATTTCCAAGGGTGAATTTTACCATTAATCATAAAGGTTTTCAATATAAAAAAATACTGAAAAAAAGGCTTTGTATTGACTTTTTTCTGTGTTTACTGTAATATAACCACATAAAGGAGGCGGAAAAATGAGAAAGATATTTGTTTTTGCCTTAACTCTGGCAGCTATGCTTTTGCTTGTGTCATTCTCTTTTATCGCTTTTGCAGAAGAGGAGGCCGAAAGCGTTGGTGCTGATGTACTGGTTTCTTCTAATATTGCTGGGGATGTTTCATATCTTTTTGACGGAAATGACGGCAACTATAAAACTCTCGGCAGCAACGCTGAGATTAAAATAGACTTTGACGGAGGCATCGGTTCGCTTTACATAATGTTTTCGCTATCTCCGGACGAGTATACCATTACCGATAATGACAGTGGAAAATTCGTTACTGTTGGTGCATATGGATTTTTGCATGAATATATAGATATTAATGAGCTTTTCGGCAGAACGCTTTCTTCGGTAACCATAAGTTTTCAAAACACAGTTAAGTTAAGCGAGATATACGTATTCACCGCAGGAAACACTCCGTCATTCGTTCAAAAGTGGCAGCCTCCTCTTGAAGGAAATGCTGACCTTTTGTTGTTTGCCACGCACGGTGATGATGATCAGCTTTTCTTTGCGGGGCTTTTGCCTCATTATGCATGGTATGAGGGATATCGTGTGCAGGTTGCCTACCTTACCGACCATCGTAATCTAACTGAATCTCGTGTGCACGAGATGCTTAACGGTCTTTGGGCTGTGGGTGTTACTGCTTATCCTGTATTCGGCGCGTTTGCGGATTTCCGTATTGATGATATGGAGTTGACCTATCAACACTACGAGAAGCTTGGCACTACACGTGAAGAGCTTTTGGGATTTGTTACCGAGCAGCTTCGTCGCTTTAAGCCGCTTGTGGTTGTCGGCCATGATTTTGAGGGTGAGTACGGACACGGAATGCATCGTGTATATGCAGACCTTTTATCAAAAGCGGTTTTGATCAGCAGTGATAAAAACCAATACCCCGAGTCTAACGAAAAGTATGGGGTGTGGGAAGTTAAAAAAGCATATTTCCATTTATATAAAGAGAATGCAATCGTTATGGATTACGATACTCCACGCGATTGTTTCGACGGTCTGACCGCTTTTCAGATAACTCAGAAATACGGTTATCCCTGCCACAAATCACAACAGTATACTTGGTTCACCAATTGGCTTAACGGCAAGGGGAGTATAACCAAAGCCAATCAGATAAAAAGTTATAATCCCTGCGAATTCGGATTGTTCTATTCAACCGTTGGAGATGATGTTAATAAAAACGATATGTTTGAGAACGTTATTACCTATGCGGAGCAGGAACGAATTGAGCAGGAGAAATTAGAGCAATCTATTGCCGACGAGTTGTCCCGTCAGGAGGAATCCAGATATTTGGAAAATTCCAAAAACGAAGAATTATCACGTTATGAAGAACAATCCCGATATATTGAGGAGTCAGCGCAATCAGAGCAATCGTATCTTGAGGAGCTTTCCAGAATTGATGAGAATATTAAATCTGAAAAACAAAAGAAGATAATGACTTTGGGCGTTATTTCCGTGACAATTGTCATAGCAATCGTCATAAGTGCTGTTGTTATCAGAAAAATACGAAAATAAATTATTAATCACCTCGCTTGAAAACGAGGTGATTTTTGTTAAATTAATTATATAAAATATTGGTTTTTCATTACAACTTCATAACATTCTTCTGTTATAATTAAAAAAACAAAGTAAAAGAGAGGATTTTACCGTGGCTAAGATACTTGTTGTTGATGACGAGCTTCCCATAAACCGTCTGATTTGTAAGAATCTCACCTTGGTTGGTCATAATTGCGAATCTGCTTTCGACGGTGTAAGCGGATTGGAGATGATAAAAAGCTTACGTCCCGATCTCGTTGTGCTGGACGTTATGCTTCCCGGCATATCCGGATTTGATATTATGAAGCTTCAGGCAGACGTGCCTGTAATCTTTGTTACCGCTAAAACAGGGCTTGAAGACAGACTTAAAGGGCTGTCACTCGGTGCGGATGATTATATTGTAAAACCTTTCGAAATGGCAGAGCTTATTGCCCGTGTTCAGGCTGTTCTTCGACGTACCAAGAACGACGATAATACTTTTTCTTTTGATGACATTGTAATCGATTTTCAACGCCGATACGTTTCCAAAGGTGGTAACAACGTATTTCTTACTCCGAAGGAGTATGCTTTACTTGAACTACTTGTCGTAAACAGAAATCTTGCACTTTCTCGCGAGAAGATACTTCAAAAGGTATGGGAATACGATTACTGCGGAGACACCCGTACAGTAGATGTTCATATTCAACAAATACGGCAAAAATTAGGTATAAAGGACAGGATAAAGACCGTGTTTAAGGTCGGTTATCGATTTGAAGTATGAGAATGAAGTTTTTTGAACGCACGTTTTTGATAACCTTTATATTGTTTTTGGTTTTCCTTAATATAGGTATTTTCGCTTTGGCTATGTATACATACCAAAACAATATTGAAGCGGCTGAAAGTGTTTGTATAGCCGAGATAAATAGTATAATCGACGCATTTGAAAGTGATTATGCTTATGCAGGTGCTTCAAGCGCAAAGATATTGCAAACTGCGTATGGAAAATTCTATAGTGAAAAAGATATTAAACTCAAGTTTATGTCTGATGGGGAGACCACATATTCCGCTATTCCGGAAGGATTGTCAGTTCCTGATGAAGGTAAAATGTCCGGTGGTAAAGTAGACGGAAAGCGTTATATTATAATAAGCCGTTTTGTTTGCGACGGAGAGCAAACGTTGGTCTATGCTAAGGATGTTTCATATCTTGATATTGAATTCAAACATCTTTGCATCGTTTTTGTGTTTGGTTCCTTTGTGGCATCACTTTTACTTGGCGCGGTGTTGTATTTTATATTAAGAAAACTATATTTACCTCTTGTAAAGCTTCGTACTGTCACCGAGGAGATAGCAAACGGAGATTTTGACGTCCGCGCTGATGACAAAGGTGACGATGAGGTATCTGCACTTGCAAAGGATTTTAATGTGATGGCAGACAAGGTTTCGCGGCAGATATTAGAACTTAAGGATACAGCGGACCAAAAGCAAAGAATGCTTGATAACCTTGCCCATGAGATGCGCACTCCTTTGACTGCTATCCATGGGTATGCAGAGTATATTTGCAGTGCAAGAATCCCGGAAGAAGAGCGTGTCGATGCCGCAAAGTTCATTATGTCTGAATCTATGCGTCTGAAGGATATAAGTGAAGTTCTGTTAGACTCTGCATATATCCGTGAAAATGGGATAAACGTCGGTTCTGTTTCTCTCGGCGTTATTGTAAAAAAAGCATGCGCTCGTCTCGAAATAACCGCAAAAGAGCGCGGTGTTGACATTACAAGCGAAACAGATGAGTGCATTATTAACGGGGATGCAGTGCTACTGGAAATACTGGTAACAAATCTCGCTGAAAATGCTTTAAAAGCGTGTAAAAACGGCGGAAGGGTTACGGTAGGCACTTGTGAAAAAGATGGAATAAAATGCTTGTGCGTAAGCGATAACGGGATTGGAATGACTGCAGAACAGCTCGCACATATTACCGAGCCGTTTTACCGCACAGATACCTCACGTTCACGCGCGGAAGGTGGAACAGGACTCGGGCTCGCCTTGTGTAAAAGAATAGTTCTGGCTCACGGCGGAGAACTGATTTTTGAATCCAAAGAAAACAAAGGAACAAAAGTTATTGTTGAATTTACAAGACCTTTACAAGTTACCGATAACTCCATTACAACTTCATAACATAGGCGTTTTATAATGTGAGCATACCAAATAAGAAAGAAGGTAAAACGCATGAAATTCAGCAAACGTCTCTTTTTACGTTCTGCAATATCTTTACTGCTGGCAGTCTGCATCCTTTCCGGCGGACTTATGCTTATGGGTATGGCGGAAACGGAAACCAAAGACGTCAGCACGGAAGCCCCTGCTCCCGACGTAAGCGATCTGCTTGCTTCGCCCGAAGAGGATGATACCAAACTTCCCGACATTACCGATACATCTGCTCCCGTTTCTCAGGAACAGCTGGCTGGTAAGTTTGGTCAGTACTCATTCGTTTCGGAGGTTGATGGCAAGCGCATTGTCAATATCTATTCTGCGGAACAGATAGCAGACTTTGTAACCCGCAGAGAAAACGGAGAATGGTTCGTTCTCTCCGCAGAGGATATCCTCTTTATCATTGATGATACCCTCAAGCTGTTTAACGAATACGATATGGTAACCGTTACAGATCTTGACGGTGTTACCGCAAATTATCCCGGAGTAAGTTTTTATTCCTCTGAGGAATATAAGAACTGCTTCGGCGGTCTTGATTACGGTACCAATGAGTATTCATTCGATCTGGAGACTGATATCTGGAATGTTGCTTATACTCGTATCAAGGTGCTTACCTCCGCAGTATATGAACGTTTCGGACAGAAAACCGTTTTTGCGGATATGGAAGTTGAAGAACCCGATCTTTGGATGCTTGCGTATGCTACGTCGCAGTATTTCAGAGAGCCTGTTCCCGGTGAAAACGAATATTCTGTGGCGGATAATGCAGCGCTGCTGTCCAAATATTCCTGCGGTGCGTTTATTTTCATCGGTCAGACCTATATCAATTATGTTGAGTCTGTTAATTGCGGTGACAGAAACGCTATCGTTGAGCTTTATCCCGACGGACTTATTCCTGAAAATCTTAACAACGTAAAGTACGATACCGATGGTAAGTCTGTTGTTATTGAGCTTTGGGATATGAATTCCGAGGAGCTAGTTGCCCGTCTCCGCCTTGAAGGTGATACCGATGCCAAGGAAGTTGCAGATCTTGAAGGTCTTTGGGAGGAATTTAAGGTATATCTCCACAGTGCCGATTACCGTCATATAAGCGGTGAGGAATTTGCCAACGTTTCCAATTACCGTGTAGCGGTATTCTTTATGGGTATGGAAGGTCTTCACGGAACAAACCGCGTTTCCGCACTCCGTTTTGGCGCTGATGCATATCAGGATAATTGCCAGACTCACTTCGGCGGCGGTTTTGATGAAATTTCCGAGCCTTGCCAGTTAAGCGGCTCTCAGGCAATCTCCGATTATGTCAACGCTATTCTTAAGGATAGACTTGTTGACGCTGAATAAACTCTCACTCCTTTTTGAAAAAAGAAAGGCGGCTTTGCAATACGCAAAGCCGTTTTTCTTTCGCCAATCCAAACTACAAAAGAGAACGAACAATCGCGAACGCTATCACAAGTGTAATTTGACATATATTCACATGTTTGTCAATAACTTTTTCCACGTTCTATTGAAAAACGGAAAATATTGTAATATAATGCTGATGACAACATTAAAAGGGGTAGGATGATGAAAAAGTTTTACAAAATAATTTTTGTTGTTTCCCTGTGTAGTTTAGTCATAGGCTTACTCTGTGCATGCGACACCTCGGAATTGGAATATGAAGTTAATGACGATGGTAAAACATGCACGATCACCTCCGGTAGAAAATGCACAGACACCACACTGACGATTCCTTCGAAAATTGACGGTTATACTGTTACAGCTATTGGTGAGCGGGCGTTCAAAAGTTGCGACAGCCTCACCAGCATAACCATCCCCGACAGCGTGACTACTATAGGTGAATATGCGTTCGATGAGTGCTATAGCCTCACCAGCATTAAAGTTAGTTCTTCTAATGCCGCATATTGTTCAATGAATGGCAACCTTTACACAAAAGATAGGAAAATATTGATACGATATGTTATCGGAAAACCCGATAGTTCGTTTACCATCCCCGACAGCGTAACTACTATTGCCAGTGGGGCGTTCCAAAGTTGCTACCGTCTCACCAGCATAACCATCCCCGACAGCGTAACTACTATTGGCAGTAAGGCGTTCCAAGCTTGCGACAGCCTCACCAGCATAACCATCCCCGACGGCGTAACTACTATTGGCAATGAGACGTTCCAAGCTTGCTACGGTCTCACCAGCATAACCATCCCCGACAGCGTGACTACTATTGGCAATGGTGCGTTCAACAATTGCAACAGCCTCACCAGCGTAACCACTCCCGACAGCGTGACTACGATTGGCGATGGCGCGTTCCAAGCTTGCTACGGCCTCACCAGCGTAACCATCCCCGACAGCGTGACTTCGATTGGCAATGAGGCGTTCGGCGGTTGCACCGGTCTCACCGACATAACCATTGGTAATAGTTTGACCACGATTGGCAATAGTGCGTTCTACCAGTGCACCCATCTTACTAACATCACCCTTCCCGATAGCGTGACTACCATCGGCGGCTCGGCGTTCGACAATTGCCTTAGCCTCACCAGCATAACCATCGGCAACGGCGTGACTTCTATTGGTGATGGTGCGTTCTCCGATTGCTATAGCATCACTAGCATTAAAGTTAGTTCTTCTAATACCGCATATTGTTCAATTGATGGCAACCTTTACACAAAAGATGGAAAAATATTGATACGATATGCTATCGGAAAACCCGAAAGTTCGTTTACCATCCCCGACGGCGTAACTACTATTGGCGACGGTGCGTTCCAAGCTTGCTACCGCCTCACCAGAGTAACCATCCCCGACAGCGTGACTACTATTGGCAATGAGGCGTTCTACGGTTGCTTCGGCCTTACCAGAGTAACCATCCCCGACAGTGTGATTACGATTGGCAATAATGCGTTCTCCGATTGCGAGTACCTCACTAGCGTAACCATCGGTAATAGTGTGACTTCGATTGGCTTTGGTGCGTTCCGAAATTGCTACGGGCTCACTAGCGTAACCGTCGGGAATAACGTGACTTCGATTGATTCTCACGCATTCTTACATTGCACCAGCCTCGCCAGCATAACCATTCCCGCCAGCGTGACTTTAATTGGTTCTAACGCGTTCCATACTTGCACTAGCCTCGCCAGCGTAACCTTCAAAGACACTTCCGGCTGGTATGTTGTAGACCGCCGAGACGATTTTTCGGAAGAAGATATACCGGAAGAGGGTGTAGATGTTATTGTTACCGATCCTGAAACAGCGGCGGAATATCTTATAGAGACATATCTTGCTTATGACTGGTACAAAAAATAGTTTTCAAATTCATAGTACAAAACAGCCTTTCTTAAACTACCTCCTGAAAACATAGTATACCATCACAATAATAGCGCAGAGGCAAAAGAGCGCCTACCATAATCGGTAGGCGTTCTCTTAAAACAAACGGCTTTGCATAATGCGAAGCCGCTTTTCGTTATAGGTCTATTTTAATTATGTAAGGTCTATGGTCTGAAACAACAATATTGGGAATATCAGCGTAGGTGACCTCAATATCACGGGAAGTAAAAATATAGTCTATCTTTTCTCTTGGTGTATCGGAAGGGAATGAGAGCTTATTCTCATTAAACAACTCAGCAGTGTCAAACATCTGAGCTCGTATTCCGTCCAACACGGCGTTTTCAGGAGTGGAGTTAAGATCCCCCATGAAAATACAATTAGTTTTCTCAAGCGCAGGCAGAAGGGTATTAACGGCATTTACGTGCTCATCATCGTTAAGACCAAAATGAGACACCATAACAGTAAGATCTTTTCCGATGTCTACGACTGCTTTAAGGATACAGCGAGTTTCATAATAAAGATTACCGGTCTTTTCAATAGGATCGGGAATAGGTATTATCTCTGCGTGCTTTATAGGAAATCGGGATAGTAACCCGTTTCCGTATGGGCTGTTGCCGCACATCATAATAGCAGGAGCAAAATAATAGTGGTATCCGGTAAGCTCAGCGAGAATCTGCATCTGAGGCTCATAGCCCTCTAAAGGACCTTCGCCGCGCATTTCATTAAGTCCGATGATATCAGCATCAAGGTCCTTAATAAGCTGCACTACCTTTTCATAATCTATCTTTCCGCTTATAAAGTTGCGGCAATGCTGGGTGTTAAAGCTTACAACGTTCAGTTTCATGTCGATTATCTCTTTTTCTTAAAAGGAAGCTTTCCTAAAATATTAGTAAACTTAAAGGCGGACTTAATACGGTCTTCAACTTCCTTGACTATTTGATACATCATTATACCAATAGCCGCGCCTGCAATTGCTCCACAAGCAAGAATTCCGCAAAGAAGTATGGTTTTTATTCTTTTGGGTATTTTCTTCAGCATTATCATAACGTCCTCCATTATTCAACAATTTTTCTTTTCGTAAGCCATTTTTTCAGTTTTTCGTAATTATCATCAACTATATCAGCAGTAGTACGGTGAATTCTTCGTGTATTCATTGCGTTAAGCGCTTCGATTTTCGAATAAATACTGTCAAGATTATCCAGACCGTCTGCAAAGACGAATTCCATAATAGCTTTTGCTTTGTTATAGCCTTGAATTTCCATATCCTTAATGTCGTTGCGAACAAACCAAATAGAATCGGAAATACTTCTGTCACCCTCAAAGTTGATTTTTACTATCTTGTTGTCAAAATACTGTGATTCAAACGTATAGTTGTAATCATCAAAGTGGATGCAGATAATATAATCAAGGCTAAGCTTCATTAATGGATAAACGGGAATGTTATCAACAGAAGCGCCATCGTAAAAATTCCAGCCCTCAATATTGACAGGAGAGGTAACTGCGGGCATTGCAATCGCAGCGTTGAGATGGTCTCTTAATTCCTCGTTTTTCTTTTCGGAAATATCGATGTATGAGACACAGCGGGATCTCAAATTAAGAAGCGGCAGATAGAACTTTTTACAATGTGCTTCTTTTTTTGAAAGTCTGCGGATAACCTCAGGCAAAAAATCACTGCGCAATAGGGTAGTAAGCAGTATTCTGTTGTGGGTAAGATTTAGAGAATGCCACATAAAAGAAGCAACCTCTAAGTTATCTGAAGCATACGCATATGCATTAAGTGCGCCTATGGATGCCGCGCTGATATACTTTATATTATTAGGTTCTATAAATTCGCGTATAGCGCGCAATGCACCTAATTGGTATGCGCCTTTTGCCATTCCGCCGGATAATACCAAGCCGATATTCATACTGTTTTCACCTCTGAAAAAGCAATTGTTTACACATATATATTTTTATCATATAATAGCCATTTTGTCAATAATTAAAGGACTGCTTTTACACAGTCCTTCAATAATAAATGTTATTTAGTTTTCGCTATTGCTATTTGCTGGGATCATAATAGTCGCAGATTCGCCGGTCATTACCTCGGGAAGCTTTCCGTCCCATTTTGCGAGATACTCGGCATATTTGAGATAATCAGTAATTAATGCAATCTCTTCGGCACTCTTACCGCTGAAATCAATTACGTATTCAACTATCTCAAGTCCTTCGTCATCAGTAACCGTGGTTTCGGTAACTGCGAAGCCTAAAGCTTTTGCAATCTCAACAGATTTAAGCTGGATAGCCTCGGCTTCTGCACGGGCAAATTCGATCTGCGCTGCACGCTCAGCCTGCGCTGCGATGAGCTTAGCTTCAGCTTCACCTTCGGCTTTTTGAACAGCGGCTTTTGCTTCAGCCTCAGCAGCAGCAACCTTAGTCATATTCTCGTATTCTGCCTGGAGCTGTTTTTGCTCAGCAATCATCTTATCTTCAACGGCAGTTTCAAATGCATCGGAAAAGTCAATGTTTGTGAGAACTACAGTAGCGATAGTGACATGATAATCCTCAGCTATTGCGCCTTTTATAGC
Source organism: Eubacteriales bacterium (assembly GCA_045595785.1). Taxonomy (GTDB): domain Bacteria; phylum Bacillota; class Clostridia; order Oscillospirales; family CAG-382; genus SFLA01. The sequence goes on from JAZOBE010000047.1 coordinate 11,227, forward strand.
CTCTTCAACTTCGGGAGACATAGAAGCACGATCGGAAATAATGTCCATAGCCTTGTAAGAAGAGAGAACAGACTTTGTTTTTTCTATAGCGATGGACTGGATACGGCTCTGAAGCACGTCCAAAGAACCATACTGCTGTGCAATACTAATAACTTTGTCAGTCATTATCTGGTATTGGAGCGTCATAGCAATATCCATTGTCTGAGCGTCACTGGAATATGCAGAGGTTATTATTTCAACGTTTTGCACCTTTGCATCATACTTTTCGCATTTGTTGGTTATCCAAAGGTCAAAATAAGTACCTGCTGTACGGACATATTTCGCCTCACCAAGATACTTTACAACTACTACTTCGCCTGTCTCAACGGTGTGAAAGCTCATTGGAATGACTGCCATTGCGATCAGCAAAATAACGCATGCAATAGCCGAGGTGGCAATCATTACTTTGTTTCCTTTTTTATAAAAGAAAATACAAGCGGCAACCAGCGCTATAATCAGAGCAACGATAGAAATTCCGGAAATAATGCTTATAGCCATATCTTAATCCTTTCTTGAAATGTTTATTTGCCCATCAGGGTAACGATGAGCTGGGATGCCAATACTATAAGTACCAGCGCGATGGGGTAGGTAGACGCGTAAGCAGATGCAACATCATCTGTCTTTGCAGTATTGATAAGAGTGCCAAGCGCAGGTGTAGAAGTCATACCTCCGGTAATAGAACCAAGGCTGTTGAACAGACAAAGCTTAAGCACGTACTTAGCAAAGACAAAACCAATTATCATAGGAATTATAGTCATAAGCGCACCTCCGATAAGGCCGTATACAACGATCATTGCGCCGAGCTCACTCTTACTAATCTCGCTTACCAAGGAAACACCGCCGCTTACGCCTGCGCCGATGAGGAACAGCATAAGACCAAATTCACGGAATACCTTTGCAGTTGCTTCGGGAACCTGAAGAGAAAGTTTACCAAAGTTACCGAAGTGACCGAAAATAAGACACATAATAAGAGTACCGCCGGTGGTGCCAAGACTGAAGCAAGGACCTGCATAGCCTTGACCGGAAAGAGGAATAGTGACAGAACCCAAAGCGAGACCGCAAATGACAGCCAGGGCAAAGGGGGTGAGACCGAAAGGATCGCAGCAGAAGAGGCCCTTCTTTGTTTCCTTCTTTTCCTCAGCGCCGATTTTAAGGAGAGCGCGCTCCTTGTCCATATCAGCTTTCATAAACTTGGGAACCAACTGAACGAACAGAACTACACCTATAACACCAAAAGGATATGCAACTGCGTGTCCAAGGGTGATAATGTCAGTAGAGCCACCAATGCTTTCAGCCGCCTCAAGTGCTGCTGAAAAACCGGGTGTGGTTGTAAGTGCACCGGAAAGAACGCCAACAGAGAATTCGGCGCCGATGCCGGGAATAAGAGCGAATATAACGGCTACCAGTGCACCGCTGAAAATAATGATCGCTCCGAGCAGTACGAAGGACTTAGCGTTCTTCTTCAAATTCTTGAAGAAATTGGGTCCTGCAATAAATCCAACAGATGCAACGAACAGAACAAGACCAATGTTCTGAACAATTTTTGAATAGTATGTATTAAGTGTTGCAGAAGAGTCTTTAATAAAGAAGCTTCCAAGCACGGGGATGTTCTCAAGTCCGCCAAGAGTACATAGATAGCCGAAAAGTATGGCTACGAGAAATACGCCCGCAGTGCCGAGAGAAACGCCCTTAATACTGATGCTTCCTAGCAAATATCCGAGAGCTGCGATTATAAAAATACCAGCGAGAAGTGCGGTTACTGCAGAGACCTTGAAAGCGCTTGCTGCACCGGAAGCACCTGCTGCGCAATAAGCACACCATGCAACTACGGCAATAAGCAGGATAGCGGCAACCGCTATCCCGATTATTTTACCGGTTTTTTTGTTTTGATTAGCCATGAGTTATCTGTTGCTCCTTTCAGATATCTGCCTGATTGGTGTAATTAGGCAAAAGCTTAGGAGAAACAGCATTAGTTTCAATGTTTGCGTCTGCTATTTCTTTTTCAAACTTAGCGATATGATCAAGGGTAAGCTTGCCGACAGTGGTTTCCTTGCATGCAGCACCTGCGCTCTTGCCTGCAATTCTGCCGAATACTATGATATCAAGCAGGGAGTTACCCATAAGTCTGTTCTTGCCGTGGATACCGCCTACAGCTTCGCCGGCAACGAAAAGATTCTTTACGTTGGTAGTCATACCGTCACGGTTAATGTCCAGACCGCCGTTCTGATAGTGGAGAGTGGGATAAACGAGAATAGGCTCTTTGCGGATATCGATTCCGTATTTACCGAACATTCTCATCATAGCGGGAATTCTTTTTTCTATTGTTCCCTCGCCGCCGATCTTTTCAATCATAGGAGTGTCAAGCCAAACTGCCTTGCCTTGATCAGTCTCTACGCCGTTGCCTCTGGTGGAGCACTCACGGATAATAGATGCCGCAGAAACGTCTCTTGTTTCCAGCGGATGCATGAATACTTCGCCGTTAGCGTTAACCAGTTTTGCACCGAGTGAACGTACTTTTTCGGTAACGAGCGCACCAAAAATCTGCTCAGGATAAGCAGCACCTGTAGGATGGTACTGAAGGGTTTCAGCATAGAGAAGCTTTGCGCCAACGCGATAGCCAAGAACGAGACCGTCAGCGGTAGCACCGTAATGGTTAGAGGTGGGGAAGCCCTGATAATGCATTCTTCCTGCACCGCCGGTGGCGATAATTACGGTTTTTGCCTTTGCAACAAGCAGTTCCTTTGTCTCCATATTCAGAAGAACTGCACCTGCGGCATTACCGTTTTCATCAAGAATAAGCTCGATAGCGGAAGTAAAATCAACTACGGGGATATTTCTGTTAAGAACTTCATCGCGGAGTGTTCTCATGATCTCTGCGCCGGAATAGTCCTTTGCAGCGTGCATACGCTTTCTGGAGGTACCGCCGCCGTGGGTTGTAACCATAGTACCGTCTTCGGTCTTATCGAATTCAACACCCAGCTCACTGAGCCACTGAATAGCTTCGGGAGCTTCACATACAAGACGCTGGAGAAGTTCTCTCTTTGCGGCAAAGTGACCGCCGCCGAAAGCGTCTACAAAGTGGATAGCAGGGGAATCGTTGGGCTTATCAGCCGCCTGAATACCGCCTTCTGCCATCATAGTATTTGCATCGCCGATACGAAGCTTGGTAACGATCATTACGTTAGCGCCTGCTTCGTGAGCTTCAATTGCCGCTGAAGATCCTGCACCACCGCCGCCGATTACCAAAACGTCAACGTCGTAATCAGGATTTTCAAGATCTACGCTATCAGCGGTGATACGGCTGTGAGCCTGCAGAGTTGCCGCCAATTCCTTGGGAACCTTATCACCCTTGTTGGGGCCTATTTTAAGAACGTCAAACTCATCCTGCTTGTAGTCAGGGTGATATTCAGCAAGAAGATCAGTCTTTTGCTGCGCAGTCATACGAGCGGGTTCAAGAGCAATATTAGCTTCTCTTGCTGCTTCTACGGCGGCAAGAGATTTTTGGAATTTCTCAGAATACATCTTTTTGCCCTCCTTATTTCTCGATCTCGCGGTTGTTATAAAGCTCTTTCATTTCTTCGATGGGTTTTTCCATCAAAGCTTCGATAAGCTCTACAAAAGTACCGTCTTTAATTTCCTGAACACGATTATCAAGATGATCGCACTTGGGTGCGAGATACTTGCCGTTGATTCTACGAGCCAGCATAGCTACCTGAGGATGAGAAATACCGGCGGGACAACGAGAAGAGCATACACCGCACATTACGCAGTCAAAGGACTCTTCAGCGCATTTTTCGAAATCGCCGCGCTGTGCGTATGCAATGTACTGCATTACGTTAAGATCCTGAGTACAGCTCTTTGTACAAGCGTTACATCCGATACAAGCGTATATCTCGGGATAAAGCTGCATCATTACAGTTTCGGTTACGGGAATCTTGTTTATATCGTAAACCTGTTTTGCAAGAGGGAAAAAGGGAAGAGTTGCAATATACATATTGTCCTCAACCTTGGTCTGGCAGGCAAGACAAGTCTTAAGGTCCTTTTCTCCCTTAATGCGGTAGATAGTAGCGCAAGCGCCGCAGAAGCCGTTTCTGCATCCGCAACCGCGTACAAGCTGGTAACCCGCATATTCCATTGCACACATTATTGTAAGGTTGTCCGGTACAGTGTACTTTTTACCGAACAGATAAATATTAACCATATTTTCCATATCAAAACTCCTATTAATACTCGTCGGGCAGTTGGTCAAGCTCGTCAAAGCGGAAAACGGGTCCGTCCTTGCAAACGTATTTACTGCCTACGTTACATCTGCCGCATTTGCCGATACCGCACTTCATACGAAGCTCCAGCGTGGTGTATATCTGGGTCTTTTCAAAGCCCAATTCATACAGACCGTTTAAGGTAAACTTGATCATTATGGGAGGGCCGCAGAGAACGGCAACTTTATCGGTATCGAATCCAAGCTCCTTAACGTAGTTGGGAACAAAGCCAACGTGTCCGTCCCAGCCTTCCTGCTCACGGTCAATGGTAAGGTGAACGTTTACGCCTGTATCGGTTGCCCATTCCTCGATTATCTCTTGGTAATCAAGGAGGTCGTCTTTACTTCTTGTACCGTAAACGATATCAATTTTACCGTAACGGTCGCGATAATGACGGCAGTAGTTGATAACGGAACGGAGAGGTGCAAGACCTACACCGCCGGCGATGAACAGCAGGTTCTTTCCTGCAAAAACATCGTCAACGGGGAAGGGGTTGCCGTAGGGTCCGCGTACAGTCACATACTGGCCTACCTCTGCTTGGTGAAGCCACTCGGTGACACATCCGCACTTTTTAATGGAAAACTCCATATATTCTGTGTTTGTAGGGGAAGAGGTAATAGAGAACATTGCCTCACCTACGCCGGGGATGGAAAGCATCGCGCACTGACCGGGTCTGTGATCGAAGGCTTTCTTTCCGTCGGGAGTTACAACACGGAAAGTTTTAATATCGGGAGTATCAATACGTATATCGGTTATAACGCCGATAACCGGCATCAGAGGATCTCTAATTTCAGCCATTGTTCTTTCCTCCCAAAGTCTTCATTACTTTAACAATATTCATGGAAATAGGACACTTTGCAAGACATCTGCCGCATCCTACACAGCTGAACATACCGTCGTTATTAGCGGGATAGTATACAAGCTTGTGCATAAAGCGCTGTCTGAATCTTTCAAGCTGGCTGAGACGGTTGTTACCGTGTGCCATTCTTGTGAATTCAGAGTACATACAGGAATCCCAGCAACGGAAACGGATAACGCCCTTTCCGGTGTTGAAATCTTTAATATCGTAGCACTGACAAGTAGGGCAAACGAAGGTGCAAGTGCCGCAGCCAAGACATGACTCGGAAAGAGTTGCCCATTCAGGTGCGTTGAAGAAGGTCTCTGTCTTATCACCGCCAAATGCTTCGGTAGTAAGATCTGCAAGAGGAAGTTTCTGCATTATTTTGCGTACGTTTTCCTGCTGAGCGGCTACAGCTGTATCATCACAGTCAGTAGTAAAAGCGTTAAGACTCTCAACAAGCTTTGCGCCTTTTTCGGTATTGGCATTAAGATAAAGAGCATCTTCGGTCATCCAAGCGGATACGTCGCCTGCGGGAGAAGCCGCATCTATTCCAAAAGTAGAGCAGAAGCAGGTTTCTGCAGGACGGGTACAAGCCAGAAAAACGATAACGCCGTGCTCTCTGCGATTCTTGTAATATGTATCTACAGGATCCTTAAGAAAAACGTTATCCAGTACTTCAAAGCTCTTAACGTCACAAGCACGAACACCGAAAACTATGAAATCATCAGTATCTTCACGAATATCGATTAGCTCGATATTTTTACCGGTGGTTTTGAACTCCATAAGATTTTCAACCTGAGGGAAGAAGAAATCTTTAGGGCTTCTTACGGTATTCAGCTTTTTGCTTATTTCGGTACCGGGAGTCCACTCGGTATACTCAGCGTTTCCCTTATCATTATCAACGGGAAGATAAAGCTTACCGTTTTCAGCCATTTTAGCAAAAACTTCGTTTATGGAAGAAATATTAATTTTTACCATTATTTATTCCCTCCCATCAAAAACTTCGCCGGGCTCAACATCTTCGGTGGTGTAATTTACCAGCGGAGCTCTGGAACCGACTTCTGCACCTGCCTGATAATCTCCGTAAAAGTTATCAATATCCTTGATGAACTTACGATTGAGCAGATGAAGGGGTATGTGCTGAGGACATACTCTGGAGCATTCGCCGCAGTCAGTACAACGTCCTGCAACGTGGAATGCACGAATAATATGGAACATTTTCTCTTCAAAGCTGTTTGCGGGAGCCTTGTTTTCGAGAGAATGAGCAGGATTATCAAACACGCACTTTTCGCATGTACAAGCGGGGCAAATGTCACGGCATGCGTTGCAACGAATGCAACGGGAAAGCTCGTTCTGCCAGAAAGCAAATCTTTCGTCAGCACTCATTTTTTCAAGGCGTTCTACCTCATCAAAACGGTTGGATTCAAGCACTTCACCGTCTTCGCCGATAAGTTCGTCATAAGCAACGTGCTTTTTGCTCTTGCAGTTTACACAGCGTTCAGCAAGAACAGATGCGGGAGCTATCTCTGTAACTTCATCTGAATATATGGTGGAAACATTGATAGTATCAGCACATTCGATAGAAGCAACGCCGTCGCCGACGATTTCTTTAACTTTGTTTATATCAGCCATACCTTCGCAGGGAATACCGATAGCGTACACCTTTTCTCTGTCAAATCGGTGCTCGGTAAGCAGCTGGTTGAAACTGTAAGTGTCGCAAGGCTTGAGGAAAACAAGCACTTTGCTTTGTGTTTTTTTAGTATTTGCTATAAGATATTTGGAGAAGTTTGCACCGCAGAAATCGTTCCAAACGAATTCGCAGAGCTCTTCAGCGTTGTTAAAAACAGCGGGAGTGATATCGTAATCAAACTCACCCTTTTTCCAACCGAGAACACGGTCAACGGTGCCGTTTTCAAGCAGAGAAACTGCTTTTTCGACTAATATGTCGCGAGTTATTGCTTGCATCGCAGATCCTCCAATCTCTTGTTTTCACCCAAAGCGGCAACCGTCTGAGCGAAGTCGTTCATTGTAGCGGCAAACTTTGCGCCTTCTGCTGCGGAAACCCATTCAACGCGGGTACGTTCCTTTTCAATGCCGAGATAATCGAGCATAGAGAATAGCAGCGCCATACGGCGGCGGGTGTAGTAGTTACCGGAGGTGTAATGACAGTCGCCGGGATGGCATCCGCACAGAATTACACCGTCAGCACCGCGCTGGAAAGCGCGCAGTACAAACATAGGATTTACTCTGCAGGAGCAGGGTACTCTTATAATTTTAACGTCAGCAGGATAGCTTAAACGGTTGTTACCTGCAAGGTCAGCACCAGCATAGGAACACCAGTTACAGCAAAAAGCGACGATGAGAGGCTTTTTTTCGTTTACTTGCATATTGCATCTACCTCCGCAACGATCTGATTGTTAGCAAATCCCTTAAGATCCATTGCGCCGGATGGACATACAACTGTACAACAGCCGCATCCCTGACATACCGCGGGGTTGACTTGAGCAACACGGCGGATAGCAACGGTTCTGTTGGGCATACGGAATTCTTTATCAATATAGGTAATAGCGCCGTAAGGACATACTCGCTCACAAGAAGAACATCCGTTACACATAAGCTCATCAGAGCTTGCGACGCAGGGGTTACCGGTTAATTTGTCCTTAACAAGAAGTGAGATTACCTTAGCTGCTGCAGCACTTGCCTGTGAAACAGTTTCGGGAATATCCTTGGGGCCTTGGCACGCACCGGAAAGGAACACACCGGCTGTAGGACTTTCAACGGGACGGAGCTTGGGGTGTGCTTCGGTAAAGAAATCGTTAGTGTCCATACTAGCAGTAAGCATAGTAGCAAGAAGACGCGCAGATTTATCGGGTTCAATAGCAGCTGCAAGAACAACCAGGTCAGCATCAATATGAAGCTGTTTGTTGTTAAGCAGGTCAGAAGCCTGAACCTTAAGCTTATCGCCCTCGGGAGATACCTTACCAACCATACCTTTAATATAATGTACACCATATTCCTCAACTGCACGGCGATAGAACTCATCAAAGTTCTTACCGGGAGTTCTTACGTCAATATAGAATACGTAAACTTCGGTATCGGGATATTTATCACGAGTAAGCATTGCGTGCTTTGCAGTATACATACAGCATATCTTAGAGCAGTATTCTTTGCCTTTTTCGGCACAAGAATCACAACGGGAACCAACACACTGAACGAATACGATAGTATGAGGATGCTTATGGTCGGAAGGACGAAGCAGCTTACCTGCCGTAGGACCGGCAGCGTTGGTGAGACGCTCAAACTCAAGAGATGTTATAACATCCTTGGACTGATTGTAAGCAAATTCATCAAACTTATCCATGCTGATGGGGTTAAAACCTGTTGCAACAACTATAGCGCCGTACTTTTCGTCAATATACTGATCTTGCTGCTTATAATCGATTGCGCCGGCAGCACAAACCTTAGAGCAAACTCCGCATTTGCCGTTTTTAAGCATGTTACAATGTTGAGGGTCGATGGTTGCAACCTTAGGAACTGCCTGTGCAAAGGGAATGTAGATAGCAGTACGATTATCCATGTTAAGGTTGAATTCATTGGGAACCTTTTTCATGGGGCACTTGTCAACGCAAGCACCGCAACCGGTACAAATATCTTCGTTAACGTAACGAGCCTTCTTCTTAATCGTAACGTCAAAGTTACCGACAAAGCCCTTAACTGAGGTAACTTCACTGTAAGAGAAAATACGGATATTTTCATTCTGAGCAACGTCAACCATCTTAGGGGTAAGAATACAAGCGGCACAGTCAAGAGTAGGGAAAGTCTTGTCGAGCTGAGCCATCTTGCCCCCGATAGTGGGCTTGGTCTCTACAATATCTACAGGGAATCCCGCTTCAGCTATATCAAGAGCAGTCTGGATACCGGCAATACCGCCGCCTATAACCAGCGCACGCTTGGTTACAGGAGATTCACCGGGCGTAAGAGGAGTATTGAGGTTAACCTTTGCAACTGCTGCTTTACCGAGAATAATAGCTTTTTCGGTACCGGTAAGCATATCCTTATGTACCCAAGAGCACTGCTCACGAATATTTGCGATCTCTACCATATAAGGGTTGATGCCTGCTGCGGAAGCAGTTTTACGGAAGGTAGCTTCGTGCATACGGGGAGAGCAGGAACAAACAACTATGCCGGTGAGCTTATGCTCAGCAATAGCGTTTTTGATAAGATCCTGACCTGCCTGAGAGCACATATATTGATAATTATCGGAGAAAACTACTCCGGGTTCGTTTTTAAGTGCTTCGGAAACCGCTTTAACATCTACAGTACCAGCTATATTACTTCCGCACCAACATACAAAAACACCGATTCTTTGCATTTTACAGTATTTCCTCCTTTACTTTGCGTATTTTCTGAAAGCGCTTACCAATGCTTGCTGAGGAATATCGTCGTCCAACATAGCGGGTATCTGGTCTGCCTTCAAATGATTTGAGCCTTTTTTACGGATAACTGCAAGGCGTACTGCTTCAACGAGTTTTGCAGGCTCAACGCTGCGAGGACATCTGTCAACACAAGCAAAGCAGGTAAGACAACGGTAAAGAGATTCGGAATTGAGAAGCGGCTCAATGTCACCGTTTTCAACCATTGCCACAAATTGATGAGGATGATATTCCATTTCATCAAAAGCAGGGCAAGTAGCAGTGCATTTTCCGCAACGCATACATTTCTTGGGATTGACACCGCTGATGCGAATTATCTCTTCCCGCAGATTTTTATTGGAATTACTCATTTGTGTCCTCCTTTACTCCTAAAGCTTCCGCAAGCAATTCTGTGAAGTATACTACGGGAACTTCGGGGTCATTCTTTTCAAGATTGTATTTGCAGAGAGGACATGCGGTTACCATGCGAGTAGCACCGAAAGAAGCGGCACTTGCAGTAACAGCGTTGCTCTTTTTCTTCGCGAATTCGGGGTTTTCCATAGTGACGTATCCACCGCAGCACTCGTTACGGAGAGGATAAATTACAGGCACACCACCGATAGCTCGGATGATGTCTTCCATAATACTGGGATTCTCGGGGTCATCCATACGCATAACGCTGTTAGGACGAAGGAGAAGACATCCGTAATAAGCGGCAATTTTTTCACCGCTCAAAGGCTTTACTACTTTTTCTTTTATTTTTTCAACGCCAACCAGATCACGAAGCATTTCAAGGTAATGATAAACAACGGTACTTCCGTCATAGGGAGAATCATTATAACGATTTACCTTGTCGGCAAAGATGGAATCTGTTTGCATTGCGTGATTAGTTTGTTTAATAACGTTGTGGCATGCGGAACAAACCGAAACCAGCGGCTGTCCTTTTTCCTGCGCTGCCTGAAGCGCGCGAACTGAAGAAAGCTTTGTTGCTACTTCGTCCTTGGATGTGGTAAACACGCCGCCGCAGCACTGCCAGGCTTCTATTTCTTCCAGAGTGATACCCAATACTTCGGCACAACGGCGCGCATATATGTCAAGCTGCTTTGCCTTGTTTTTAAGGGTACAACCGGGAAAATAACTAACCTTCATTTGGGTACCTCCGTTAAACCATCTTTTCGGGGTGGAATACCTCGTCAAATCTTTCTGCTGTAAGGAAGCCGAGCTCTACACATGCTTCCTTAAGGGAAATGTTATCTTTAAATGCTTTCTTTGCGGTTTTTGCTGCATTCTCGTATCCAATATAAGGATTAAGTGCGGTAACCAGCATAAGAGAGTTGTGTAGATTGTGATGCATTTTTTCAGCATTTGCCTTTATACCTACAGCACAGTTCTTGTTGAAGGAAAGAATCGCTTCAGCCATAAGTCTACCGGACTGCAGGAAATTATAAATACAAACGGGCATGAATACGTTCAGCTCAAAGTTACCCTGAGAAGCCGCCATACCTACGGCTACGTCATTACCCATAACCTGAACCGCTACCATGGTAACAGCCTCACACTGAGTGGGATTTACCTTACCGGGCATAATAGAGGAACCGGGCTCGTTTTCGGGAATGAATATTTCGCCGAGACCATCTCTGGGACCACTTGCGAGCCAGCGAACGTCGTTGGCGATCTTCATCATATCGCAAGCAAGTGCTTTGATCGCGCCGTGAGCGAATACCAACTCATCCTTGGAGGTGAGTGCGTGGAACTTGTTGGAAGCAGTAATGAAGGGCTTTCCTGTAAGCTTGCCTACGTTTTCTGCAACCAGAGTGTCAAATCCCTTGGGGGTATTAAGACCGGTACCTACAGCAGTACCGCCGAGAGCCAGCTCGTACAAAGGCTTGACTGCAAGACGGAGAAGCTCTACGTCTCTTTCAAGGCTACTTCTCCAACCGCTGATTTCCTGACTGAAGGTGATGGGAGTTGCATCCTGAAGGTGAGTACGACCGCTCTTTACAATGCCTTCGTTTTCTTTTTCAAGACGTATGAAGGTATCAATAAGAGTCTGTACAGCAGGAATGAGCTTATCCTCAAGCATCGATACAGCTGCAATGTGCATTGCGGTAGGGAAAGTATCGTTGGAGGATTGGCTCATGTTAATATCGTCATTGGGGTGAAGAAGCTTTTTACCTGCAATCTGATTGCCGCGGTTAGCAACTACTTCGTTTACGTTCATGTTGGACTGGGTACCGGAACCGGTCTGCCAAACAACAAGAGGGAAATGGTCATTAAGAGATCCGGAAATGACCTCGTCACACGCCTTTGAAATAGCGTCGAGCTTTTCTGCGGTCATCTTCTCGGGACGAAGCTCTGCATTGGTCATAGCAGCAGCCTTCTTAAGAATGCCAAAGGCGTGAGTTATTTCGCGGGGCATGGTCTCAATGTTAACGCCGATTTCGAAGTTCTCGTGACTTCTTTCGGTCTGAGCGCCCCACAACTTATCGGCAGGTACCTTTACCTCGCCCATGGAGTCGTGTTCAATACGGTAATCCATACGGTTTACATTCCTTTCGTTTACCAGGTTATGCTGTTAATGATACCCTTAAGAGTATCTGCACTGTGATGAAGAGCTTTAAGCTCTGCATCGTTAAGGGGAATAAGGACCTTACTGTGTGCGCCCTTGTCACCAACTACGTTAAGCAGACTAAGACATACGTCATCAATACCGTACTCGCCGTTAAGCATGGTGGAAACGGTAAGTGTGGTATCAATACCGCTGAGGAGGCACTTAACCAGGTGACAAACAGAAATGGAAACTGCGTAGAAGGTAGCGCCCTTGCGGCTGATAATACGGGCACCCGACTTCTTGACGTATTCTTCAACGTCTTCAAACTTAAGTTCGGGGAAGTCGATTCCGCGCATCTGAACGGATTTGCCGTAATCAGCAATGGGAATGTTGGAAATATTTGCTACAGACCAGGGGATGAAGCAGGAATCACCGTGCTCACCGAGAACGTATGCATGAACGTTCTGCTGGTTGATGTAGAAGTAATCAGAAAGTCTGGAACGGAGACGTGCGGTATCAAGAATGGTACCGGAACCTATTATACGCTCCTGAGGAAGACCGGAATACTTGCAGAATGTATAAGTGAGAATGTCAACGGGGTTACTAACGATAACGTAAGTTGCATCGGGAGCATACTTGGTAATTTCGGGAATGATGCTTCTGGTGATATTTACGTTGGTCTGAGCAAGGTCAAGTCTGGACTGACCGGGCTTTCTTGCAACACCGGAGGTGATAATAACGATATCGGAGTTTACCGCATCAGCATAGCTGCCTGCATAAAGATCGCAAGAGCTGCAGAAGGGAGTACCCTGGCGAATGTCAAGAGCTTCGCCCATAGCCTTTTCACCGTTAATATCGATCATAACGATTTCGGATGCCATTCCGGTAACGGTAAGAGTATACGCGATAGTCGAACCGACGCTGCCGGTTCCTACAATTGTGATTTTGTTCATAACTGTCTCCTTGATATATTTTTAATCAATCAATTATACCACAAATTTTCGGTTTGTAAATCATAAATTACATATATTGTGCGATTTTTTTGATATAGTGCAAAAAAAGGTCAAAAAAAGTAAAATAATAGTGCAATTTTCACTCTAAAATTTCAAAAAAATTCTAATTTGTAGTGAAATTAAGAAAAAAGTATGTTATAATACTTTGTAACATGGTTTATGCAATTATTTTCGTTTTTTGAAAGGAGTAAAAATATGGGACTTATTAAAGCGGGCATCGGCGCCCTTGGCGGAACTCTTGCCGACCAGTGGAAAGAGTTTTTCTATTGTGATTCTCTTGAAAACAACGTTCTTATGGTAAAGGGCGAAAAACGGATCAGCGGCAGATCGTCCAATACAAAAGCGAGTGATAACATTATTACCGACGGTTCAGGTATCGCAGTAGCGGACGGACAGTGTATGCTTATTGTTGAGCAGGGTAAGGTTGTTGACGTTTGCGCAGAGCCCGGCGAATACACTTATGATGCTTCTACCGAGCCCAGCATCTTTTCCGGTAAGTTTGGCGAAAGCCTCGTGAACACCTTTAAGACCATCGGTAAGCGCTTTACTTACGGTGGAGATACCGGCAAGGATCAGCGTGTTTATTACATCAACACAAAAGAAATTCTGAACAATAAGTTTGGTACTATCAATCCCATTCCTTTCCGTGTTGTAGATAATAATATCAACCTTGACATCGATGTTTCTGTACGATGCTCAGGTACCTATACTTACGTTATCGCAGACCCTATCGTGTTCTATTCAAAAATTGCCGGTAACGTTTCTGATGAGTACACGAAGGAAAACTTGGATTCTCAGATGAGACGCGAATTTGTTTCTGCGCTCACACCTTCCATAGGCAAGCTTTCCGCACTTGGCATTCGTCCTTCCGCAATAACTGCACACACCAACGAAATTGAAGATGAGCTTAAAAATCAGCTTTACGATGAATGGAAAAACGGCAGAGGTCTTGAGGTTAAGAGTGTTGCGCTCAATCCTATTGATCTTCCCGAGGATCAAGCAAAGCTTATTACAGATGCACAGCGTGCCGCAATTCTTCGCGATCCTACTATGGCTGCTGCGACTCTCGTGCAGTCTCAGGCTACCGCCATGGAAACTGCAGCCGGCAATTCTGCAGGCGCTATGACCGGATTCATGGGCATGGGTATGGCTATGAACAACGGGGCAAGCGTTAATCCCGCAAATCTTTATGCGATGGGTGAAAAGCCCAAAAAACAAGGCGAGTGGAAATGCTCTTGCGGTGCGGTTGTAACCGGTAAATTCTGTTCTGAGTGCGGGGGTAAAAAGCCTGAGTCTCGTGAGGCAGGCACTTGGAAATGCTCTTGCGGCGCTGTTGTAAGTGGCAAATTCTGTTCCGAATGCGGAAACAAAAAGCCTGAAAATGCCGACGGTTGGACTTGTTCCTGCGGAGCTGTAAATACAGGAAAATTCTGCGCTGAATGCGGAAACAAAAAGCCTGACGACGCTCTTCTTTACAGATGCGATAAGTGCGGCTGGCTGCCTGCAGATCCTTCAAATCCTCCTAAGTTCTGTCCTCAATGCGGAGACATATTTGACGATAAAGACGTTAAATAATAACTAACGCAAACAAGAAAACCGTTGTACCGGATTATTCCGATACAACGGTTGTTTTTTGCTTATAAGGCTTTAAGGAATGATGGTAACTTCGGGAATCTTGGCCCAGTCGTTACGCTTGATAACTCCGCCGCCGTCACGAAGAACGAGATTTCTCCAAGTGCCGTTCTGAACATCAAGTTCATTAGTGGAGTTTATAGAGAAGGTGAGTCCGAAGGTCTCAAGCTCGGATACGTTTATATCGAGAGAAGACCAGGGGATAGATACCTCGTATACGGTGAGCTGAGCACTGTCATCTCTGGTACATACGGCACTTCCTGCAAAGGTCTGTGAAACGCCGCTGTTTTCATAATAAAGAGTATCGCCATCATCATTTACTGCAAAACCGTAAGCACGGATATAACCGTCCTTGTTTGCGGTACTGTCGATAACGTGGTCATAATGCTCTCTGTAGTAATCGGATTTAGGGCTGATAGTAGTAAGTTTTACCTGAATGCATTCATATGCGTACATACCGCGCGCATCTTCAGCAGAAAGAGGGCAGTAATGGAAAGGAGAGTTTACAACAACTGCAAGATACAAATTGTCGTTATCATAAGCAACGTAGTATTCAGCAGTAGTGTAATAATCGCCTTCCTCAAAGCTCCAATAAGCCCAATCATGGTTGCTTTCGTCGATAGTGTCAATCTTAAACTGAGTCCATTCGTTACCAACCTTGCCGTCGATAACCATAGCAGATCCGGTCTTAGAAATTGAATAGTTTACATCACATGTCTGAACGCCTGCAGCATAAAGCATCACGTCTTCTGCACATTCGCTGAGTCGAGCTGCCATAACAGTCTGGTCCTTGTGTGCAGCGATGATAAATCCATCATCGGGAACGGTAAGAGAAGAATTGTCGGAAAGAGAACCAACAGTATAAACTTCTTTCTTTGCGCAGCCGAATACAGAACTGTCATATTCAGCGATAAGGAACGCATAATCAGCATAGTTACCGTCTTCGACAACTACTTTGTCGTTTGCATACTCGTATGTATAAATAACAACGTCGCCATATGCTGCATCTTTATTAACAGCGGTAAGCTGTATAGAGGTATTATCGGTTGCGCGGAGTTTAGTGGTAAGCTCTGCCCAGGTTACGAAATTGGAAATAAATGCAGGAATCGTTTTTTCATCCTGAGAAGGATTGTCTATAACTTCGCTCTCGTCGGAAGAGGTTTCGCTCTCGTCAGAAGGAACGGAAGTGTCTTCTTCGGAAACATCTTCATCTTCAGATACTTCGTTAACATTGCTTTCTTCTTTGGAAACATTTTCTTCGTTTCCGTCTTTACTTACGTTTTCTGTTACAGGAGCGCTGTCATCATTGCTTACTTCATTGCCGCCGCAGGCAACGAGAGAAAAAGCAAGCACAGCTACCAGTACAAATGCTAAAATCTTTTTCATTTTTTCACCTCATGAATTCTTGGTTAATGCTATTTGCCATTATAACACAGTCTGCACAAACTTTCAATACGTTTTTCTATATTTTACAAGTTGTATAATATTGACAATTCATGCATTTTTGTATATAATGATTGTTTGTAATTAAATGAGAGGTACTTACAATATGTCTGTTCTTAAAAAATACTTGAAACTTGTTAAAAACAACATAAAAGCGCTTAACGCATCTTCAGGCGATTTCAAGGCAATTTATGAAATTATGTTCAGCTCACCGGAAAGTATTGCTGCAGAAACCAGCGATGGATTTCGTATTCGTGAATATACTTACGGTGAAATAAAGGGAATGATTGAAAAAATGTCGGAATCCCTTTATGCTCGCGTGGGTGCAACGCATAATTATGTTGCTCTGGATATGGATAATTGCGTTGAGTGGATAGTTGCTTTCTGGGCTATTCTCCGTAGCGGAAATAAACCTTATTTGGTAAACCGCCGCCATCCGTTGGCTTTGTCTTCAGGCATTTTGAACACCCTTGAAATTAAATACGTAATCGGAAAAGATGCTACCTCTCTTCCCGGTGAATTTGTTGATGTTACCACACTTTCCGACGGCAAGGCTTTTGAAGATTGCTTTGAAAACGAAATTGCTCTTTCAACTTCTGCAACAACTCTTAAGCAGGTGGTATGTTTCTATACAGGCAAAGAGATTGCTGAGCAGGTGCTTAATGCAGGCCCTTTGTTTGAGGAAAACACATCTATCGCAGTGCACGTAAACGGAAAATTAAAACAGATAGCTTTCTTGCCTTTTTATCACGTTTTCGGTCTTGTTGCCGTGTATTTTTGGCACGCATTTTATTGGAATACTATGGTATTCCCCAAGGATATGTCAGGTGAGACGCTTATGCGTACTTGCCGCATGCATGAGGTAACTCACGTTTTTGCAGTACCTATGCTTTGGCACACTATTGAAAAACAGGTAATGCGCGAGATAAACAATAAAGACGAAAAAACAAGACAGCGCTTCGAAAAAGGTACTGAGCTCTGTCTCAAGGTTCAGAACATAAGTCCCAAACTCGGCAACTGGCTTTCCCGTAAGCTTATGACTGAGATCACAGATAAGTTGTTCGGCCCCACGGTTCGTTACTGTATTTCCGGCGGAAGCTATGTAAAGGATTCTACTCTAAAGCTTTTTGCTTCCATCGGTTATCCTCTTCACAACGGTTACGGTATGAGCGAGGTTGGTATCACTTCAACCGAGCTCAGAACTAAGCCTTCCGATATTTTCAAAAACAGTATAGGTCGACCCTTCAGATCCGTAGAATATAGAATTAATGAAAACGGCGTGCTTTTAGTAAAAGGCGAGTCAACCTGCAAGCGCATGCTTGTTAACGGTGAAGAAGTAATTATTGATGAGTGGTACAACACCGGAGACGTCGTTGATTGTGTGGACGGATATTACTATATCCGTGGCAGAAAAGGCGATACCGTTATAGGTGAAAACGGTGAGAATATCAACCCGGATGTTATTGAGCAGATGTTTGATCTTCCTGATGCAATGGCATTTTCCGTTATTGGTTTGGGGGAGGGTAGCGAAGAAAAACTTACAATGATCGTGCGTGTTAATCCTTACCTCAATTCTGTACGTCTTAACGATATGGTCAATAAGATCTATTCGATTAATGACTCTCTGCCGCTTACTATGCAAATAAAGGATTTATATTTTACTAATGATCCTATTGCTTCTGAAACCGCGATTAAGGTAGGCAGACAGTATCTTCGTAATGCTCTTGCGCAGGGAAAGATCAATCTTGTTCCTTTTAATGAAGTAAAGAGCAAGGAATGTCCTGAGTTTGACCGTGAGTCAGCTCTTGCCGCTAAGGTGCTTGACATTGCAGAACGAGTACTTGGCATTGAGCGTGAACGTATCGGTGCTGATACTCACGTTATTCATGAATTGGGAATATCCTCGCTCCAGTATTTCTCCTTGCTTACCGAGCTTTCCAAAGAATTTCCGTATATGGATTATTCCGATTCCAACAACTATTTCTACACTCTTCGTGAGTTTTGTGAATACATAGAAAGGCAGATCTGATCATGCGTCAGGGAAAACCAAATAAATTTGTTCTCGCCTTTGTAAAACTAACCGGTGGCTTGCCTGCGCACTTATTGTTCAGGTATAAGCTATACTATATGAACAAGGAAAATCAAGGCTACAAGCTTCCAAAATCATGTATTTTGATGTCGAACCATAAAGCGCTTATGGATTTTGTGCTGTATGTAACCATATTCCCGTTCAGAACTATTCGTTTCCTTGTTGCGGAGGTTATGTTCAATAAAGGAAAACTGTTCAGTAAGTTTCTTTTCTGGCTCGGCTGTATTTTTGTAAACCGTGACACCAGAGATTTCTCCTTTGTGGGTGAGTCTCTTAAGGTGCTGGATAAAGGCGGTATTGTGGGCATTTTCCCCGAATCCCGCCTGCCTGTTGACGGAAAGCCTTGGCCATTTAAGCCCAGTATCGTATTTATCGCTTTGCGTACCGAAGCGCCTATTATTCCCATGTATACTGATGGGGCGTATTCCTTTAAAAAGCGTACAAAGGTTATGATAGGTGAGAAGTTATATCTCCGCGATTACTGCAAGGAGGAAAACCCTTCTGTTGAGGAGATTGAGCGTCTTACAAAGCTTCTTGAGGATAAGACTTATGAGCTTAAGGCAGAGCTTGAAAAACGGGTAGAAAAAGAAAATGGCAAAAAGTAAATTCAGTTCGGTTTTCAATATAAAATTTCTTCCAATGGATTACGGAAGGCTGCACTTTTTGGTCTATCGACTTGTTAAACTGCGCTTTCTCGGGCTTGACGGAAAGAAATACCGCCGCAACTTTTCGGGTGGCGCACTTATTGCAGCCAATCATACCGGATTTTCAGACGCAGTCACTTTAGGTAGTTGCTTCTGGTACAGAAGAGTATTTATCCTTACAAGCGAAGAGGTTATGAACGGCGGAATAAAAACAATACTGCTAAAGTTGATGGGATGTATCAGAGTTGACCGAAACGTTTCGGACATAGATGCGATGCGCTCTTCCGTTGAAACGATTAAAAATGGCCATACTGTTGCTATTTTCCCTCAAGGTCATATAGAAGCAGAATTATCATCCATAAAATCCGGAGCTGTCCTCATAGCTTTGCAAAGCGGGGCTCCGATAATTCCCGTGTATTCGAGAAAACCGAAAAAGTGGTTCCAACGGCGAACGCTGGTGATCGGTGAGCCGTTTTACTGTTCGGAATATTGCAAAAAAAAGTTTCCTTCCATGGCTGATATTGATAATCTGTCTGCTTTACTTCTTGAAAAGATAAACGAATGCCGTACGGTTTTTGACAATACGGTAGCAGGAGAATAATTAATGACTATACAAGATAGACTTAAAAATGTGCTTAATGCAGTTTTTGAAGATGAAATAGATCCTTCGGGACTTACCGAAGCCTCCGACCTTATTAAGGATGTGGGAATGAATTCCATAGGTATGCTTTATATGGTTATGGGTCTTGAGCAGGAGTTTGGTATAAAGTTTACCAACGACGATTTCTTGACGCTTAAAACTGTTGGCGACTTAATAGGTTGCATTGAAGGAAAATTAAAATGATCTGGAAGACCGTTCCGCCCAAGTGCGGAGATATTATAAGGGTAAAAATGTCCTTTTATTTTCATTACGGGATATACGTTGATGATGATACCGTAATACAGTTTGGTCTGCCGGACAATACCGGGATTTCTCCTGAACAGATCTCTGTTTGTGCAACCGATGTTTCTTCCTTTACCTGCGGAAGCCTTTGTGAAACCGGCGTAATGGACAGAAGCGAAAAAAGAAAAAGCTTTTCTCCTGCCAAGATCGTAACGCGCGCAAAAGAACGGATTGGGGAAACGGGATACAATATGACCGAAAACAACTGCGAGCATTTCGTTAATTGGTGTGTTTTCGGTGAACATATCGTGTTTAATAAAAAGTAATAATTCGGAGGGATGTTATGGGTCCTTTTGAAATAACAGCACAGGTTGTAAGCATTTTCGGAATGCTCTGTAATGTGCTTTCTTTTCAACAGAAAGAACAAAAGCGTGTTATTGCCTGCCAGCTTGCAGGAGCGTTTTTGTTTACTGTAAGTTATCTTATGCTAGGCGCTTACGTTGGCGCTTTGCTCAATTGTGTTGCGATAGTGCGAGCTATCGTATATATGAACAAAGCTAAGTTTAAAGCCGAGCATATTTCTTGGCTCGTTGGATTTACTGTAGTATATCTTCTTTCATACGTTCTTACTTTTACGGTATTCGGTAAAGAAATTGACGTTAAAAACGCGATAGTTGAGTTTTTGCCTATTATCGGTATGGTTGCTACTACAATCAGTTTTCGTCTCAAGGATGCGGCGGCAGTACGCCGTCTGGGGCTTGTAAGTGTGCCTTCGTGGCTTATATATAATATTTTTAATTTCTCTCTGGGCGGAATCATTTGCGAAATATTCTGCTGTTGCTCCATCGTTATCGGAATGATAAGACTGGATTTCAAAAAGAAAAGTAAAACATAAAAGCTGCCGATATTCGGCAGCTTTTTAATGTGTTGAGGTGAGTTATACTATCAAGTGCAACAGTTTACAAATAAAAAAAGAAGTTCATACGAATCTCTGGTAGAATAGAGTTCCCACACACCAAACACCAGAAAGGAAAAACGTATGAACTACAAACATCTTACCATAGAGGAACG
>JAZOBE010000048.1:0-76422 GCA_045595785.1 Eubacteriales bacterium
TTAAGCCAACAATTCCTTTATCTTTGCCAAAGCGTCTGCTTCTTTTACGTTTACCTTCACCGTCTTATCACGGGTGGAGATTTCTATCTCACCGTTATCCACGTTTTTGGGGCTTACGATAGCGCGGACGGGAACGCCGAACAGGTCTGCATCCGAGAACATAAAGCCTGCGGAAACGGGTCTGTCGTCATAAAGCACTTCGATACCTGCGTTTTCAAGGTCGCGCACCAGCTTATCCGCACATTCCTTAACAGCCTGCTCGTCTGCACGGAGAGCGCAAACCTCAACCTGCCAGGGAGCAACGGACTTGGGCCAGATAGGACCGAAGTTATCACGGTTTTCCTGACAAATACAAGCGCAGAGTCTGCCTACGCCGATACCGTAACAGCCCATAATAGGTGTCTGCTGTTCGCCGTTTTCATCGGAATATCTGAGACCCATAACCTGGGAATATTTGGTGCCGAGCTGGAAGATATTACCGATCTCAACGCCCTTTTTGATCTTCAAGCTTCTTCTGCCGCAATTAGGGCAGATACCGCCGGAAACCGCCTTTGCAACGGAAACGTATTCAACACCCTCAACGTCTCTTTCAAGGTCAAGACCGGTATAGTGATAATCCGCCTTGTTGGCGCCGCAAACCAGATTGTGAGCGCCCTTGAGAGATGCGTCGTAAACCACCTTAACGTCCTTGCTTATGCCAACGGGGCCGATAAATCCTGCGGTAAGCAGATTTTCATCAATATCAACAGCAGGGTGGATCTCCTTGCCCAGATAGTTGCGGAGCTTGGTCTCGTTAACCTCAAGGTCGCCGCGGATAAACACTACCACGTGGCTGTCGTCCTCGTTAACACGGTAAACCACCGCCTTGCAGAAATACTTTGCCTTTCTGCCAACCTTGCCGCAAAGCTGGTCTATAGTCTTTATATCGGGAGTATAT
Organism: Eubacteriales bacterium; assembly: GCA_045595785.1. Taxonomy (GTDB): domain Bacteria; phylum Bacillota; class Clostridia; order Oscillospirales; family CAG-382; genus SFLA01. Next base: position 938 of record JAZOBE010000048.1, read on the forward strand.
ATCTCGGAAAGTGCTTCGGCAGGATACTTTTCGTCGTTTACGATAATGCTGTCTGCCGCTTCCATATTGGAACGGTAATCACAATCGTCACAGATAACCAGAGTGTCCTCACCAATATCGGTAAGCAGCATAAACTCGTGGCTGACCTTGCCGCCCATCATACCGGAATCCGACTTAACGGCAACAACGTTCTTAAGGCCGCAGCGTGCGAAGATACGCTCGTATGCCTTATAGCATCTTTCGTAATATGCTTCCAAGTCCTCCTGAGTGGTGTGGAAGGAGTATGCGTCCTTCATGGTGAATTCACGCACACGGATAAGACCGCCGCGTGCACGGGGCTCGTCACGGAACTTGGTCTGTATCTGGTATATCATAAAGGGATATTTGGTATAGGTCTGTGCGGTATCTCTTGCAAGCTGAACGGCAGCTTCCTCGTGGGTCATACCCAAAACCATATCGTTACCGCCTCTGTCCTTAAAACGGAGCAGCTCGGAACCGATACTTTCAAATCTGCCGGACTCACGCCAGAGGGATGCAGGCATAACGACGGGGAACAAAACCTCCTGTCCGTCGATAGCGTCCATCTCCTGACGGATGATGTTTTCTATTTTGTTCATAATACGCTGTGCGGGGGTAAAAAGGGAATAAATACCGCTTCCCACCTGCTTGATATAACCGCCGCGCACCATAAGCGCCTGACTCTCTACAATACAATCTGCAGGAGCGTTTTTATAACGCTCACCCAATAATACGGATACCTTCATGTACTATCCATCTCCTTAATAACGAAATTCGTTACGTATTTATTACATTTTAATGAATTTTACTGTTTTGTCTTGAAAATTTAACAGTTATCATATATAATAACGTAAGTTACTTTGGAAGTAAGTATATCAAAACAAAACGTTAAAGTCAAGCGTTGATAAAAAACACTGAACATAAAGGAGAAAAAATAATGTCTGTTCGTAAACTGACTGCCCTTTTAATGGCAGTAATAATAGTTTTTACGCTGGTTCCCTTTGCGGTTTTGGCTGAAACGAGCGACGAGGAAAACAGCACTGTAGTTGAGGACACCTCCTCCCCCGAGGTAAGTGAGCCCGAAGTGAGCGAGCCCGAAGCGAGTGAGCCTGAGACAAGCGAGCCCGAGACAAGCGAACCTGCGGTTGAGGATCTTACGGTTACCGTATTCTGCGGTACCGGCGGAAGCTATACTCTTACCAGCACAAACGGCTCCCGTCCCTCCAAGCACGAGTATTTTTACGTTACCGGTGACACGGCTGTGCTTACCGTTGAGTCTGAGGACGGATACGTTGTTGACAAGGTAGTGGTTGACGGCAACGAGATCACCGCGGTTGACGGTGAGTATACCTTTAACGTAAACGGAAACTATGACGTAGCGATTTCCTTCAGAGCAGTTACTACATACACCATCACCGTTGAGTGTATGGATACCGACGGAAACACCGTTCAGGGTGTATACTTCAAGGTTAACGGCAGTCTTTACGTCGGCACCACCGCAAGATTGGAAGAAAACACCGATTTTACCATTGAGTTTGTTCCCGCACCCGGTTACGCTATCAAGCAGACCAGATATTTTACCGGCACCAGATATATGGATATCGACAATCCTCACGAGGATAAGCTGGTTGAGAACACCGGTTACCTTGTAGTTGTTGAGGCGCTGGAGACATATAAAGCAACCGTTACCGTAGGCGAGAACGGTTCCGTTAAGCTTAACGGAATGAACGCTTCCGGTGAGACCGTGGTTGCAAAGGGCGTTTCCTCCACTATCGACCTTGTTCCTGCAGAAGGATATATGGTTGACAAGCTGATCGTCAACGGCGAAGAGGTTAAGGTTGTTAACAACAGCTACACCTTTACTCCCGAAGAGGACGTTACCATTGAAGCAACCTTTACCGAAAAGGTTGATTACTGCAAGATCACTCTTTCTATCGGCGCAGGCGGCGGAATTTCCGTTAAGGATGAGCTGTACGAGATAGAAAACAACAAATACATTTACGTTCCCGTTGGTGAGAGCATTACTCTGGTATTTGAGCCTCACATCAACTACGAGGTAAACACCGTTAAGGTAAGCGGCAAGACCGTTAAGCTGGGTGAAGAAAACGAGTTCACCATTGAGTGTACCGATACTGCGGCAACCGTTTCCGCAACCTTTAAGTCCACCGAGGAAAACAACGAGAACACCTACACCATTACCGCATACGCTTCCGGCGGCGGCACCATTACCCCCACCGGCGCAAACGAGGTTAAGGAAGGCGAATCTCTTGAGTTCGTTATTACCCCCAACGAGGGTTATGAGGTTTATTCCGTTACCGTTGACGGCGAGGAGGTTTCACTCACCGGCGGTAAGTACGTTTTCGAAAACGTATCCACCAACTCCGTAATCAACGTAACCTTCAAGAAGGCTGCTGCTACCGATACCGCTATCACGGTTGAGGATATTGACTGGACCGCAGAGGTTATCAGCATTGACGTTTCCGAAAAGACCAAGATATCTACCGATATTTTCGCAAAGGCTGCTGACAATTATCCCACCAAGCAGATAGTTATTACCGACAGTGAGTTTACCGTTATCATTCCTGCGGCAAGCGGATTCCGCCCCGAGGGTGAGACTGTTACCTTTGAGTTTATCCGTAACGGAAGCGCAAACTTCGCCGCTATCCGTGAGGCTGTAAGCATTGAATATCCCGGCGCAAATATGGTTACCGTTCTTTGTGACGCGCCCGCACTTCCCGCAGGCACGGTTGTTGAATTGTTCCTTGGCGCTGAGTTTGCAGGTGCGACCCTTATGCCTGCCGAATACCTTTCCGGCGCAGTTAACACCTTGGGTGATAACATTGAGTCTGACGAAAAGGGTTGGGTAAAGGTTAATTATTCCAACGAAAACGATCTGGTGTTTGTTGAAATGGCGGCAGACAAGGTTACTCTGACCATAACCTACAACACCGAATGCGGTACTGTTGATCCCTCCGGCACCATCAAGGTGAACAAGGGTGAGACCAAGACCTTCACCGTTACTCCCAACGAGGGTTATAAGGTTGCAAAGGTAACCGTTGACGGACAGGAGATACAGATTAGCGGAACCGGCGTTTATTCCATTACTATGGATGCCGACCACACCGTTACCGTTGTTTTTGAGGCTCCTTCCCGTGTTAACGTTGGTCTTATAGTTGCGTTGGTTATCATCGCAGTTTGTCTGGTTGGCGGTGCGGCGGTGTTTGTAGTCCGTTGGCGCAAAAACCAGTTTTAATGGGATTATTTAACACAGAACGAAACGCAAAATATTAATACCGTAATTAGAAATGCGAGAGGTTGTAATATATCTCTCGCATTGTTGTTTTTGTTTGGTAGGAATTTGTCGGGAACAAATTCCTTTTATTCTTGCGTTTCTAAACGCTTTTACCTTTTCACCCCACGAATTCCGGTCGCATTTGCAGGGGCCCCGAAAACTTCGCCAGCCGTAGATTAATACTCTGCATCAAAACACTCGTCGTTTGTTTTTTACATTTTTAGGAGTGCCGCTGCGGTTTAATTTGTTTCCGCTATATTGATTACACGCTTATTTTTCTTTTTAGCCATCTCGTAAAACTGCGCTGCACCACCTGCCGAGCATTTTATATAAGACACAACACAATCGCTGTTATCCAGCATCCATTTGTTGCGCGCGCTGATAGCAAACCTTGGCGGTACTGTCTCCATGCCTTCCGGAAACACCGTGTTCTCTTCTTGAGGCGACCGAAGCAAATACGCCAACACTACAAAGAATGAAATATGCTCATATCTTTCCTTTAACTTTTTTAATGCCTTCAAAACCAGCTTATCAAAATCACCCTGATTGCCGACGTAAAACCGCACCGCTCCGTTCTCAACCAATTCATTCAACACCGTTTCAAGACGCAATTCAATATTTTCCGTAATTAAACTGTGCCCAAAAAATGTAACTGTCATTGTTTTCTCCTCCTTTGCACCTATATAAGTGCATAAATATAATAACAGCAAATTATAATATTGTCAAAGGATTTGTTCTTAAATCGGAACAAAAAGGAGGCTTGGCAATGAACGCGGAGACCGAGCGGAAAATAGGCGAAAACATTAAAAAACTAAGATTGCAGGCAGGCATGACGCAGGAGACACTTTCTGCCAAGCTACAGCTGGCAGGCTGTGACATTACACGAAGCTCTGTGGCAAAAATCGAAGTTGGTCAAAGACACCTTTATGCTGACGAGATCATACTGATTAAAAACATTTTGGATGTAAGCTACGACGAAATATTCAACGTATAACCGCAGACGGCGTTTGTCCTCCGCGGTTTTTGTTATCTCCCCTTACGGCAACCGATGCTTTTATTGACTAATATTAAAATGTATGATATAATTAACAAAACCACGAAAGGACGGTACGAATTTATGGGAAGACTTATGGGTTCTTATGCGGACGAGGAAGAGCTTGACCGACCGGATTTGAATAAATGTCCCGATTGCAACTGCTTTTTTGGGGGAGACAACTGTCCGCTGTGCGGAAAGGAATGCCCCGAGAATATGCGCGCAGGCAACCGTCCTGCCGTTAAAAAGAAAAAGAAAAAAGAATCCTATCAACGCACCCGCTTTGTGGAGTGGTACCATTCTTGGTGGTTTATAGCTCTTATGATGGTGGTGTTTCCCATTGCGGGAATCATCCTGCTTGCCACAAGCCCCCACAAAAAATGGATAAAGATACTTGTTATCTGCCTTGCGGTATCCTATATGCTGTTTTCCTCCTTCGGCGTGGGACCGCTTATATCAAAAGTATCATCTCTTTTGGATAATCCCGTTAACACACGGCTTTCCGAAAGTGAATATATCGCCTCCTGCGAGACAGTCGACCCCGAGGAGTTTTACCGTTCTTATGGATTTTATGAGGACAAATTCGTTTCCATGGAGCTGACGGTGCTTTGCAAGGCTGAGGGATATACGGGATATTATAACGAGAATACATATTACGTTTGTGTTGCCGAGGAGGGAGCGGATTATTACATTATAATCCGTGATTGTCTGCTTAATAACAAGCAGAACTTTATTAAAGGCGACGTTATTACGGTCTACGGCGAGGTTGACGGTCAGACAGAAGTGTATACTGTCGATTACAGCAATTTCTCCGGTCCCTGCATAAATACAGCATACGCAAAAACAAAATAAACCGATCCGCGTGAAAAACGCGGATCTTTTTCTTTTTTTAATAAAACTCAAACATTTCTTAAAAATATTAAAAACAACCCCCGGGTATAATGAAGGCACAAAATCGAGAAGAGGAGATTACAAAAATGTCTAAGTTCGCAGAAGCAAACGAAAAGATAGCCGAGGGCGTGGTTAAAGGTTATAAGAAGATCGAAAACGGCGTTGTAGAGGGCTACAAAAAGATAGAAACCGGTGCCGTTGAGGGCTTTAACAAGGTAAACGACAAGATAATTGAAAAAGTATTTTCCAAGAACGGCGAAACCGTAGAGGAAACCAAAAACAGACTTTCCGCAAAGAAATCTTAAACAAAGAAAGAGGTAATTAATATGAACAAAAACGATCAGGAATTTCTCGTACAGAAGATCCGCACACAGTATACCGAAAAGGAACATACCGGTCTTGATGAGCTTAAGGCGTTGGATACAAAGGTTAAGCGTCCTGCCAACCTGTTTGCATATATCTTTGGAAGCGTTTCCGCAATTATTATGGGTAGCGGTATGAGCCTTGTTATGACCGATATCGGTGCGACGATAGGTATTGCCGACCCTATGGTTCCCGGAATTGTTATCGGTATTGCGGGTATGCTTATGGCAATTGTCAATTATCCTATATACAAGGGAATTCTGGGCTCACGCCGCAAAAAGTATGCCGATAAGATCATCGCTCTAAGCAATAAAATCATAAAAGGCTAAACACCACTGCAAAAGTTAAGGCAACGCCGTTTTGACGTTGCCTCATTTTTCTGAAAAACCCTTGAAACGCAAACAAAACTTTAACATTTGTGTGTTATACTGTATAATAGTTTATAGTAATCTGCGGAGGTAACGCCATGTTTAAGATATTGATCGTTGAGGACGATAAGGAGCTGAACAAAACCGTCTGTTCGTTTTTGAATCACAGCGGATACGAGGCAACGGGATGTCTGAACGCAACAACGGCATACGACGCGCTTTATGAGAATATGTTTGACCTTATAGTTTCCGATATTATGATGCCGGGTGTTGACGGATTTGAGTTTGCTCGAAACGTCCGTGAGCTTAATGAGGATATCCCCATTCTGTTTATGACCGCCCGTGATGATATTGCATCAAAGCAACGCGGCTTCCGTATCGGCGTGGACGATTATATGGTAAAGCCCATTGACCTTGACGAGCTGTTTTTGCGTATCGGCGCGCTTCTCCGCCGTGCCAAGATCGCATCCAGCCGCAAGCTTGAGATCGGTTCTTTCCAAATGGATGCTGACGAGCATACGGCTTATCTCGGCGACGAAGAGATATCTCTCACCAACCGTGAGTTCAGTATTCTGTATAAGCTTCTGAGTTACCCCAAAAAGACCTTTACGAGAACGCAGCTTATGGACGAATTCTGGGATGCGGACACCGAAACCGCGCCCCGTGCCGTTGACGTATATATGACAAAGCTTCGCCAGAAGCTGTCTGACTGTGAGGATTTTGAAATCAAGACCGTTCACGGACTTGGCTACAAGGCGGTGATCAAGTGAAAAAGCCGACTATAAAAGGCGTGTTGGGATCGGTAAGCAGCTTTTTGCTGTTTTTCTTAACGGTTGGATTTATCGTATCCTGCTGTATGATGCTGTTTGTAAGCATATTGGCGGAGACTATGGAGCTTACACTCACTGCAGATAACATTGCCGCCGCAGCAAAGGTAACCTTCTGGAACGTAATTCTGATAACATTTCTTTTCAAATTTGCAGATTATATCCGCCGTAAAATAATGGTGGAGCGCCCTACCAAAATTATTACTGAAGCAACCGAAAAGATAATGTCGGGTGATTTTTCCGTTCGTATTCCTCCTATGCAAAGCTCCGGTGTTGAGGGCTTTAACAGTATCGCTATGGCAATTAACAAAATGGCAGAGGAATTGGGCGGCGTAGAAACCCTGCGTACGGATTTTATTGCCAACGTATCCCACGAAATGAAAACTCCCCTTGCAGTAATGCAAAACTACGGCACACTTTTGCAGGCGCCCGAATTAAGTGAGGAAAAGCGTATTGAGTATGCAAAAGGTGTAACCGACGGCTCCCGACGAATGGCGGATATGATGACGAATATCTTAAAGCTAAATCGTTTGGAGAACCAGCAGATTTATCCGCAGGCTACGGAATTCGATTTGGGAGAACAGCTTTGCGAGTGCCTTTTGCAATATGAAAACGCGTGGGAAAAAGCAAACATTGAAATTGAGACTGATATTGCCGAGGATATAAAAGTAAAAGCAGACGCAGAATTGCTCAGCCACGTTTGGAATAACCTGTTCTCCAACGCATTTAAGTTTACGCCGTCGGGGGGAAAGGTAACGGTATCGCTTACCGCAACCAATCATCACGCCGTTGTAAAAGTAACCGATACGGGCTGCGGTATGACCGCCGAAGTAGGCGCGCACATATTTGAAAAGTTTTATCAGGGCGATACCTCTCATTCCGTTCAGGGAAACGGCTTGGGACTTGCCCTTGTTAAAAGGGTTATTGATATTATGCAAGGCGAGATATCCGTGGAAAGCGCCGTGGGAAAAGGCTCTGCCTTTACCGTAAAAATACGGAGGGTCTGCGATGGACTGGAAAAGAATCGGTAAAGCCCTACTGTTTCCCCACTTCGCCATTATGATAATCCTCGTTCCCATCGCAACAGTATTTCTTGTGTATTCGATGGTGTTTTTGGGGTCGGAATCGGTTCCCGCCATTATTTCGTACGCTTTAGCCGCCTATACGCTGACGGTATGGTGCGCAAGGATCCCGTATCTGATAAAGTATTTTAAGGTATTCAAGAACAAAAACAGGTACGCAAGACGTTGGCAGGACGACACGCGGCTGAGAGTAAACGTATCTCTTTACGGAACGCTTATATATAACACCGCGTACGCATTATTGCAGCTGGGCATGGGTTTTTGGCATCATACCTTTTGGTTTTATTCACTGGCAGGGTATTATATTTCCCTTGCTGTAATGCGGTTCTTTTTATTGAGGCACACCAGCAGGCATAAGCCGGGTGAAAAGATAATGGAAGAACTAAAAAAATACCGCGCCTGCGGTATTGTATTTCTCGTTATGAATCTGGCGCTTGCGCTGATTATTTTCTTTATGGTGTATTGGAACAGAACCTTTAACCATCACGAAATTACGACCATTGCATTGGCGGCATATACGTTCACATCGCTGACACGTGCCATTATCAATACGGTGAAGTACCGCAAACATAACAGCCCCGTATATTCTGCAGCCAAAGCAATAAGCCTTGCGGCTGCATGTGTGTCTATGCTTACTCTGGAATCCACTATGCTTACCACCTTCGGTGACGGAACCATGAGCCTGGCGGAACGGCGGATACTGCTGGGCGCTTCGGGCGGTGTGATATCCGCATTTATAATTACAATGGCAGTATATATGATAATACAGGCAAACAAAAGAATAAAGCTACTCAAAGCAGAGGAAGAACAACGGAATGGAAAACAACGAAACCTTTAATTATACGTACTCCGCAAAGGAGCAGGAAGAGATCAAGGCTATACGCAAAAAGTATGCAGCGCCCGAACAAACGGAGGATAAGATGACTTATCTCCGCCGTCTTGACGGGTCTGTGACCAAAAAAGCGTCTTCCGTATCCCTCGCCCTTGGTGTGATCGGTACGCTTATACTGGGAACGGGCATGAGCCTTGCAATGACAGATATCGGAAAGAGTATAAATCTTACAGACGGAACGGCTATGCTCGCCGGAATCCTTATCGGACTTGTCGGTATGGCACTTGTTGGCGCGGCTTACCCTATCTACAACCGTATCGTAAAGAATGAACGGGAAAAGATCGCTCCCGAAATTATCAGACTCACCGACGAATTGATGAAGTGAGAATAAACCTATTTTTCACAGTTAACAGTTAACGACAGAAGTTAACTGTTAACTGTTTTTTGTGGGGTGTCTTTTTTCGGGGTCCCCGCAAATGCCACCGGCATTTGTGGGGTGTCTTTTTTTAATTTAGCATGGCTACACCGTAATTCAAGTATGCCGCGAAGGTTATCCACACCATATACGGCAAAAACAGTATTCCTGCCCACTTGCTTCTTACGAAAAATTCCCGTGTGAGCACAAAGCCTACCGCCCACATTGCAAGTATCCACAGGAAGGAAAACAAAAAAGCGCGGAAGGTGAAAAACAAAAAGGGCCACACAAAGTTAAGCGCCAGCGTTGCGATATACAGCCCCTTCCACAGCTTTCCTTTGGGGCTTGGCGACATAAGCGTGAGATAGCAGGAAAAGCCCATAAGCGCATAAATGACAGTCCACACCAAGGGGAATATCCAACCGGGAGGGGACAGCGCCGGTTTTTCCAGTCCCTCGTACATACCGCCTCCTGCGGTAAGTATACCTGCAAGACCGCCGACGAACAAGGGAACAAACAGACAAAGCAACAAAATACCCAGTTTTTTCAAAACAAACACCTCTTTTTGGTATTATACGCCTTTTCATAAAGAAATATTCCTAAATCGTAACGGCAGTATTGATTTTTACAGGATTTTGCTGTATAATTATTCAAGACCGAGTATGGAATATATTACCGAAAGGAACGACATTTTATGGAACAGAAAAAACTTAAAGTTGCGGTAGTCGGTGTGGGCGGTATATCCGAAGTACATATTAACGGCTACAAGCGTTGCCCCAACGTAGAGCTTTATGCGTTCTGCGATATTAACGAAAATACTCTTAAATACAAGGGCGAGCGTCACGGCGTTACCCGTCTTTATACTGACGAGGCTACCATGCTTAAGGAGCTTCCCGAAATAGACGCAGTCTCTGTTTGCACCTGGAACTCCGCACACGCACCCTGCACCATTATGGCGCTTAACGCAGGCAAGCACGTTCTTTGCGAAAAGCCTATGGCGATGAACACCGGGGAAGCCACCGAGATGATGGAAGCCGCAAAGCGCAACAACAAGCTGCTTATGATCGGATTCGTTCGCCGCTTCGGTAATGACGCGGCTGTGCTTAAGGATTTTATTGACGCAGGCGATTTCGGCGAAATTTACTATGCAAAGGCAAATTATACCCGTCGTAACGGTTGTCCCGGCGGTTGGTTTGGTGATAAGTCCCGTTCCGGCGGCGGTCCTCTTATTGACCTTGGCGTTCACGTTATTGACCTTGTCAGATATCTGCTGGGCAACCCTCAGCCCGTTTCCGTATACGGCGTTACCTATGATAAGCTGAAGAACCGTCCCGGTATCAAGGGAAGAGTTGACTATAAGTCGGAAACAGATGCCGCCGAGCCTATTTTTGACGTTGAGGATATGGCAAGCGCACTTATTCGCTTTGACAACGGCACAACTCTGGCGGTTGAGGCGTCCTTCAGCCTTAACATCCCCCACGACGTAGGCAAGATCGAGCTGTTCGGCAGCAAAGCAGGTGCGGTTATCGACCCTGAGTTAAAGATATACACCCAGCAGAACGGTTATCTCACCAACGTTACCATGCATCAGTCCACCGCACTCAGCTTTGACGGTCTGTTTGAAAACGAGATCGGACATTTCGTGCAGTGCATTACCGAGGGTATTCCCTGCCGTAACCCTGCAGAGGACGGCGTTGCGCTGATGAAGATTCTGGATGCGGTTTATGAATCTGCCGCAACCGGCCACGAAGTAGTTATTAAGTAATAAAAATACCACAAAGCCACCGGAGCGAAAGTAACGTCCCCAAAGTGAGCGATGGTAAAACAAAGCAGAAGGCGGAAATTTCGAGCGTGATGTCCGCCCCAAAAACGCATAGCGTTTCTGGGGGACCCCGAGTAGTAATCTACGGCCAGCGAAGTAAAAACGCAAAAATAAAAGAAATCTGTTTACAGATTTCTTCCTAAAAACACAAAACAAAAAAGCGAGAGATAAGCTTTGGTCTCTCGCTTTTCTTATTACGTTATTAAAACACTTTGCGTTTTTGTTCTGATTTTTATCGGGGTCCCCGCAAATGCGACCAGCATTTGTGGGGTGATTTTTTTACCGAGCGAAGATGTTACGGGTGGCGATTATATTCACACCGGTACCACACACGTTCTCCACCACAACGTCGCCTATCTTTACGGGAGCAGTGAGTGTTACCTTGCGGAGCTGACGCATCGCATCGAATATTTTTTCCTTGGGGAGGGGGTTCTGGGAGCGAACGGGGCAACGGCATATCTCGCCGCCCTCAACACTAACGGTGGAGGTAAGCACTCTTACGGGTGCGGTAAGCTCGTTTTTGCCGTAAACTATGCCTCTGGGACAGTTGTTGCCCGTAACCTCAAAGGTTACCTCGTCTACGGTGAGGTGACAGCCCTTGGGGCAGGTTATACAGATTATCTTTGCCATTACTGCTTATCCTCCTCTACCGAAACGGTAATTTTTTCTGCGTTACCCAAAAGCGCAACGGGCACCACTATATGCTCCATTTCGCCGGGAGCGCAATGCTCGCGCTTGAAGGATGCCACTACACGGTCTCCGTCACGGACGGTGAGACGCACATTCTTGTACACGTTTCTTACACGGAAGAACATATCCACAGACTTGCCTGCGTTTTCGGGGCGGATATACTGAGGCACGGTATAAGAAACACCGTCACCGTTGGTAACCTCTATAATCCTGCCGCTTCCCTTGTTGCCGAGAGCATAAAGCGCGGCGGCTTTGCCTGCACGCTCGCTCTCTGCAGAAACGTAATCCACCAGGTCGTGTACGTGAACAACGTTGCCGCAGGCGAAGATACCTTCTGCCAGCGTTTCCATATTCTCATATACGAAAGCACCGTTTGTACGGCGGTCAATGGGAATACCCGCGCCGCGGGTAAGCTCGTTTTCGGGGATAAGTCCCACGGAAAGAAGCACGGTATCGCACTCAATATCAAACTCGGTACCGGGAATGGGCTTACGGTCAGGCCCCACCTTGGCGATGGTAACACCCTCTACCCTATTCTTACCGCGGATATCCGTAATGGTGTGGGAAAGATAAAGAGGGATATCAAAATCGTTAAGACACTGAACGATGTTTCTGGTAAGTCCGCCCGAGTAAGGCATAAGCTCAACGCAGGCGTGTACCTTTGCGCCCTCAAGAGTCATACGGCGCGCCATAATAAGACCGATATCGCCGGAGCCCAGAATTACCGCATTTTTACCTACCATATATCCTTCGATATTAAGGTATCTCTGTGCCGCGCCTGCGGTGTAAACACCTGCAGGTCTGTCACCGGGAATGGAGATGGCGCCTCTGGTACGCTCTCTGCATCCCATGGCAAGGACAATGGCGCCGCCGCTTATTTCAAGATAACCCTGCTCGCGGCTAACAGCGCGTACCACACGGTCTGTGGTGACCTCAAGAACCATAGTATCTGTCAAAACCTCAATACCATCAAGATTTTCTATAAATCTGGAAGCGTATTCGGGGCCTGCCAGCTCCTCCTTGAAGCGGTGGAGACCGAAGCCGTTGTGAATGCACTGGTTAAGGATACCGCCCAGGCAGGTATCGCGCTCGATAATAAGAATATCCTTTGCGCCGTTTTCACGGGCGCTGATTGCCGCGGCAAGACCTGCGGGGCCGCCGCCGATGACAATTACTTCTCTCATAACGCACCTCCCGAAAGAACGGTACTTCCCGATTTGTCTTTGCATATCTCCTCACGGGGAATGCCGGTATATTTATGGATGAGCTCAAGCACTCTGGGAGCGCAGAATCCGCCCTGACATCTGCCCATACCTGCGCCGACACGGCGCTTGACACCGTCAATGCTTACGGGAGGAATGGGGGTTTTGAAGGTAGCGGTTATCTCACCCTCGGTTATAGTTTCGCAACGGCAAACCACTCTGCCGTATGCGGGATCTTCTTTGATAACGGCGTTCTTTTCCTCGGGGGACAACTCCTTAAAGCGGATGACCTTGCGTGTATCCACCGCATTTTCCTTTTTGGTAAGAGTGAGTCCGTCCTTCTCAAGCAATTCGCAAACGTACTCGCCGATGGCAGGTGCGGATGCAAGACCGGGGGACTTTATGCCCGCCAGAGAAAGGAAGCCTTTTTTAACAAAACGAATGAGAAAATCTTCGTTATTGGTGTTTGCACGCATACCTGCGAAATTACGGATGTTTGCGGAAAGATTAAGCGCAGGCACGCTTTTTGCCGCAGCGGTACGCACGAATGCGAGTCCGTCAGCGGTGGTGGAAACGTCAGTCTTATCATCGCATCCCTCTGCGTTGGGTCCGACGATAATGTTTCCGTGAACGGTGGGAGAAACAAGCACGCCCTTACCGTCCTTATTGGGGCATTGGAACACGACTGTGTTTACTATGCCGAAAGCAGATTTGTCCAGCAGGTAATACTCACCCTTGGAGGGCTTGAGAATAAAATCCGGCTCAGCCACAAGAGCCTCAATATCGGTACAGTTGACGCCTGCGGCGGCAACGATATACTTTGCTTTGTATTCACCCTTTTGGGTAACTACGGTGTTCTCGTCCTTAATATCGGTAACACCCTCGGAAAGATGCAATTCCAATCCGTTTTCCACCGCCACGGTGGCAAAAGCGAGGGCGTATTCCCAAGGAGAGATAACCCCTGCGGTGGGTGCGTAAAGTGCGGTGGTAACGGTATCTGCAAGGTTAGGCTCAATAGCCTTTATCTCCTCCTTGCCAAGAATCTTAAGACCGGGTACTCCGTTTTGGATACCGCGCTCATACAGCTTCTTTACGGTTTCGTCATCCTCCTCGCCAAAGGCACATACCAAAGAGCCGGTCTCCTTATAAGGCACGTCCAGCTTTTTGCATATCTCCTTTGCCAGCGCATTGCCGCGCACGTTGAGACGGGCGGTAAGTGAGCCGGGGACCGGGTCATACCCTGCGTGGATGATGGCAGAGTTTGCTTTGGTTGTACCGGTGGCAATATCGTTTTCCTTTTCGAAAAGCGCCACCTTAAGGTCATATTTTGTGAGATAGTATGCGGCGGCACAGCCGATAACGCCGCCTCCGATAATTATAACGTCATACATATTTTTCACCTGCAAGGAAAAGTTTTTTAAGCAAATGATATTGGTGGCGCCGACCCCGATGAACGGAGCCGACGCCTAAAAAACTTAAATATTAGTTATGCTTTTGTTTACTTCTTCTTTTTAGCAACAACTACAACTACAACAACGATAGCTACTACTGCAACAACAGCAACTACGATGCCTACGATAAGGCCGGTGTTGGACTTTTCTTCCTTGTCGCCGGTAGAAGGAGCCTTGGACTCGTCTTCAGACTTGTCGTCTTCTGCGGGAACAGATTCATCCTTGGGCTCTTCGGAGGATTCATCTTCAACGGGCTCAGAGGATTCATCCTCGGGCTGAGAAGGTTCATCGGGAGTAGCAACGGGAACAGCGTAGTAAACTACTGCGCCGGTCTCAAAGGTCTGTTCATCAAAGTTGTATCCTGCGAAGGTTACGATGTCGCCTGCAACGAGAGCTGCAAGAGCGTCTCTGTTTGCGGCTGCGTCAGCGCTCTCACCGTGAACTGCGAGTGCGATGTCGCCTTCAGCTACGTCAGCAAAAGCAAACTCATAGTCACCGTCTACACCCTTAACCTCTACTACGGAGTACTCACCCTCAACCTCGGTAGGTCTGAGAAGTACGCATGCGGACCATGCTACGTTGTATGCGGAAAGGTTGGTAGGATCGGTGATGATGGTGTTGGAGTCGGTAACGATGGACTCGTTGAAGGGCACGTGCTTGATGTACTTTGCGCCTGCGGGAATCTCAACGATAGGCTCGATATCATCGATATTTACGGATTCTTCCTGGCTTACTTCTTCGTAATCGTCGTCGCCCTCTTCAGACTGAAGACCTGCGCCAACTTCGGTAAGACCTATCCATTCCCAGGAAACCTTATCCCAGCCCTGGCCGTTGGGACCCATGCTGAAGCAGATGGAAACGTACTTTGCATCTACAGCAGCGTTAAGACGGATAACAGTTTCAAGCTGGAAGGAAGGGTCGGCTACATTTACGATTTCGCCTTCCATGGTATAAACATCCTCGTGGAAAGCGTTACCATCTGCGGAAGTACCGATGATGAGAGAGTTTTCGTGGGGAAGACCGATCATTGCGTTAGCATATACGTACCAGTTGATATATACGGTATCGATGCTCTGAAGAGAATCAAGCTCAAAAACGATGGTAACTTCGGTAAGATCTTCGGAAGTGCAGTTCTTGTTCTGAATAAGAACTATGCCCTTCTTGTTGAAGTCGTTTGCAGCGGCATCAGTTTCAGAAAGAATGGTGCCGTCATACAGAAGCTCAAGCTTATCGGATGCGCGAGGTGCTACGTTATCGCCCTTGATCTCAAGATTAACAACAGTTGCTTTTGCATCTGCAGGGATAGCAAAAAGCGCCACTACAAGAGTAAGGACAATGATAACACTTAAAAGTTTTTTCATTTCATTTTCTCCTTGAAATTATTTTGTAGGTAGATTATATTACATAAAGCGCGAAAAGTCAATAAGCTATTCAAATAATGTATATTAAAAAAACCACAAAAACCCGTGGAAAACCACGGGTTTTATGTATTAAGGTTTAATTATTTCTTCTTTTTGGCAACAACTACAACTACAACAACGATAGCTGCTACTGCAACAACGGCAACTGCGATGCCTACGATAAGACCGGTGTTGGACTTTTCTTCCTTGTCGCCGGCAGAAGGAGCTTTGGACTCGTCCTCGGACTTGTCATCCTCTGCGGGAACAGATTCATCCTTAGGCTCTTCGGAGGACTCATCGTCCTTGGGCTCTTCGGAGGACTCATCGTCTGCGGGAGTGGAAACCTCATCCTCGGAAACGTCGACGTCGGGAGTAGCGGTGTTGTCTACAAAGTAAACTACTGCGCCTCTCTCAAAGGACTGCTCCTCAAAGTTATAGCCTGCAAAGGTAACGGTATCGCCCTCAACGAGAGCGTTAAGAGCAAGTCTGTTTGCCTTGGTGCCGTCAGTATCGTCATCACCGTGAACGGAAAGAACGATATCACCCTCTGCTGCGTCTGCAAACAGGAAGGTATCGTCACCGTTCATCCACTGAACCGCAACTACAGTGTACTGACCCTCGGTCTCAGCAGGTCTGAGAAGTGCGCAAGAGGTCCACTTTACGTTGTAGTCCTGCATGGTAGCGGGATCGGTAATGATGGTGTAAGAACCGGTGGTGATAGACTTGTTGAAGGTTGCGTGCTTAAGACCTACGGAACCCTCGGGAATCTCAACGATAGGCTCGATCTGGTCAAGAGGAGTGTTGTCTTCGCTTACTTCATCGTAACCGCCGAGAACCTCTTCAACCTGAAGTCCTGCGCCAACTTCGGTAAAGCCTACCCATTCCCACATGGGGCAGTACCAGCCGTCCTGACCGTGAGGGCCATACTCAAAGGAAACGGAAACATACTTTGCCTTTACGGTCTGACCGAGTCTGATAACAGTCTCAAGCTGGAAGGAGGAGTTGGGGTCGGTCTCACCCTCAAAATCATAAGCAGCGATCTCGGTATAAACGTCGCCATCCTGAGAATAACCGATGATAAGGTTATTGTTGTGAGGCAAACCGATAATTGCGTTGTGATATACGTACCAGGTGATGTAAACCGAGTCGATATCCTGAAGGGTATCAAGCTCAAAATAAAGGGTTGCAACGGTGTTGTTTTCTGCGTCCATCATATTGGTATTCTGAACGAGAACTATGCCTTCCTTATCGAAGTTGTTTGCGGTAGCATTATCCTCGGAAAGGATCTTGTTATCACAAAGAAGATTAACGTCTGCGCCTGCGCGAAGCTTAACGTTATCACCCTCAAACCAAACCTTTGTTACAGTTGCCTTAGCGTCTGCAGGAATGATAAGAAGTGCAACGACAAGAGAAAGAATGATAAGAACACTTAACAGTTTTTTCATTGCTTTTGAAAGCTCCTTTTTGAATATTTTGTAAACAAATTATATTATATAAAAGGAAAAAAGTCAAGACGGGTTTTGAATTTGTAACCTTTTTGATAATTATTAAGTTTTACATTTGTAACTGTTTACAAAACCGTTATATTTTGTTATAATTATTGGGAAGAGGTGGCTAAATATGCATTATTTGCTTATACTCGATTCCTTTAAGGGCAGTGTCTCGTCAAGAGACGCGGCTTTACATATAAAAAGCGGTCTTGGCGGCGGTGAGGTGATACCTTTTTCTGACGGAGGCGAAGGTTTTTTACAGTGCATTGAGCACGCCTGCGGCGGAGAAAGGGTATGTTTTTCCGTGCCGGACAGCTATGGAAGACAAGTGGACACCTATTACCTGCGCGTGGGCGACACCGGCGTGGTGGAGACCGCGCTGGCAGACGGCCTTGTAACCGTGGGAAAGGAGCATCCGAACATTACGGGTGCCGCATCCGTTGGCACGGGACTCACCATAAAAAAAGCCTTGGAGGACGGGTGCAAAAAAGTAATAATCGGCTTTGGCGGAAGCGCCACCAATGACGGAGGCGCAGGTGCGCTGTACGGGCTGGGTGCCCGTTTTCTGGCTGACGGAAAGGAAAGAGCGCCTGACGGGCTGTGCGGTGAGTGGTGTGAGAAAATTGACCTTTCGGGTCTTACTCCTCTGCTTGCAAGGGCAAAGCTTGTTTTCGCCTGTGACGTGGACAACCCCTATTACGGGGAAAACGGCGCGTCTATGGTATATTCACCCCAAAAGGGGGCGGACGGGCAGACGGCCGTCCGTATGGAAAGGGGGCACAGACGCTTATCACAGCTTTTGTACACAGCCTCCGGCAAGGATATATCCCATATTCCCGGTGCAGGTGCCGCAGGAGGTCTTGCAGGCGGGCTTATGGCGGTGTGCGACCCTGAAGTAAAAAGCGGATTTGACCTGCTGAAGGACCTTTGCGGTCTGGAGGAGAGAATAAAAGAGGCTGACGTTGTTATTACCGGTGAGGGAAAGACGGACGGACAGACCTTGAACGGAAAGCTGCCCCAAAAGGTTACGGCTTTGGCAAAAAGCAATGGTAAAAAGGTGTGCTGCGTTTCGGGAATGATCACCCAAGAGGGATACGCATTGGGCGCAGATACTTATATACCCCTTGCGGAAGGGGAAATCACTCCGCAAATGACTATGGGTAACCCTGCCCCGTATCTTAAGAATGCGGGAATTAAAATAAAAAACATATACGAAGAGGAAATCTAAAATGAAAAAATGTACTTTTTGTAACGCAGAGATCGACGACAACGCAGTAAGATGCGAATATTGTGAGCAGGACTGCCCTGCCCCCGCACCCGCATTTGCACCTACCTTGGCAGATGAAAAAAGACCCGCTCCCAAGAAAAGACGTAAAAACGCTTGGTGGGCAGTTATTCTGTGCGTAATTCTTGCTTTCGGCATATTCTTTTCCGCTACCATGGGCACAGGCTTTGTGCTGTTGAGACAGGCGTTAAGCTCCGCTACCATTGAGACCGTGGTAAAGGACGTTGATATTTTCAGTATTCCCATTGAAGACGGCACCGTTCTTGACAAGGTTGAAGAGGTTTTCAAGGAATCCGGCAACGAATATCTTGAGAATATGACCGCAGAGGATATCCGCCGTATTGCGGAGGAGGCAGGTCTGCAGGAGCAGCTTTCCAATGTTATGAGTCAGGTTTCCGACCTGCTTACCGGAAAGACCACCGAAATTGATATTTCCGCCGAGCAGATAATGGTGCTGGTTGAGGACAATATAGACCTTATTGAAGAAACCACCGGATACCGTCTTACCAAGGACGACCTGGCACAGCTTGAATCGGTTATTACCGAGCATACCGAGACTATTACCGAGGAGCTTAACCAGCAGGCGGCAATTTTGCTTGAGGAGCCTGCGGTAAAGACTACCGTTACCACTGTTCAGATAGCAGTAAGCCCCGTTATCCCTATTGCCGCATTCGGCGTTACCGCCCTTTGCGCACTTCTCGTGTTGCTCCTTCTCCGCAGAAAAGAGGGCGTGTTTATGTACGTTGGTATTCCCACCCTTATTCTCGGCATAATTCTGGGCGTAGCTTACGGCGGAAGCGAGCTTATCAAGGCGTATGCTTTGGCAATGGTTCGTATTCCCGCCTCTATGACCGCTATCGTTAACTCGGTTATCGCGGCGATACTCAACCCCGTTCTGTATGCGGCTATTATTTGCGGCGCAGTAGGCGTTGTATGCATTATTCTGTTTATAATCATTAAGATCTGCGTTGGCAGAAAATACAAAAAGTACTGTTAAGTAATATACCTATATCCCTTAAGGAGGAAAATCTATGTCAAATACAGGCTACGTTCAGGCGCAGGCGCTTATAAACGGACTGTCAAAAGCAGTTCTGGGCAAGAGCAAGGAAGCTACATATCTGGTTACCGCGTTTCTTGCAGGCGGCCACGTGCTTATTGAAGATATCCCCGGCGTGGGAAAGACCACCCTTGCTTCTGCTTTGGCGCGTCTTTCGGGACTGGACTACAAGAGAGTACAGTTCACTCCCGATGTTACTCCCTCTGATATCACCGGATTTAATATGTTTGACAAGCGCACCGGAGAATTCGTGTTCCGTGACGGCGCTGTAAATGCGGATATTTTCTTGGGCGACGAAATAAACCGCGCTTCTCCCAAGACACAGTCCGCACTTCTTGAAGCGATGAGTGAGGGAAGCGTTACCGTAGACGGTGAGAACCATCCCCTCTCTCCCGTGTTTACGGTTATTGCCACCCAGAACCCTATGGGCTTTGTAGGTACGTATCCTCTGCCCGAAGCGCAGGTAGACCGTTTTGCAGTAAGATTTTCTATGGGATACCCCTCCTTTGAGGCGGAAATGCGTATTGCCGCAGGTATGACCCATGAAAACACACTTCCCTCCCTTGAGGCGGCTATTGACAGAGATATGCTTATCAAAATGCGTGCCGAGGTAAAGGAGGTTGCCGTTGAGCAGGAAGCGTACAGATATGCGGTATCTCTGGTTACCGCCACCAGAAACGACAAGCGTCTTTCTCTGGGTGCGTCTCCCCGCGGAAGCGTAATGCTTATCCGACTTGCCAAGGCATACGCGTATATTCAGGGCAGAGATTATATCCTGCCTGACGATATCGGCACAATGTTCGTGCCGGTCATGAACCACAGAATAACCCTGTCCCAGGAGGCGAAAAGGGAATTCCTTTCCGCAGAGGACATACTTTTAAGCATTTTGGCAAACACCGATGTGCCCCACAGAGGCAAAGGAAGATAAATGGATAATAAAAAAACAAACAGCGCAAAAAGGCTGATAACCGCGCCGTTTTATCCAGTTCCTACCCTTGCTGCGGCAATATATTACGCCGTCTTTTTCGGGCTTTCCTGCGGTGCTATAATCAGGCGTAACACCCCTTTGGGCGTTGCCGCCACGTTTTTGCTTATAGTTCCCGTGGTATCCGTAATTTACACGCTGGTGTGCTTTTGCGGAATAAGCGCGGAATTGCATTTTGACAAAGCCTATATCCGCAAGGGCGAGAGTGCCCACGCGGTGCTTACCGTTACCGATTATTTTCCACTGCCCGTTTTCCGTCTGGGCGCAAGCCTTTATATGCCGAAAAGCGGAAAGGACGGATACGTTTTTGACCGCACCCCCGTTAAAAGCAAAACGGGTGTTACCATGGGCGGAATGAAGGTGGTTACCGCAGTAAAGCAGGCAAGCTTTGGCTTGGCAGGAAGCTGGAAGGCGTATTGCGAGGATATTTCGCTGTATGACCCTCTGGGTCTGTTCCGCATTGTAAGCAAGGTTAGACTTGACGCAAGCATTGCGGTTGTGCCCGTTGCGGGAAGAACGGTTGAGGCGGTCAAGGTGAATACCGGTATGGGCGAAGGGGCTGACAGAACCAAGCGCGGCGACGACCGTGACGAGGTGTTTGAAATAGCCGATTACGTTCCCGGTGACAGCCTTAAGGATATACATTGGAAAAAGAGTGCAAGAGAAGAGGAATTGCAGATAATACGGTTTGCGTCCCCAAAGGAAAAATGCTATTGCGTGCTGTGTGATTGCGGCGACTATTATTTTTCCAAGGAGCAAAAGGGCAAAAACGCCCGTCTGCTTGATTCGGTGCTGGAAACGGCATACGGTCTGTGCTCAAGTCTTACCGCAGACGGAAGCGCAGTTACTCTTGCCTGGAGAAACGGAAAAGAGGATATCGGCATTACCGCCAACACGGACCAAGCCTTTGTTTCTCTTTGCCAAAGCGGTTATATTACAAAAAGCGATACACGCCGTATCGATCCCGTTTTGCTTAACGGATGTGACGGTGTAAACCTTGTTACCGGCGTAATGAATTCCGATACAGCCGCACAGATAATAGCCATACAGACAGAGGCGCCCGGCGTTAAGGGAATTGTTGTAACGGTGTGCGCCGACCCCGAGGAGTCCGACGGAAACGTGGTAAAGGGACTGGAAAGCTCGGGCGTGGTAGTAACATATACAGGAACGGGAGGCAAAAGATGAAAATACTTCCCAATTCCAAAAGAAAAGATATTATATTCAACGGATTTTCATCCGCATCCGGCTTTGTTGCCGCCGCACTTCTGAGCGCGGTAACAACGCTTACGCTGTCCGCTTATGCGGTGCAGATACTTTTCCCCGAGGTAAACTCAAAAACAGTCGGCTTTGCCGCGGTTATTACGGTGCTGTTTACCGCTGCGGTATATCTGTTCAACGCTGAATGGATATCCTACACGGCTTTAGGCGTGTTGGGTAGCGCAGGAACCCTGCTGTTCCTGCCTGCTATCGTAGAGTCCCTTGAGGTTAAAATAATACTGGTGTCAAACCAGATATACAAATACGAGCCGAATTATGATCTTGGATATATGTATATCGGCGACGTCGGTCTTACGGCAACGGTAATAGTGCTCACCGTTCTTTGCGGCGTGGTGCTTACCCACTTTTTGGTGCGCTGTAAGGTGATAGTTCCGGTTATACTCACCTCCGCGCTGACGGCAGGGCTGTTTATATGTCTGGAGCGCTCGGATACGGTGTATTTTTACATATGCATCCTTTGCGTTATCGCAATGCTGTGCGTATCCGCTCAGGCGAAGGCAGGAAAAAACATGGGGGCAGAGCTTCCCGTTACCAAGATAGGCACAAAGACCACGGCGTTCTTTTTGGCCACGCTTCTGGTGCTGATGCCCATTGCCGCAAACCAAAGCTTTTCAAAAAGCGTAATGGACCTTATCTCCCAGCTTACGGGAATTGCGCCTCCCGGCGTTTCCCCCGGCGGATACGGAGATGCCAGCGGCGAGGTGTCTATGGAAGGCTTTGAGAATATGCTTGCCGACCTCGAGGAAAGGCAGGCAAAGACCGACCTTGAGGACATTGAGTTTGAAAACATAATGCTGTACGTTATTTCCGGCGCGGCAGGCAAGGACGATATCTTCTTCCGACGCCGTATTTACTCCACCTATAAGGACAGCACCTGGACGTTGTTTTCATCGGATTCAAAGGATCTGATGGACGACGCCATAAAGAATCTGTATAATCTCCAGCGTAAAAGCCAGTTTGCGGTCCCCCACAGTCAGGACAGCATTGTTGCAGCGGCGCTGAGACAGCCTCTTTATCCCCCCGTTCCCACGGGTACGGTAAGTATAATTTCCGATAATTCCGAGTATTATTATGATTTGGACAAGGACGGAACGCCTGAAAAATACCCTGCTTATACCCTGATGACCCATAGGCTTACGGGCGTTGAAAGCGATGCCGAGTGGTTTGACTACCTCAGTTATTTCACCGAGGACGACCCTTATCTTGAGCTGTTTGGAAAGCAGGATTTTGAAAGTGACGAGGTTTCCGTCTCCGGCGACCCTCTCCTTGACAAGGAGCTTAAGGCGCTGGCACTTAAGATACTTAAAAGGTATTACGGCTATGAGGATTATGACCGATGGATACAGTCTGAAGACTCGGTTATAGACGCAATTTGGGCAGTACAGAGATATCTTACCGATACGAAGTTTTATACCATGAACCCCCAGATGTCGGACAGATATCAAAACTATGACCACACCAAGGACAGTATTTACAACTTCCTTTTCAACACCGGTGAGGGATACTGCGTACAGTTCTCCACTACGGCGGTGCTGCTGCTTCGCTCTCTGGGAATCAACGCCCGTTACGTTACGGGATACGTTTCCCGTACCAGCGATAACAACGGAAACAGATATTTGTATGATTCCGATTCCCACGCATGGTGCGAGGTAGAGCTGTACGGTGTTGGCTGGGTCCCCTTCGAGATGACCTACGGCGCTATGCTGAATTCGGTAAGCTCTGACGGCCCTATTCTTGACCCGCCCAACTTCCCTGAGGACGTTTCCACGCCCGAGGAATCGATGCCCGAAACAAGTGAGGAAGTAAGCGAGGAATCCAGCGAGCCCGAAATAAGCGAGGAAACAAGCGAGGAATCCGGCGAGCCCGAAATAAGCACGGAGGAAAGCCAAATAGTTTCCGAAGGCAATGACGGCTCGATTGACGTGACAATAGTTTCGGGAATAAACAAAAAAGCGGTTATCTATTGTATTTTGGCGGCAGTTTGTGCTATAATCCTTGTATTGGTATGCGCTCTCATTTACAGACGCAACCAAAAACGGAGAAAGAACACGTACAACTTCCGTGTTAAGTGTGCAAATGGTGAGGGAAGCGCAGTTGACGGTCTGCTTGCTCTGCACACACAGCATATTGCCATTCTCAAGCTGTTGGGATATACTCCCATCAAGGCGGAAAGACACGGCGAATATGCAAAGCGCGTTCACCGCTCCGACCCCGATATGCCTAATCCCGTTAACGCTATGAAGTATTTTGAGAAAGCGGAGTTTGGCGGTAAGCCCACAACGGATGAGCTTAAAGCCGCAGGCGCCCATATGCTTGCACTTAACGACTACGCTTACCGAAAGAGCAAGGGATTAAAGAAAAAGCACGCATATTTCAAAGGTATTATTACAAAACCCCTTAAATAAAAAGGAGGAAGCAGTTTTATGACATATTGCCCACAGTGCGGATACGCCCTGCGTGAGGGAGTGCTGATATGCCCTTCCTGCGGTATTAAGACCGTTGAGAGCTTTGGAAAGAAGCAGGAGCAGACGGTTCAATCACCTGCACAGACAGCGGTTTACCCCAAGATAACCGCAGACGCACCTATTTCCGACATATTGAAGCAGGCAGAGGAGGAAAAGCTTGTTCCCGAAGAAGAGTTTCCCATTCCCGAGCCCTTGGCGGAAAGAGAGGTTGCTCCCGTAAAGACAAGCTATGGCGATAACGTTCTGCCCACGGGGAAATATGCCCTGCTTTCCACTTGGGGATATCTTATAAACCAGATATTGTTCCTCGTTCCCGGTATCGGCTTTATTGCCGCCATAATTATGGCGTGCGCCGCAAAGAAGGTGGCCCGCCGCAGACACGCGCTCAGCGTGGTTATACTGTATATTATCGGTATACTGCTTGCAGGCGCAGGAATCGGCGCGGTAATGCTTTTGGGAATAGAGAATATACCCTTTCTTTCGCGGATATTAATTAAATAGCCCCAATAAAAAAGAGAAGATCAACCGATCTTCTCTTTATTTTTTTGTTTTTTTATGATTTCTGTTACAAGCAATATAACAGCATACGCGGCGGCGTATATAGGTGCCATTACCCAGATGGTAAGAGGTGTGCCCGAAAGCAACGGCTCGGCAATATGGAAAGCATCGCTCAAATCAAAGGCTTGCATTAAGAACGCTCCCAACGCCACGTACGCAGTAAAGCCGAAAAAGGTGCAGTACCACTTTTTATAGGTTATATCTATCTGTCCGAACATTAACAGCATTATTGCAAGAAGTGCGGAAAGGCTGTGGTGAAGCAAGCCCGAAATTGTGGGGAGATAGAATATAGTCGGTCCCTGCCCCACGAAGGTGGCGTATATTACAGTTGATATTCCGCCGAAAATGGCAAGAAGCCAGGTTGCGTGATAAACGGCATTATTCTTTTTGCCTGCCAGCGCAGACAAGGATAAAATAAAGCTGGTCATACCGCAAATACTGTCGGGAATAACGCAATACCATCTTACCGTATCAAATCTGAACACCTGAGAAAGACGGTTTGCCATTATTGCCGCAAACAGCAAAAGCGCCATACATTTTATTACCGCCTGCTTTTGCTTTTCGGTTTTTGCGTATTTTTTTGAAAAAATAAGCGCCGCGCCGCCCAAAATGGCGGTAATAATAATATAGGTTATATGTTCAACGCCGAATAATTGCGGTTGCATAATTATTTTCCTCTTATTTTTCCGGAAGCACCAGTTCAACGGCTCCCTCAAGAATACGGAGCAGGGGGTCGTTCATTAAAATAATCTCTCCGTCCACGTTAAAGGGAATACGATTTGGGGAGATAAACTGAAGCTCCTTACATTTGCGGTATGTAACTACCTCTTTTACCTTTTCAAGATGCTCGCCCTTCTTATAAACACCTACCAGCTTAAGGAACTGACCTCTGCTTACGCGGTCGATACAAATAAAATCCATGTACCCATCGTTAATTTTAGCATAGGGTGCGGCTTTGTATGCGCCGCCGTAATAGTTTCCGTTGGCGGCAAGAGCAAACATACAGGACTTTTCTCCGCCGAAAACGTCCTTCCCGTCACAAATAATGGTGTATTTATAGGTTTCGTATTTAAGGAAGCATTCAACGAGAGACATATTGTATGAGCCTTTTCCACCTAAGGTGCGGCGGTATTTGCCCATTCCGTCTGCCACCGCAGAATCAAAGCCTGCGCTTGCCACGTTTACGCTTATATATTCGGTGCCGCTGTGAGTATCGGTAACCAGAATAACGTCAAGGGGAACAGTTTTTCCCTTTGACGCACGGCGCAGATCACGGAAATCAGAGGGAGCGAGTGAGGGAAACGCCTTTATAAAATCGTTTCCGCTTCCTGTGGGGACTACCGCGACCGAGCAGTTTTTGTTGCCGGAGCGGACAATTCCCGTAACCACCTCGTTAAAGGTGCCGTCACCTCCGCAGGCGTAAATACGCACGTGCTCATTGGCGTTTTCAAGCTGCTCCTGCACCTCACGGATAGCGTCCTTGGCGCAAACAGTAACGTAAACGGAGGCGTTTTCAAGACCTAATTTTTCAACCGCCTCGGTTATGACAGAGGAACGGTCCTTGCTTCCTGCCACCGGATTAAGAATAAAAAGATGCTTCATTTAATTGGTCTCTCCTTGGATATAGGGTGTGCGGAGCAAAGGGTCGCCGCTGCCGTACAGCACACGCAGGACTCGCTCTGCACGAATGGCTTGCTCAAACTGACTGTTTCCGGAAAGGGAGGCAGGCTTTATTCCTATGGAAAAGCCGCTTTCCTTTGTCATTTGCTTTACGGCTTTTCTGCCCCTTTTACCTGCGGCAAGCAACAGAGTATATGACGGCATCTCTGCCGCCTTGTATTTGGTTATTCCGAAAAGTATGCTTATAAGAGCGCGGCGGACACGCGCATCGGTATCGTTGGCGCTTCTGCAAAGGGAAACTATATCCTGCCCGTCAGCACCCACACGGCACGCCTTTGTGATACGGCCCGCAAGAGATTCGTCTATACCGTAAAGCATAGCCTTGTCCCCCGTGTACAGCTTTGCCGCCACGGCGCAGTAATCCAGTATGGCGCCGTCAGGCACGGTTTTTTCAAAAAAAGGTGCGGCAGGCACAGGCAAACCATCTGCCGGCACGCCCTTGCTTCTTAACGACCCTGCGGACGAAAAAGCATCGTTTCTGTCAAAAACACGGTATTTTAGTATATTTCTTACGGAAATTGCCTTTATATACTCCAGCGCAAGTATGTTGTTGGGACGGCAGACGGCATTCGCCCCCTCGTGCCCTATATCCTGCGCCAAGACAGACTCAAAGGCTTTTGGGTATGAAAGGTTTTTGTTTTCCTTTATAAGTGCGGTTACACGCTGCTCAAAATCCGCTTCAAGCACACAGGCAGCCGCCTTTTCCACGTAATCTTTGTTTTCTGCACCGAAGAAAAGGGTTTCTATTCCCGTTTCCTCTGCAATATGAACTCCCCCGCGGGCGAAATCTCTTGCGGAAAGAGAGGAGAAGGGGAAAGGAAGCTCCAGCACCCCGTCAAATCCGCATTCTACGGCGGCGGCGGCACGGAGATATTTATCTGCGCAGGCGTTCCCCCCACGCTGGACAAGGTTACCGCTCATTATACCGAAAACAGTATGGTGCTCCGCCTTAGCGGAATCGAGCAAAAACTTGTGCCCGAAGTGAAAAGGGTTAAATTCACATATAACAGCGGCTGTTCCTTTTAATCTTTCCATAAAAATCCCTTGCTTTTATTTTCTAACGGTAGTATAATTAAAATAATGAAAAAAGTCAAGCAAGGAGATATTAATAATATGTATATTTTGGTTGTTAACGCAGGAAGCTCTTCTCTTAAGTATCAGCTTTTTGATATGGAGGGTGAGAAGCTGCTGGCAAAGGGTAATGCAGACCGTATCGGTATTGACGGCGTGCTGGAGCATCAGGTTATCGGCAAGGAAAAAACCGCTACTCCCACTCCCTTCCCCACCCATGCAGACGCTATAAAGAAGGTTCTGGAGGCTATCGTTGATAAGGATACCGGCTGTATTGAGAGTATTGATATGATCGGTGCTGTAGGTCACCGCGTAGTCCACGGTGGTCCTTGGCTCACCAAGCCCACTCTGGTTACCGAGCAGTCAAAGGCTGACCTGCGCAAGTGTCTTTCCATAGCTCCTCTCCACACCAAGGGTCACCTTGAGGGTATTCAGGGCTGTGAAGAGGTTATGCCCAATGTACCTCAGGTTCTGGTTATAGATACCGCGTTCCATTCCACCATGCCCGCAAAGGCATATACTTATCCTATTGCATACGAGGTTGCTGAGAAGCACAATATCCGCCGTTACGGATTCCACGGCACCTCTCACAGATACGTTTCTGCTATTGCCAACGAATATCTCGGCAAAGAGGACAGCAAGATTGTTACCTGCCATATCGGTAACGGCTCCTCTATTTCCGCTGTAAGAAACGGCAAGTGCGTTGATACCAGTATGGGCTTTACCCCTCTTGACGGTATTATTATGGGCTCCCGTTGCGGCGCTATCGACCCTGCTATCGTTCCCTATATTATGGAAGCAGAGGACATTCCCGCTTCCGAAATGGGCAACTGGATGAACAAAAAGTGCGGTCTGCTGGGCGTTTCCGGCGTATCCTCCGATATGCGTAACCTCCGCAAGGCGCAGGCTGAGGGTAATGAGAGAGCAAACCTTGCTTCCGATATTCTCACTTACGAAATTAAGAAATTCATCGGCTCTTATGCGGCTGCTATGAACGGTCTGGACTGTCTGGTATTCACCGCAGGTATCGGTGAGAACGACGCAAGAGTAAGAAGCGAGGTTTGCGCTGATATGGAATTCCTCGGCATTAAGATAGACGAGGAAAAGAACCTTAACTACCGTGACCTGCCTCTCCCCGGCGATATTTCCGCACCGGACAGCAAGGTTAAGGTTTGCGTTATCGCTACCAACGAAGAATTGGTTATTGCAAGAGACACCGCAAATATAGTTGAAGGTCTTAACAAATAATGCTTGCAACGCTGGTATTTGTTTTTGAGATAATCGGTACCGTGGCATTTGCCATTTCCGGTGCCATTACCGGTCTTAAAAAGAAAATGGATGTTTTTGGCGTGGTCATTCTTGCACTGGTAACCGCAGTTGGCGGCGGTGCAATACGAGATATAGTGCTTGGCAACACACCGCCCATGACCTTCCGCAGCCCCGTTTACGCGCTGGTTGCTATTGCAACGGGTATACTTGTGTTTATCCCCGCAATACGCAGGCTGCCCGGCAAAAACCCAAAGCTGTTTGATATATTTTTGCTTGTTACGGACTCTGTGGGTCTGGGCATATTCACGGTAATGGGTATACGCACCGCCATTAACGCAGGACAAAAGGAAAACCTGTTTTTGCTTGTGTTCGTGGGAGTGGTTACAGGTGTAGGCGGCGGCTTGCTTCGTGATATGATGGCAGGCAACACGCCTTACATATTCGTTAAGCATATTTACGCTTCCGCTTCACTTGTGGGCGCGGTCATTTGTGTGGGAATGTGGAATTTGACGGGAGAAACCGCGGCAATGGTAGTTTCCGCCGCAGTTATAATAACCATCCGCTTCCTGGCGGCACATTTTAAGTGGAGTCTGCCAAAAGCAGAATAAGATAATACCCCAAGAAACCTGCGGTTTCTCGGGGACCCCGAAACTAAATACCCCACAAAAGGTTTTCAGATAAGTAGGGGCGATTCACGAATCGCCCGTTACAGACAATATATTTCAATTGAAAACGCTTTCGCGGGGACCCCGAAAAAAACACACCCCTAAAATCCTTGCGGATTTTTGGGGACCCCGAAACAAAAAATACCCCCTAAAATGCTAACGCATTTTTGGGGGCCCCGAAACAAAAAACACCCCACAAATCTTCGATTTGCGGGGACCCCAAAGCAAAACACCCCCAGAAATAATAACATCAAAGCAAAAAGCACGGAATTATCCGTGCTTTTTTTGTGTCCTGCTTGAAATAAAAATCTTACTTAAAGTCCTTGGGTATTTTGCTCATCGGTTTTTCCAGCAACATCACAATAATTGCGCAGACGATGCCGTTGATAAGCACGTAAGGCGCGTTATAGACGATGGAATAAATAAAAGGAGACGCGGTGGTGATACCGTAAACGGTTTCGGATGCGGTGATGGCGTAAATGGTAATACCGCTTACAAAATGCACGAGAAACCGTACTCCCGTGGCAACAGCCGTGCCGGGAAGAGCTTTTTTGAAAAAGCCTGCGGTGCCGACAGCGGCATAAGCCAAAACGTAATCGAACATAACCGAGGGGAATCCCCAGCCGATACCGCCCCAGACGATAGCTTTAAGCAGTCCGAAAACAGCGCCGGTAGCAATTCCCCACACGCCGCCGCGGCGGAGCGCAAGAATTACCAGAGGAACCATAAGTATATCCAGTCCTCCCCCCTGCATCCAGGCAAAATCCAGCTCCAGCGGACAAAGTGCCAGCCCGAGCGCTACGGTTATGCCGCATTCGCAGAGTATGAGTAATTTTTCTTTTGCTTTTTTGTTCATTTCTTTTGTTAAAGACGCTTGCTTTATGGTTTATACCGGGAAAAACAAAAGATCCGACTTGCCTTTTTTATTAAGAACAAGTCGGATAAATCTTTATCATTTCTCGGCGCAAAGCGGAAAAGCCGCGCCTTTTCTCCCTTCAACAGTATTATCTGACAGGTTCAACGGGTATGATCTCAGCCGTGGGTTATTGTGCCCACAGCACCCCTTAATGATGATATTTAATTGTAATTAATACGGAATTCCACGCCAACCTCTACCGTGTAATCGGATTTATCGGGCTTTACACCGGGAATATAAGGCGGTGTATCCTGATAAACGGCGGTAAAGCTGATGGAATATGAAACGGGTGTGCCGTCCTCGGAGACAATATACTCGCAGACAATATTCTTAAACTCGGATTCGTCCTTAACCACGCTGGCAACACCGCAAATTTCGGGAAGCGCCGCGCCCAAAAGGTCGTATATAACTCCGCTGTTTGTATTGTCCTTGATATAATGGCGGTAAATGGTGCCTGCAAGGGAGGATCCCGACTCGGTCTTGGTAACCGCTTTCTCATCAAAAACCAGAGGAAGTGCGTATATCATAGACGAGCGAAGGGTTATCCAATCGGTCTCGCTGTTGACACCGTCAGTATTAAGGACGCCGTCTTTCCAGGTAATTTTGCTTTTACCCAGATTATCGCCAAGGAAGGTCTCTTCTATCTCTGCGGTAAGAGTTTGGGGGGAATCCGACACGGATACGTCGCCGGAAGCAAGCAGGACACATTTTTTGCCCATCTCCACGCGAAGCGTAAAGCTGTAATCGTTGTACTCCGTATCGGCAAAGCCGTCTTTTACCGGTTGGATATGAGTTATATCTGCAGAATCGCAGGATGCAAGAAGCACAAGACAAAGGGTGAGGAGAATTAAAATATACTTTTTCACTTTATTTCTTCTCCTGCAAGGAAGGCTTCAAATCTTTCGATAGTCTCCAGCACCTCATAGGTGAGGGTGTAATATCCGCCTGCGCCATCTATGGTATAGTAGGCTTTGGTGGAGGTTACGCGGTAGAAGATTATCTCATCCTGCTTGGTCTCGCTCTTTATCTTCAGACGCAGCATTTCACTGCCCTTCTCTCCGTCAACAAGGTTATACTCGCCGTCACGGGAGATGTTGATTACCGAAACGTATACCTTACGGAAGGTATCCATATCCAGTTCCTTGCCGTTAACGGAAACCGTCTTAACGGTGCCGTTTTCGTCCTTACCGAAAACGCAGGTGTAATCCTTGCCGTTAAAGGTAAAGGTCATTTCGTCAAGGTCGTCGATAATCATCATAAACAGAGAGGAGCTGAGGTAATCGGTAGGCTCCCACTCCATCCAAGGTGCGGTCTCAAGAGTGATACGTGCGATATAGGGGTTTGCAAACTTGACTTCCTCACCGTTTTCGGTGGTGGTTATCATAGACATTGCGTAACGGGAGCCGTCCTCCAAGGGGTCGGTAAGCAGGATATCCATTGTATATCCGCCGTATACGTAATGTATCTGCATTGCAGGGTTGATATCAACGTCCTGCACGCCGTCCTCTGCATAGACGGGATTGCCGTTTTCGTCTGTCTTCCAGGTAGCGAAGCCGAAATCAACAAGGTCCTTGTTTTCAACACCTATCTTTACGACCTCATCTCCGGTGAGAACGCAGACAGACATAAGATATTCAACGTATTTGGTGGTGTTAACGTAAGCGTAGTTTCTGTCCTCAGGCACAAACTCGTCGGTAGTTATCATCCACAGACCGATAAACGCATCTGCAGGGTTAGCGTCAACGTCCCCTGCCATAATGCGTATCTCATCGGTAACCATAAGCTTTTTGGTGGAATAACCCTCAATATCGATACGAACGTATTTTACGGGGTCTTCACTCTTAAAGTCCAGATTATATACCTTATAGGTGCCGTCCTTCTGGTCCTTAAAGGTATCTGCGCCGTAAAGTGCGGCAGTCTGGAAGGTAGAACCGTCGGTACAAACGTAGATCTCAACGCTTTCGGGAACGAATGCGCCCTTTGCTTCGTCTCTTACGAAGGGAATTTTAAGGGAATATTCCCCGTTTTTGGAAATACGGTTGGTGGATATCGCCATCTGGATGGATTCTCCGTCCTTGGAGCCCATACCGATAAAGTTGGTGTCCTTTGTCCAATCCTCATAAACGCCGGAAAGACGCTTAAGGTCGGTAAGCATAGTGGCAACGTCTGCCTCCGAGTTGGAAAGAACGATGTTGCTGGAAGCCGCCATCGCTCTGCGGAGACGGATGCTTATGCTCTGATCCAGATCACGATAATAGATAAGCATTTTATCTATTGAATAAATTGCGTTGGTATCCGAAATGGGATAAACCAATGTAGCAGTAAGGAAGGTTTCGCCTCCTGCGGCAAAGGTGGAAGCCACGTCTGCGGCAAGCAGGAGATAAACGTGATCCTTTCCGTCATAACGGGCATAGTTGTATGAGCCGGTGGAATCAACGTCGCCGATAATAAGCTTGTGAGTCTCGCCGTCCATAGTCTCAATAATAACGGTGGCGGTAGAGCCCTCGCCGTCAAGACCGTACTGGGAGAAATCCTTGGGGTTTTTAACCTTACCCTCGGCGCAGGTGTAGGTGGCGTTTACCACCAGATAAGAGAACGCCTCTGCGTTAAGCTCAACACCCTCCGCACCCTCAACGTAGAAGGTGGAGGATTTTTTATCGGGACGGTAGACCTTAAAAGCGGTCTTTTGGTTTTTAACGCTGATAGATTTTACGTCGCTTCTGGTGATGGAAGGATACAGGAAGGGCTTGCCTGTGGAGGTCACCACGTCACCATCTGTATCATATCCGTCCAGCGCACGGAGAGAAAGGGATATTTTCTCTTTTCCGCAAAGGGAAAGAATGGTGTTTACAAACATATTCTCGCCGTCAAAGGCGTAGGGCGTGCCGTCCTCAAGAAAACGGAAGAACTCCTCTTTCTTGAAGGAAACACTTTCGTTTCCTACGGAAATTACGCAAAATTCGCTTCCAGTGCCGGTTTTTACCTTGATCTTTCCGCATTCGCCCACAGAAAGTGCAAACTTGTACACGATACTGCCCGTCTTATCAGCGGAAAGGGTATCCTCATCGGCAGAGAAGGAAATGGTAGCCTTAAGCTCCTCAAGTGCGTCCTTCCCCTCGGCAGACATAACGTAAAGAGGATCTATCTCCGTTTCGGTAGCAGGCTCATAGAGGAAGATAAAATATCCTGCGATAAGCACTGCCGCCGCCGCGAGAATTGCAATAATAACAAAGAGGGGGCGTTTGCCGGAAGACTTTTTGCCTTTACCCGTCTCTCCGCCCTTGGTGGCGAAGGTAGAGTTTTCGGCAGTTATCTCCTCCTCGGGAGTAAAGGTCTCGGCATCTGTATAGATAATATCGTTGCGCTTCATTTACAGGTGTCTCCTCTTGATATACACGCCGACACCCACTACAAGCACGATAAGGGGTGCAACGGCTATAACGATTACGGACAGAGTCTTTGCCTCGCCCGTTTCAAGTGCAAGTGCGGTATCTGCAAATACCTTATAGTCGATATCGGGAGAAACTCTCTCGGTAGACATCATTCTCGCCGCAGATTCGATAACCTCACGGTTGCCGTACTGTGCGGTAAGGCTTTCGTTGGAAACGAAATCCGTACTGCCGCAAAGAGCAACGTACTGGAACTTGGCGGCGTTGGTATCGTCATAATCCATAAAGGTGGCGATGTTAAGCAAAGGATGCTTTCCGCTTACGCCTGCTTTATCTGTTGCTTCCGCAAAGGTGGTAAAGGAGGTATCAACAGACGCGCCATTGGATGCCTTGCCGGGAACAAGCTTTACAGCGTTGCCGAAAACCGTCTTAACGTCGGAATCATCGGAAAAAGCGATATGAAGCTGTGCGGCAACGGTGCCTACCTCACCTGCAGACTGAGCAAGCAGTTTTTTGCTGTTGAGGCTGAGAGAATGTGTATTATCGGTAAGCAGGTCGTGAGGAGCGTAATCCATACCCCAAACGTCACTGAGATAAGAGCGCAGGTTGGGAAGATCGGGAGTAGACGCATCCACAAACACCATAAGAGAACGGTATTCCTTAAGGAAGTTGTTTATAATAACCGTTTCGTCTGCGGCGTTGGGGTTCTCTGCGTCAAAGCCCACAAGGTCCATCTGGGGATTACAGATAACCATTATACGGGCAGAAGCAAATGCTTCCTTAAGCTCACTCTCACTTGCGGCAGCAAGGTCGATAGTCTGTGTGGCAAAGCCCACGTCCTCAAAGAGTGATTTAAGCTTTTCGGGAACAGTCTCGCCGTGGCCCTTGGTAAAGATTACGGAATAAGGCTGGTCGATAGAGCACTGGGTAATAGCGGTGACCATACGTGCTTCACCGTTATACGCATACAGAGAATTATCCGATTCAGCTACCATAAAGAAGGAATCAAAGGTGAGAACACGGGTGTGGTACTTACCCTCAACGATAATGTTGGAGGCGGTAAGATTGGTCTGTGTATAGTGCTTGATATCGTTAACGTACTTTGGGTCCGCGGTAACGTCGAAGTAAGCAACCTCGATATTATCGGGGAATTTTTCTGCAAACGCCAAAACCGTCTCGTGTACCATACGGAGATAGTTGAAGTTACCTGTCTCGTATTCCTCAAGTCTGTCGCGGGCGGTGCAGAAGTGGACGGTAATATCAAAATCATCGCCCAGATTTTCAAGATACTCCACAGTCTCATCACCGATAGAATAAAACTCCTCATCGGTAAAGTCGATAGAAAAGATGTGGGAAGCGTTGAATGCGGTTATTACCAGATTTATACCGATAATAAGCGCCAGAGTTACCGCGGTAAGAGCCACGGAAAGTCCGCCGTATTTGAATTTACGGGAGTTAAGTATATTTTTAAGAGATTTTTTATTGTTCGCCATTTTACTTTACCTCCTTATGACCAGCGGCGCTTTTCATATACGCGCACGGTAAGGAAAAGGAACACCGCGGTAAAGCTGATAAAGTAAACTACCGCGCTAAGGTCAAGAATTCCGCTTGACATGGTTGCGTATCTGTCAATTACAGAAAACCACTTGATAAAGGTGCGTACCCACTCAACCGGAATGGAGGAGGCAAGCAGACCTAAAATAAGGATTACCACTATAATACCCATGGAACCGATAGCGGCGTTAAGCTGGCTTTCGGTAAGAGAGGATATAAACACGCCCACAGCGATGAACGCCGCGCCTATAAGGAACAGGCTGAGCACGTTAAGCAGTATATAGGAAAGGGAAGGGTTTCCGTAAAGATAGAGTAAATAGAAGTTAAAGGAGTTAACGCCCAGAACGCAGGCGAAAACGGTGAGAGCCGCCAGATATTTCGCCATAACCATTGCGGTAAGGGAAATGGGCGCCGTAAGCAGTATCTGCTCGGACTTGGTGCGGCGGTCATCTGCAAAAAGCTTCATGGTAAGCAGGGGGATGAGTATGGCAAACACGAAAAGGAGTGCCAGGAAATAGGAAGACATGCTTCCCGTATCCGCCTGAAGCAATACCAGGAAGGAGAACAGCGCACCGGAAACTGCAAGGAACATACCTGCAAACACGTATCCGATGGGAGTAGTAAAATATGAGCGAAGCTCACGCATATATATTGCACGCATTATTGTTCCCCTGCCTTTCTGACACGCTTTACGGTTTTGCGGCTTTCTTTTTCTTTGTTCTTTTCGGTAAGACGGATAAAGATATCCTCAAGATTCAATTCCATACCCTCAAGACCGATAAGATACCAGCCGTTTCTTGCAAGAAGCGAGAACAGCGGCTTGCGGATATCTATCTTGTCCTCAGATTCGATAAGATAGCTGGTGGAATCGGTATCACGCTTGCCCAAGACCTCTGCGTATTTTACGCCGGGAAGAGCCTTAAGCGCCTTAAGCACGTCGTTTTCAGGTCCAACGATCTTCGCCATAAGCTTACGGGAGCCGTCAACTGCATTGACAAGGTCCTGAGTGCGCTCGTTGGCAACGATCTGTCCCTTATTTATAACCACGATCCTATCGCACACAGCCTGAACCTCAGGCAGAATGTGGGTGGAAAGTATAACGGTATGCTGTTTACCCAGCACACGGATAAGGTTACGTATCTCTATTATCTGCTTTGGGTCAAGACCAACGGTAGGCTCGTCGAATATAAGCACCTTGGGGTTTCCGATAAGCGCCTGAGCGATACCCACACGCTGACGGTAGCCCTTGGAAAGGTTCTTTATTTTACGGTTGAACACGTCGGTTATCTTAACGACCTCGCAAACCTCTTTAAGGTGTGCGTCCTTGGGAAGGGTGCATTTTTTAAGCTGATATACGAAGGTAAGGTATTCCTTTACCGTCATATCCACGTAAAGGGGAGGCTGCTCAGGAAGGAAGCCTATCTTGCGCTTTGCCTCAACGGGGTTTTCCAGAATATCCACACCGTCAATACGGCAGGAGCCGGAGGATGCGGACAGATATCCGGTAAGTATGTTGAGAGTGGTGGTCTTTCCTGCGCCGTTGGGGCCGAGGAAGCCCATTATCTCGCCCTCTTCTACGTTAAATGTAACGCCCTTGACCGCTTGTTTATCACCGAAATTCTTATAGACATCGATTATTTCGATCATTTGTTATTTCTCCTGTTTATCAATACTAATACCCAGATCGATAAGCGCCTGTGCAGGTACTTCCGCGGGGCAGTCTGTCATAAGCTCGGACGCGTTGGATACCTTGGGGAAGGCAACAACGTCACGCAAGGTGGGTGCGCCCAGCATCTGCATTACAAGTCTGTCCAGACCCAGCGCCATACCGCCGTGGGGAGGTGCGCCGTATTTGAATGCGTCAAGCAGATAGCCGAACTTTGCCTGCGCCTCCTCGTCGGAAAGGCCCAACAGACGGAATATGGTAGCCTGCAAAGCAGGGTCGGTTATACGGATAGAACCGGAGGAAAGCTCAATACCGTTAAGCACAAGGTCGTATGCCTTTGCACGGACAGAGCCTTTATCGGATTCAAGGTAATCAAGACACTCGTCAAGAGGTGCGGTAAAGGGATGGTGCATTGCCAGCCACTCACCGGATTCGGGGTCTTTTTCAAAGAAGGGGAATTCAACTACCCAAAGGAAGCGGTATCCCTCTCTGGGAACGTCAAGTCTGTTTGCAGCCTCAACACGAAGCTGACCCAGCTGGGTAAGAACCGCGTTATCGTTGGTGTCTGCAATAATAAACGCCACGTCTCCGTCAGCACAGTCCATACGGGTGCAGATGGAGTTAAGCTCGTCCTCGGTCATAAACTTAGCAAAGGAGCAGGTGGTGTTGCCGCCGACACGCTTTATCCAAGCCAGACCCTTTGCGCCGCAGGACTTTGCATACTCGGTAAGCTTGTCTATCTCCTTACGGGTGAGCTTGTCTGCATAGCCCTTGCAGTTGATGCCTCTTACACTGCCGCCTGCGCTTACTGCGCCGGTGAACACGGAGAAATCACAGCCCTTGACAATATCGGAAATATCAACGAGCTCCATACCGAAGCGCATATCCGGCTTATCACTGCCGTAACGGTTCATACACTCACGGTAGGTGTAACGGGGAATGGGAGGAACGTCAACGTCCAGAGTTTCCTTGAATACTCTGCGGATGTAACCCTCACCTATATTCAGCACGTCCTCCATCTGAACGAAGGACATCTCAAAGTCGATCTGAGTGAATTCGGGCTGTCTGTCCGCACGAAGGTCCTCGTCACGGAAGCAACGTGCGATCTGCATATATCTGTCAAAGCCCGCAACCATGGAAAGCTGCTTGTAAAGCTGAGGAGACTGGGGAAGCGCGTAGAAGGAGCCCTTTCTTACACGGCTGGGAACGAGATAGTCACGTGCGCCCTCGGGAGTGGAGCGGATAAGCATGGGAGTCTCTATTTCGATAAAGCCGTTTTCATCAAAATAATCTCTGGTAACCTTTGCAACCTTGTGTCTGAACAGCAGATTTTGCATAAGGTCGGGACGGCGCAGGTCGAGATAACGGTGCTTTAAGCGCAGCTCCTCGTTTGCGCGGCTGTTTTCAACTATTTCAAAGGGAGTTGTCTGGGAAACAGACAGCACCTTCAATACGTCAACGGCGATCTCCACCTCACCGGTGGGAATCTGCAGGTTTTTGGAGGAACGCTCTCTTACGGTTCCCTCTGCACACAGCACGTACTCACCGCGTACGGCAAATGCTTTTTCAAACACCTCTCTGTCGGTATTATCGTCAAAAGCAAGCTGTACGATACCGCTTCTGTCACGCAGGTCGATAAATATAAGACCGCCAAGGTCACGCTGACGCTGGCACCAGCCCATTACGCAGGCACGCTCGCCTACGTTTTGTATGTTAAACTCACCGCAATAGTGAGTTCTTTTTGAATTGCCTAAAAGTTCTGCCATAGTTTTTGTTTTGCCTTCTTTCAAAGTATAGTGAATAATGAGAAATGAGGAATTACGGAAGATTTTTGCCGCCCGGCAAAAATCAACTATCATTCATCATTTTTTATTGCGTTAGCAATATCAGCTGCCGACAGGTTGACTTCTGCCCTTTCGCCGTCTTGCATATTCTTAACGGTAACAACACCCTGCTCCAGCTCGTTTCCGCCGATAACGGCAACGTAACGGGCGCCCGTCTTGTCCGCATATTTCATTTGCGCCTTTATACTGCGGGAGCAAAGGTCGGTCTCTGCCTTAATACCCATGCCCCTAAGCTCCTCACACAAAGCAAACACCTTGGTGTATCCGTCCTTATCCGCAGGAGCCAGATAAATATCGGGTGCAGTATCAACCGATTTAAGCAAATCCTCCTGCTCAAGGCAGGCAACCAGACGGGTAATACCCATACCGAAGCCAACGCCTGACATCTGGGGACCGCCAAGCTGTGCAACCAGCCCATCGTATCTTCCGCCGCCGCAAACGGTGGACTGTGCGCCGATACGCTCATCTATAAACTCAAACACCGTGCCGGTGTAATAATCAAGTCCTCTTACAATGCCGGAATCTATAACGTAAGGAACGCCGGTAGCATCCAGAATATCCGTAAGCGCCTTAAGGTGGTTTTGGCAATCCTCGCACAGATGGTCGGTAGTCTTAGGTGCGCCGGAGGCTATCTCCGAGCAAACGGGAGACTTACAGTCCAGCACACGGAGGGGGTTTTTACCCAAGCGCTCAATACAAGTGGGGCAAAGCTTGTCCGTATAACCGCCCAGATATTCAACAAGCGCCTCTCTGTACACGGGACGGCAGTTGGGACAGCCCACGGAGTTGATGTGTAATTTTACGTTATTAAGACCCAATTCCTTGAACACGCTGTATGCAAGGGAGATAACCGTTGCATCCGCCGCAGGAGATTCGGAGCCGAACAATTCTGTACCGAACTGGAAAAACTCTCTGCTTCTGCCTGCTTGGGGTTTTTCATAACGGAAAAAGTTGGTTAGGTAATACAGTTTTAAGGGCATAGCCCCTGCGTAAAGACCGTTCTCCAGCATACTGCGGACAACGCACGCCGTTCCCTCAGGACGGAGAGAAAGACTGCGGTCGTCTCTGTCCTTAAAGGTATACATTTCCTTTTGCACCACGTCGGTAGTGTCACCCACTCCGCGGGAGAAAAGCTCGGTTGCCTCAAAGGTGGGGAAGCGTATCTCGCCAAACCCATATTCAAGACACTTTTTGCGTATAACGCCTTCTATATATTGCCATGCGGCAGTCTGCTCCGGGAGGATATCCAAGGTTCCTCTCGGCTTTTTGATCTGATTCATATAAACTCTCCGATAGATTAGTATGTTGCGTTCTTTTGCCACTCGCGCCAGTCCAGATCTCCTCTGCTGAGCGCAAGGATAAGCGCCTCCGCCGTTGCGATGTTGGTTGCCACAGGGATATTATGGCTATCACACAGACGGATAAGCTGCAAGGTAGCATCAAGATACTCTGCTTCCGAATTAGGGTCGCGGAGGAAGATGAGTAGGTCGATCTCGTTATAAGCGATACGTGCAGCTATCTGCTCTGCTCCGCCGAGAGCGCCGGCGAGCATACGGGTAACCTTTAATCCGGTAGCTTCACTGATATACTTGCCGGTGGTAGCCGTTGCATAAAGGTTATGCTTTGCAAGTACTCCGCAATATGCTAAACAGAATTCGGTGATAAGCTCTTTTTTCTTATCGTTGGCGATAATTGCTATTTCCATATCGTTATTCGTCCTTTCTTGCCTTAATAAAAGCTATGTAAGATAATATTTTCTGCTTAAGGTGCGGTACACGCCCTTGAAAAGGGGCACGGTGCTTCCGCACAGACGGTATGCAATGTTTATTGCCGCCGCCTCATAAGAATACGCCTTTCCCTTATGGGAGCAAAATGCGATATTCCCCTTCTCCGCCTCAACCGCCGCGTTTTTATCCCACGGAACGATACCGATAAGCGGTACGGCAGAATTCATAATAATATCCGCAGGGTCGGGAAGCAAGCCCTTGTCCGCTTCCTTTTTACGGAACATATTTATTACCAGATGCTGGTCGGTAAGCCCTTCCTTTGCAAGAAGCGCCGCCGTCTTTTCCGCCGCACGGACGGAGGTGGACTGGTGTGCCGTAACTATTACCGCACTGTCTGCACAGGAGGCAAGCAGTGAATAATACGGCGAATATTCCGCAGAGGAATCTATAAGCACGTAATCGTATATACTTTTAAGATATGCGAACAGCTTTCCCGTCCGCTTAGGGTCCAAAGCAGACCCGTCATAGGTCTGAGGCGCGGGAATAAAATCCGGCTTACTGCCGTCTCCCTTAATGACTGCGCTCTCTACCGAGCAGATACCCGAAATAACGTCCTTTATATCAAAAAGCGCGTTATCCTCTCTGCCTAAAAGAATATCCATACTGCGCATACCCAGATCCCCGTCAACAACGAGGACACGTTTGCCCAGCGAGCAAAGCGCCCCTGCGAGATTTGCTGTTACAAAGCTTTTTCCCACACCGCCCTTGAAGGACGTAACAAATACACATCTGCCCAAAAAAGATACCTCCTTTAGCACATACTTATAGATATACTATTATATTACATAAGGGTAATTTTGTCAACGAAAAATACGCATTAAAAAAAGATCAATATTAATTATATGTAACGAAAATTGTTGACTTATGGCGAAAATATAATATAATGAGAAATAGGAAACGAGGAATGAGAAATTACGGAAGCTTTTTGTCTGAAGGACAAAAAGCAACCATCATTTATCATTCATCATTTATCATTTATCACTATCTCGGAGAAAGTAATGTATACAGAAAAAGCTATCCTTTTAGACAGCAACTCCATAGACCGTTCTCTGACCCGTATCTCCCACGAGATTGCAGAGAAAAACGAGGATATTTCCGCAATATGCCTTGTGGGAATACGCCGCCGCGGATTACCGCTGGCAAAGAGAATAGGCGAAAAGATATACGCCTCCTACGGCATAAAGGTGCCGGTGGGGGAAATTGACGTTTCCTCCTTCCGTGATGATAACGGCACCCACACCGTACACAATCCACCTGCGGAAATGGGATTTTCGGTGGAGGGAAAGACCGTGGTTCTGGTGGACGACGTGCTGTATACCGGCAGAACTGTGCGCGCCGCCATTGAGGCGATAATGCATCTGGGCAGACCGGGGGCAATACGCCTTGCCGCACTTATTGACCGAGGGCACAGAGAGCTGCCTATCCGTGCCGATTACGTGGGCAAAAACGTGCCTACGTCCAGAAAGGAAAAAATAGCCGTCCGCGTTGAGGAAATGGACGGGAA
This sequence comes from Eubacteriales bacterium, assembly GCA_045595785.1. Taxonomy (GTDB): domain Bacteria; phylum Bacillota; class Clostridia; order Oscillospirales; family CAG-382; genus SFLA01. The sequence goes on from JAZOBE010000048.1 coordinate 43,087, forward strand.
AACCGAAGTTGCAATACTTGAAGACAAATAAAAAAGAGAGGTTTTACAAAATGACAAGCAAAAGATTTTTTACCGCTTTGGTTTCGCTGGCGCTGGCCGGTCTTATGATAACCGCCTGCACTCAGACACCCGATGAATCCGTACCCGAAGCAAGCACGGAGGCAAGCGGAGAAATAAGCACCGAAGCAAGCAAGGAGGAAGTAAAAATGCCCGAATACTGGGGCTCCAATGATTATAACAGAGTTGATATTGCAGGTGCACCCGAGGAAATAACCTCTCACCCCACCAAGGTGACCAAGGTGAACGACAGCAGATACAGCATGTCCTGCGAGACGGAAGCAGGCACTATGACCATAACCCTTGAGGAGCGTCCCTGGGGCTGCTTTAACCTTTGGGCTTGGAACCTGAAGGACAAAGAGGGAAAGACCCACACCTTTGCGGTGGGCGCTACCGATTTTGAATACGTACATATTCCCATTACACCCAAGGGAACCGGCGTTTGGTCCGGCGGCAACCACGGCAACGAGGCATTTATCTCCCTTGACCTTTACAACGCCGAGACGGGTGAAAAGATAGAGCTTAAAAACGGTGAATCCGTAACCGTAAACTCTCTCCACGTTATAGAAAAAACAAAGCTTCTTTGGTTCCCCGATGATAACGGCGACAGTATCGGTGATTATAACAACAAGAGCATGACCTATACCGATGACGACGTTTATGCGGAAATGACCAGAAAGTACACCTTCACAGGTCCTCAGATAAAGCTTAACGTTGACTATAATTACGTAAAGGACGTACAGCTTAACCGCTCCTACACCTGCATGATGCCTATTAACAAAAAGTACGGTCTGTGGTGTGAGATGTATAACGAAAAGGGCGAGCTGCTTAAGACTATTGAAACCCTTAAGGTGGGCGCGGCAGATTATTCCGGACCCAGCAACAGCGGAAACAAGGCTTGCCGCGCGCTGGTATACGGATACGTAAAGCCCGAATATCAGATAGACGTCCGTGTAAATACCATTAACGATTCTCTGGATAATTACAACGGTGATTACAAGACCGCTTTCTGGGATATGAATACCACCGATAACAAGCTGTATTTCACCAGATTTTCCAACTCCGTGCGCAAGGATATTCCCGCAGGCACCCAGTACCATACCGAGTGTATCTGGCTGTTCAAATACGTGCCCGGCGCAGTTGCACCCGAAATTAACGAGCCCGAAAAGGTTGAGCCCGAGGATATTAAGTTTGACGGCACCAACGTTGCACTTAACAAGGATTACACCCTCTCCGGTCTGCTGGGCAACGGCTACGGAAACTATACCGCCCGCCTTACCGACGGAAAAGCAACCACGACCCTTACCTACGATAACAACTGGTTTTCTTTCTTTAATAATTCCTCTCTTCCCGCTGAGGAGTTAAACGTTGAGAACGGCTTGGGATATGCAATTATCGACCTTGGCGAAAGCAAGAATATTGAGGGCGTCCGCGCTCACGTCTGCAACGGCGGCACTGCAGGTATAAACGCACCTCATTACGGAAAGGTATATATTTCCGATGACGGTGTTAACTTTACTCTTGCAGGGGAAATGCCTATTGCATCCGACGCAAGCGCAATTTACTGGACAGGCGTTTCTCTTGAAGGAAAGACCGCAAGATACGTAAAATTTGAGTTCAAGCCCAACGGACTTTTCGTTTTCCTTAACGAGCTTGAGGTATATTCAAAATAAAAAGTAAATAATTGTAAACAAATGCCCGAAAGTGTTGCTTTACCATAACTTTTGTGGTATATTACCTCTAATCCGTTAGACGAGAAAGGCGGTGCAAAAAGGTGCTTTCAAATATAACAGTAATACTTCCCTCTCTTAACCCCGACGAAAAGCTTATTAAAACGGTTGATGGGCTGATTGAGGCAGGGTTTGACGATATTGTTATTATAAACGACGGCAGCGACGAAAAGAATTATCGGTTCTTTCCCGATACCGAGGTTTATCCCCAGTGCACGGTTATCGACCATTGGGTAAACAAGGGAAAGGGGTCGGGACTGAAGACCGCCTTTGCTTACGTTTTGAAGACGAGAAAGAATTGCCGCGGCGTGGTAACTGTGGACGGAGACGGTCAGCACCGTCCCGAGGACGTTAAAAGCTGTGCTTTGAAAATGGCGGAAACAAACAGCGTGGTGCTGGGGGCACGAAACTTTAATCTGCCCGGTATTCCCGCAAGAAGCGTTTTCGGAAACAAGCTTACCTCTCTGGTGTTCAAGCTGCTGTGCGGCATGAAGATTACCGACACTCAGACGGGACTGAGGGCGATTCCGGCGGAATATCTCGGGGATATGCTTAAGGTAAAGGGTGAAAGGTTTGAGTACGAGACAAATATGCTGCTGGCATTTAAGGACAACGACATTCCTTTTATCGAAAACTCCATACATACCGTTTATATTGAGGAAAACAAGACGTCACACTTTAACCCGTTAAGGGATTCTCTGCGTATATACAAGCAGATATTCGGGTATGCCTTTTCCTCCCTCTCCGCAACGGCAATAGACTTGAGTCTGTTCGCTTTGCTGTTCTGGCTTCTGTTTCCAAAGGCGATGGAAAACAGAGAGGTCTGCACGGTGGTCTGCTCGGTTGCGGCGAGAGTGGTCTCCTCTCTTTATAACTATTTCATAAACTTCCGCTTTGTCTTTGCAAAAAAGAAAAAAGCCAGGTTTACTCTGCTTAAATACTATTTATTGGCGGCGGCTGTAATGATAATTTCAAGTCTTTCCACCGGCGGAATGACACTTCTTCTCCCCGAGGGAGTAACACCGTTTATCGTTACTGCCGTTAAAGCGGTAATTGACACCGCTTTGTTCCTGCTCACCTTTACCGTTCAGCGTGAGTGGGTGTTCGGAGGGAAAAAGAAAAAATGAAAAACAAAAAAGAAACGAAACGGGGCGTAAAGCTGTTTTGGTTTATTGTGCGCAGAACACTTGTTACCCTGCTTGTAATACTGCTGTTTTTGGTGGGATCGTTATACGCGCTGGGACTTACCCTTGCAAACGGACCCAGCGAAAGTCTGAGAGATATGCTGGTGCTTTCCGCAAAGCAAGCGTCTGCCACCAAATGGCTGCCCGGTCTGTTTTTGGACGACGAGACCATTGAGCAGATAATGGCAAACAGCAAAAAGGTTACGGTTACCGAAATTGATATTAACGATTTTCTGCCCGATAAAGAGACGAGCGGCGGCGGAAGCGGCGAGGAAAAGCCTGTGGACGAATGGGAAAATTATCCCGACGGAGTCCGTCTTGAGTTCGTGCAGGGCTCTACCTACCGCGCTTACGTTACCTTGATAAAGGATGCGTCCCGCGTGTTTACCGGCGTGTCCGACAAGACGTGGCGTGCCGCATACGGCTTGCGTCTTTTCAAGATGGTTGAGAAATATGACGCGCTGGTTTGTATAAACGGCGGTGAGTTTTCTGATATCGGCGGCAAGGGCAACGGAAACGCGCCTATGGGTGTTACCTATTCCCAAGGCGAATGCGTGTGGGAGGACAATATTACATACCACACCTTTATAGGCTTTGATAAAAACGACCGTCTGGTGGTTTCCGAGGGTATGACCAGAGAAAAGGCTGATGAATTGGGCGTGAGAGACGGTGTCTGCTTCCAGACCGGAAACGTGCTTATTACCAACGAAAACGGCAAGGTACAGCTTCATTACAGTGACGGAAACGTGGGCGCGGCACAGCGTACCGCTATCGGTCAGAGGGCGGACGGCACCGTTATTATGATAGTTACCGACGGACGCAGTGCTTCCAGCATCGGTGCTTCCCGTAACGATATTATTGACCTGCTTGTGTCCTACGGCGCAGTTTGTGCCGGTATGCTGGACGGCGGCTCTTCCTCTATGATGTATTACGATAATTATATTGAGCAGTACGGTATCGACCCCAACACGTTGGACGAATATCAGCTTCAGGGAATGGTAAACAAGTACAAGGCGTTTATCCCTCCCAGAAGTCTGCCCACCTACTTTATAGTAAGCAAGAACACGGGGGAATGATGCAATGGCAAAGAAAAAAACAAGATCTTTTCCCTATTTTTACACCGTGCTTGCGCTTCTGGTGGTAGTGGGAGCCTGCTTTGTGGCGTATGGACTGAACCTGCTTAAGGCGTGGATGGCGGACTATGAGTCCACCCAGCCGAAGTACGTGGCAGAAAAGCTGTTTAACGAGGTATTTGCCGACCCTGATTTTGATGCGCTTCTTGAAAAGCAAGGTTATACGGTTTGTGAGGCGGAGACCAAGCAGGACCTTATAAACTACGTTAAGGCGCAGGTGGGTGACGGTGAGATAACATATCAGCAGGCAGGAAGCGGAGTAAGCAAGGACCTGCTTAAATACGTTGTTTCCGCAGGGGGAAAGCCCTTTGCACAGTTTACCGTGGTGAAATCCGACGCGGTTACCGAGTACGGCAACCCGCTTTATATGCCGGGCGAATACGAGATATATTACAAGGTGGAGACCACCTCCGTAACCGTTACCGCCCCCTCGGATGCGACGGTATACGTTAACGGCTACAAGCTGGACGGAAGCTACGTTGTGTCCACCGAGGACACCGAGTCCTGCGGACACATGCCGGGTAAGGTGCTTAAAAACGATGATGATACACAGGGAATTAAGTTTTCCACTTACGTTTACGAGGGTCTGCTGTTTGATACGGACAATATAACCGTTACCGATAAATACGGTAACCCCTGCCCTATGACAAGGGACGAAAACGGTGTGTTCTTGGCAGATATCAACTACAACGAGGAGCTTAAGGCACAGCATGCCGAAAACGCGGTGTTCTTTGCAGAGGAATATGCAAAGTATGCAATGCGCAAGGGCAACTTTAATAAGTTCAAGGGTACTCTGGATGCCGAAAGCGAGATATACGAAAAGATACGCACGCTGGAGTATTATTGGGTACACGAAAGCACGGGATATGAGATAATTGATCAGGAGGCATACGATTTTTATGAATATGCCGATGGAGTTTTCTCCTGCCGTGTAAAGATAACCTGGCATTCATGGCGTACCGGAAAACCGGATTATTACGATTATATCGATATGACCTTGTACTACCGTCTGGCAGACGGACAGTGGGTGATATACGATATGCAAAACCATTCCGGTTTTGACGGCTGATAATTAACAGCCAATCAAAGTAATATCCTGAAGTAAGCGATGGTAAAAAGCTGCAGAAAAGGTCTTTTACGAGCGTGATGTCCACCCCAAAAACGCATAGCGTTTCTGGGGACCCCGAGTAGTAATCTACGGCCAGCGAAGTAAAAACGTAAAATAAAAATACGAGAGATACACTATGATCTCTCGCATTTCTTATTACGTTATAAACACTTTGCGTCAAACACTTTGCGTCTGTGGGGTGATTCTTATCGGGGTCCCCTCAAATGCGACCGGCATTTGTGGGGTGATTTTTATCGGGGTCCCCTCAAATGCGACCGGCATTTGTGGGGTGATTTTTTTACCGAGCGCCCAGCATTGAGGTTGCCGCTTTTATCACGTCTTCTCCCGGATCAATTCCGCCCATAATACGGGCAAGCTCTTTTATTCTGCCGTCCTTTGACAAGGGCTTGACGTGAGTTTCGGTTCTGCCGAAGGATACGGTTTTTGAAATGAGCAGATGGGTTTTTGCAAGGGAGGCGATCTGTGCCGAATGGGTAACGCATATTACCTGCTTATCCCCTTCTGCCAGCGAACGGAGACGGAGACCGATACGTGAGCTGGTGGCGCCGGAAATACCCGTGTCCACCTCGTCAAATATCATTGTTCCGATATCCTCTGCCTTGGCAAGAACGCTCTTTACCGCCAGCATAATACGCGCGCATTCACCGCCGGAGGCTATCTTTGCAAGGGGACGGGGCTCCTCGCCTGCGTTGGCGGATATAAGAAACCGCGCAATATCCGTGCCCCCATCGGAAAGCGGTGTTTTTACAAACTCGGTAACGAAGGTTACACCCGGCATATCAAGAGACGAAAGTATCTCTTTTATTTGCTTTTCCATGCTCCGCGCCGCGTTAACACGGGTGGAGTATAATTTTTCTGCCTTTGACACAGCGTCCTTTTCGGCGGCGGCAAGCTCTTTCTTAAGCTCCTCACGCCTTTCGTCGCTGTTATCGATAGACGCAAGTTCTTTTTCGGTCTCCTCGGTAAGAGAGCACAGTCCGCTTTCGTCGGTGCGGTACTTTCTGCAAAGAGAAGAAATCAGAGAAAGTCTTGATTCTATCTCGTCAAGTGCGCGCTGAGGGTCACCCTCGGGGTCCTCGGTGTAAGCGGTAACGGAATCTGCAATATCCTCAAGCTCAAACCGTATATTCTCAAGACGTGAGTACAATTCCTCTGCTTCGGGAAGATAATCCGCCAGAGTTTTCAGCCCGTCCGACGCTTCGGAAACGAGGGCGGAAGCAGATTCGTCCTTTCCGTACAAAGCGTAATACGCCTTGTTTGCGGAGGTAAATATCTTCTCACGGTTAATAAGCATATTCCGCTTTGCGGTAAGCGCTTCGGTCTCGCCCAAGGTTATCTTGGCACGGCGAAGCTCCTTTAAGCGGTAAGTAAGAAAATCCTTTTTCTCCTCTCGGTCAGCGGCGTCGCTTTCAAGGGAGTTAAGCTCCTTGCGGAGAGAAAGGTAATTTTTATATGCTTTTGCATATTCTTCCTTTTCCCCATCGTTGCCTGCGTACAGATCAAGAAGACGGGGATGCAAGGTCTCGTCTGCAAGACGAAGTGTGTCCTGCTGACCGTGTATATCCAGCAAATGTGCGCTTATTTCCCTTAATTTACCTACGGGAGTAACTCTGCCGTTAATACGGGAAACGCTTCGTCCGTCTGCGCCGATACGGCGGGACAGGAACAAATACCCCTCCTCATCGGGAAAAACGTCCATTCCCTCAAGGGTTTTTAACGTCTCGTCAGAAAACGCACCGAAAACACCCTCCACCTCGGCGAACTCTTCTCCCGTACGGATAATGCTTTTATCACTCCGCGCGCCGCAAAGCAGGGCTATTGAATCTATGATAATACTTTTGCCCGCGCCGGTTTCGCCGGTGAATACCGTAAGACCTTCGGAAAAGTCAATATCCAGCGTGCGAATGAGGGCGACGGAACGGATATGTAACGAAAAAAGCATAAAAATCAGTTAGCTCCGATCTGCTCCTTTAATTTAACGCAGATGCGGTGAGCCTCTTCCTCGCTTTTGGTAATTAAAACTATAGTATCGTCTCCTGCAATAGAGCCGAGAATGCCTTCGAAATTCATAGCGTCGATAGTAATGCAAGCGGCAGACGCCATTGCCATATAGGTACGGAGCACTACCAGATTCATTGCCTGGTCCACGCTCTTTACGGTATCTGCAAGTATCTTTGCAAACTTGGTTGCGATATGCTCGGAGGTGGGCAGAGTAGCCGCAACGTAACGGTAACCGCCCTTTCCGTTAGAGGTCTTTACTATTTTTAATTCTCTTATATCACGGGAAACGGTTGCCTGAGTACATTCAAAGCCGCTGGCGCGGAGAAGAAGTAAAAGCTCCTCCTGAGTGTCAACGTCACGGTTTTTGATAAGCTCCATTATTTTAGTCTGTCTTTTTATTTTCATTGTGCGGCTTCCTTTCAAACGTTAAATTTATTGTGGACTACCGAGTAGAAATTTCTCTTTTTAATGCGGAGTATGCGTGTGTGCCGCTCGCTCTTGCGGATTATTGCGTAATCTCCCGGGGCAAACTCAACAGGAGGCGCGGAATCCACGGTGATACAGGCGTTTTCTCCGCCTCTCACCTTTGCGGCAACCATAAGCACGCTGTCCGACGGGAACACCAACGCTCTGGTTGAAGCGGTGGGATGGGGACAAACGGGTGTAACGGTTATGGATTCCAGTCTGGGATGTATAATAGGTCCGCCTGCGGAAAGGGAATATGCGGTGCTTCCCGTAGGGGTGGCGAAAATAAGACCGTCTGCCGAATAGTCCGAAACGTGGACTCCGTCGCAATACAGGTTTATATCCGCAATACGTGGTGATGCGCCACGGGAGAACAGCACCTCGTTAAGCACTAAAAACTCCTCCTTGCTTCCGTCGTTTTTACAAAGGGTAACGGCAAGAAGCATAAGGTCGTCTATACTGAAATCCTCGGTTTTTAGCGCCTCAAGCAGGTGGGTCTCCTCCGGCTCGATATCGTTTAAGTATCCCAGCGTTCCGCAGTTTATGCCGACGATGGGTATATCTGCTCTTGCAGCTATGGATGCGGCGCGGAGCACGGTGCCGTCTCCGCCGATAGATATGATAACCTCAGGATTTTTATCGGTAACAGTAATTCCAAATCCTGCCAGCGCGTCCTTTACCTTCATGGCGGTATACTGGGCTTCCGGCTTAAGAGTATTCACTATAAGCTGTGCGCGTTTCATCCGGTGTTATCTCCTTTCAAACAGCGCAAGGTATTCGGTGTTTCCGTCTCCCCCGAGAATGGGCGAAACGGCGGTCTTTACAAGATAAAGCCCGTTTTCCGAAGCGCATTTTTGTATTTTATCAAGTATGGAAGCGAAAATCCTTCCGTCTTTGTCCTTAACTATTCCGCCTTTGCCGATATTTTCTCTGCCTGCCTCAAACTGGGGCTTTATAAGCGAGATAAAATATCCCTTTTCCATAACGCGGCTTACCGCAGGATAAATAAGGGTTTGAGAAATAAAGGAAAGATCGGTGGTAACGATATCCGGCGTATAGGGCAGGTCATCCGGAAAAATATCACGGGCGTTTACCCCTTCCATAACGGTGACTCTGTCGTCGCCCCTAAGCTTTGGGTCAAGCTGGTCTCTGCCCACGTCAAGTGCGATAACACGGCAGGCACCGCGCTGAAGCAGACAATCCGTAAATCCGCCGGTGGACGCGCCAAGGTCAAGTGCGCTCATTCCCTTTACGTCGATACCGAAAACAGTTAACGCTTCCTCTAATTTTCTTCCTGCACGGGACACGAATTTATCGGGGTCGGAAACGAAAACCTCCTCGTCTCCCTTAACCTCGGCACCTGCCTTTTTCACGGAAGTGCCGTTAACAAAAACCCTGCCGGAATCAATATATTCTTTGGCTTTGCTTCTGCTGGGAGCAAAGCCCTTTTCTACTAAAAGCAGGTCTATTCGCATAGCTTTTGCGCCAACGAGGTGGCGTCTATACCGGCAAGAGCACGGAGCGTGGAAACGTCGCCGTGAGGCAAGAATCCCTCTGCGCCGCAAACCGTAATTCTTGCACGGTGCTGTCTCTCCGCACACATGGCGGCGATACTCTCACCGATACCGCCCGTCTTCATACCCTCTTCTGCGGTTACGATAACTCTGGCGTTTTTAATAAGCGGATATATATCGGGCAAGGGCTTTACCTTAATAAGCCTTATAAGACGGACGTTGGTGCCGTTTGCATGTGCCATCTGGCACGCGCGGTAGGCTTGCTCGGTCTCACTGCCCGTGGTAATAAGCACGTTATAAATAAATTCGCTGGGTCCGAAATCGGTAACGGAATATTCCATATCCGAAACGGCTCTGCTTTGAGGCGCAACTCCTCTGGGATAGCGTATTACCGAGGGAGCGTTAAGGTCAAGCGCCTGAGTGAGACACAGCTTCATCTCCGCCTCGGTATAAGGAGACCATACCGTAAGATTGGGTATGGAATTAAGATAAGAAAGGTCGAACATACCGTGGTGGGTAGGTCCGTCTGCGCCTACAAGACCCGCTCTGTCCAAAGCGATAACGACGGGCAGGGATTGAAGTGCAACGTCGTGTATAAGCTGGTCGTAGGCTCTTTGTGAAAAGGTGGAATACACCGCAAAAACAGGCTTCATTCCCCCCGCCGCAAGTCCTGCGGCGAAGGTCATTGCGTGTTCTTCTGCGATGCCCACGTCAAAAAATCTGTTGGGGAAGTTTTTCGCAAAGGAGGTAAGCCCCGTGCCCGATTCCATTGCGGCAGTGATGGCGCAAATACGCCCGTCTATACCTGCAAGACGGGTAAGCGTCTCACCAAAAATATCCGAATAGGTCTTTCCGCCTGCTTTCGTCTCACCGCTTTCTCTGTCAAAGGGAGAAACGCCGTGGAAAACCGCAGGGTCCTTCTCTGCAGGAGCATAACCGTAGCCCTTTTTGGTGCAGACGTGGACTACCGAGCACTTTCCGTCAGCCCTGGCTTCACGAAGCACGTCCTCAATGGCGGAAACGTTGTGTCCGTCCAGGGGGCCGAAGTAATGCATACCCATCTGCTCAAAAATATTTTCATGCACCAAATGCCGTTTTCCCCAATCCTTAAATGCACGGGCGGCGGAAACCAGCCATTTTCCTATAAACGGTACTGCGGAAAACACCTTTTCCACAAACCGCTTGAATGCGAAATATTTTTTACTTACCCTTATACGGGACAGCAGCCTTGAGGTTGCGCCCACGTTAGGGGAGATGGACATACCGTTATCGTTAAGAATAATTATAAGATTGTCATAGGACGCACAGTTGTTAAGCGCCTCATACGCCATACCGCCGGTAAGCGCCCCGTCACCTATAACGGCGATGGTGGTGCTTTGTCTGCCGCACAGCTTGTCCGAAGCGGCAAAGCCTGCCGCCGCAGAGATGGAGGTGGAGGAATGACCTGCACCAAAGGGGTCGCACTCGCTTTCCGACCGCTTCTGGAATCCGGAAATGCCGCCGTATTTGCGGAGAGTGCTCATATACTGACGTCTGCCCGTAAGCATTTTATGTACGTAGCTTTGATGGCTTACGTCAAAAAGTATCCTGTCCCGAGGGCAATCGAACACACGGTGGAGCGCGATGGTAAGCTCAACTACCCCCAGATTAGAGGCGAGATGGCCGCCGTTTTCTGAGGTTACGTTGACAAGCTCGGAGCGTATTTCCGCCGCGAGAATGCGTAATTGTTCGGTTGTAAGATTTTTAATATCCCCGGGAGAGGAAACGGTTTCAAGTATCATTAAAAAAATCTTTCTTTATTTCTTTTTGAATATGCAAAGCACGCGGGCACACATAAGGGTTATCTGTCTGCTTTTATCCATTCCCACCTTTTTGCCCAACGCCTTTCCCCCAACGGTTATGGAGGAGACAAGCGCCGTAAGAGACAGGGTGAGCCAGAAGGATAATTCCGTATCAAGCTTTGAGAACAGCACCACGGCTATCGTCGCCGCAGAGGCGCCGGATACGACACCGCAAATATCTCCCACTATATCGTTGCAAAATGAGGAGACCTTTTCTGCGTTGGCGATAAGCCACACCGCCTTCTTGCCAACCGGGTCCTTCTTCGCCGCCATTGCATTAAACGCCGCCATATCTGCGGTGGTTACGGCAAGACCTATCATATCGAAAATAATACCCAGTAAAATAAATATAAGCAGCACCACAAGTGCTGCCCAAACGGGAAGATCCTCAAGAGCCTCGCCTGACAGCAAAGACAGCAAGGCGGTCATCAAAAAGCTGAATACAAATGCAAAGGTTATCCAGATACGGCGCGCACGCCGCTTGGCACGTTCTTTTGAATTGTCTTTTTCGTTTTTCATATTGTTCCTTTTATTTGGGACGCGCTCCTAATGGCTGTTTAATTAATGGCGACACGGTACGTAGACCTTGCGGCTTACGGTCAAGTAGGATTTCCCCACGGTCTCCTTCTCGTCGCCGATGAAGGGGTTCCCCATTAAAGACCGAGGCGGGGCATTGCTGCTTCCGCGACTTGATTGCCTATGAGTCCGCACTGTAATCCGCACCGTGCCCGTGCGTTTGTAATTTGCCGCGACGACAGTCTAGGCGTTTTCCGCCATAGCACAAAACATTTTCTTATCTTCTTTTGCAGACATGATTTCAAACGCGATTTATTCGAGGCTCGGTAGCTAATCTCCCCCCGACATGAACGTTATCCGCCATGACCCACTCAAAGCCGGCTACATCTATCCACAGCATCTGTAATGGTCGTACCGCGTGATAGGTCTAATCTTAATCACGTAACCCCTTTCTCCAAACAAAAGTCCGCCACGTAGAAAAAGCCTCAAAGGAAAGTGGGGTAGCCGCCCCATGCCATTGGGGTGCGCCCACAGTCCATTCTCCCAGCATCCACCCTGAACTGGGCGTACAAAGCAAACACCAGGAGCTTCATCGATTTGCCGTTTGACGTATTTTTAGGCACGCCTTCAAAAACGCCGTGCTAACTAGAATACTGCGCCATCGCATATTCATTATATCACATTTTTGCATAAATTCAAGGGGTTTTTGTGAATTTTATGCATATTTTATACATCTGATGTTTGTTTATACTATATATCGTAACCTTTTTTCGCATAACCACCGTATATCCGCATCCCCCTCCGACAAAACAATATTTTGTAAAAAAAAGAAAACAAAAAAGCGAGAGATAAACTATAATCTCTCGCATTTCTAATTACGTCATTATTCTTTTTGCGTTTTTGGTCTGCTTTTTATCGGGGTCCCCGCAAATCGAAGATTTGTGGGGTGATTTTTATCGGGGTCCCCGCAAATGCAACGGCATTTGTGGGGTGATTTTTATCGGGGTCCCCGCAAATGCGACCGGCATTTGTGGGGTGATTCTTTTACCGAGCGACTACCGAGCGGAAAGTATCCTCTCTACTTCGGCTAAATCTTCTTCCGTATTCACTCCCGCAAGCTCGGTCTCATCGGGAAGGATATACGCCTGCACCTTGCCGCCGGATGCGATCATATGCTTGGGCACGTCGGTGAGATAATATTCGCCGGTGACGGGGCTGGGTGTGATACGGGCAAGGGACTCAAACAGCTTTACCGAATCAAACATATATATTCCGCCGTTAAGCTCGGGAATTTTTTTCTGCTCGTCGGTGGCGTCCTTGTGCTCAACTATTCCTGCCACGTCCCCCGAAACGGTGCGTATGATATGACCGAAGGGAGGTATATTCCCCTTTGCCACAAAGGTGAGAATGGTGCAGTCTGCGCCCGTTTCCTTGTGATACTCCGCCAGCGCGCGGACGCTTTCCCTGCGGAGCAGAGGCATATCGCCGTTGATGACGAGAATGGGTCCGTCATAGCCCTTGAAGCAATGGGCGGCGCACATAACCGCATGGCCCGTGCCCTTTTGCTCCTCCTGAAAAGCGTAGGTGTATTCGGGATACGCATCCATGACCACCTGCTTTTGATAGCCAACAAGTATAACTTTATCTTCTTTTTTAACTATATCCGTATAATCAAGTACGTATCCGAGAAGGGGAACGCCCTTTGCTTTGCGCATTACCTTGGGTATTTGAGTAATTTCACTGCCCAGACGCTTTCCTTTTCCGCCTGCGAGAATAAGTGCTTTCATTTTTGGCAAAAACCCTTTCATAGACATATATTCAATAACAGTATATATTGGTTTTTGAACAAAGTCAACACATTCGGAGGGATTTTTAATGGCAGAATATTTTGCCGGTGTCAACACCGAAAAAGGATTTATGGGGTTTCCGAAGGAATATTTCGGTTCTCTTTCAAGGCTGTATATTATCAAAGGCACGGCGGGAAGCGGAAAATCCACGCTGATGAAGCGGATTGCAGACCAATGCGAAAAGCTGGGGATTGAAACGGACAGGGTCTACTGCTCGTCCGACCCGAATTCCCTTGACGGGGTGATACTTCCCCGTAACGGCACTGCCGTTGCAGACGGCACCGCCCCTCATCTGCTTGAGCCCATAACCCCCGTAGCAAAAGAGATACTTGTGGACACGGGCAGGTTTATGGACGAAAAAAAGCTTGATAAAGAAGGGATAATTTATTACTCCCGAAAAAAGAAGGAATATTATTCCCGTGCATATTCCTTTATACTATGCGGAGTGGAGGCAAGCCGTGTGTGCAGTGATATCGTGTTTGCCGCCATGGACAAAGCAAAGCTTTATTCCTATGGAGAACGGTTTTTCAAAAGGCATATTGAAAGCAAGGTCTTTTCAAAGGCGGTGCATACGCGGATAGCCGCCGCGTTTACGGGAAGAGGGTTACGGGTGCTTGACCCGTTCCCCCAAGCAGAGCGTGTGTTTACTCTGCGGGGCGGACGGGGAAACGAGCATATATTTATTAAGCAGTTATACGATATTGCGTTGGATGCAGGTGAGGAAGCATGTGTTTCCCCCGATGCAACCGATTCCCAAAGGCTTAACGGTATATATTTCCCCATTCGGAGAGTATACGTTACCTCCCTGCCCACGGAAAGAGGAACCGAAATTAATATGGCGCGTTTTTTTGTTACCGCCGAATACACAAAGCAAAAGCAGGAGATAAAGGAAATTAGCGAAACAGCGAAAAAAGCCTATTCTCTGGCGGAAAAGCAGTTGTTTTCTGCGGCGGCGTGCCACGGAGAGCTGGAAAAGCGGTACGTTTCCACAATGGATTTTGAGCCCTTGGACCAAGAATACCGCCGTATTATTAAAGGAATGACGGAATAAAACGGATACTTTCCGCATATCTGTGTACAAAAAGGAGATGTGCGTAAAAATGAAAAACGAAAAAGTATCCTTTGTTTCCCCTATACTTTGCGGACTTATCGGGTCGCTGGCGACGGTGGCGGCAACCCTGCTGGGGTCGGTTATATGTGCGGCGGCGTTTGTGTCGGTTGCCGACCCCAATTCATTCGTGCTTATATGCGCGTGTATTGCTATGTTTTTGGGCGGTGCGGCAGGCGGAATATTATCCGTAAAGCTGGGCAACGCATTTATCAGCGCAACCGTTTCCGCCGTAGCGTCGCTGTTGATTCTGGCGGCGGTATCCATGTTTTTCCCTGCGTCCGACGGCGTGCTGTCCCGCATACTTCCCCCGGTCATACTTACGCTTTCCACACTGGTGTGGGGATACGTTTCACTGGGCAGAAAGCCAACTCGGGCAGACACGTTGAAAAAAGCGGTAAAAAAGGCGAAAAAATAAGATTTTTCCACGCAAACTGTTGTGTTTTGCCCTTTGTGTATGGTATACTGTATGCAAAGGGTGGGATGACAACATATGAAAGACTTTCTTATATACTTTTTCGGCAAGGGTGAGACGGAGGAATTTACCAACTTCACCTTCCCTCATTTCGCGCCCATACTGCTGATGATAGGAGTAATTATCCTGCTGTGGCGGTTTGGGGATAAGATACGCAACAGTAAATACGAGCGGGCTTTCCGCTTTACTCTGGCATTTGGGTTGATTATATCGGAAATGGCGTATTATTGGCGTTTGGTAGGTATACCCGCGTTGGAGCCTAACCCCGTAGACCATTTGCCCATAACCGTTTGCGGCTGGGCTGTGGTGTTCTGCAGCTTTATGATAATATCCGATTCTCAGACGCTTTTTGATATTTCATATTTCTGGCTGCTTTCCGGCACGGTGTTTGCCCTGCTTACCCCTACTGTTATTACCTATACGGGCCCCACGCGGTTCCGTTATTACCAGTTCTGGGCAGAGCACACCTTGGGTTACGTTGCCATATTCTATATGATATTCGTAAGAAAAATGCGTCCCACGGTGAAATCGGCAATAAAATCCTACGTTGCCTTGGCAGTTCTTGCGGTGGTCGCCTTTTTCTCAAACCGACTTATAGGCCCCGGTGCAAACTATCTGTTTTTGGCTCGTCCCGAGGATACCCCGTCGGTATTGGATATACTTCCGCCCAATTTCGTACTGCGCCTTGCCGTAATGGCGGCGGTAATAACCGCAATGTTCTTTGTGGCGTACCTGCCGTGGCTTATAAAGGATATGAAGGCTAAAAAATCAAACAGCAATCAATAACAAAAAACCCGTGGTTTCCCACGGGTTTTTATATTTTTTACGGTTTATTTATTTCTTTTTCTTTGCAACGATAACAACCACAACGATAATTGCTACAACTGCAACTACGCCTACAACGATACCGATAATAAGACCGGTTGCGGGAACGTTGGTCTTTTCATCGCTGGTGGGCTCGGAAGAGTCGTCTTCAGAGGTTGCGGGAGCGGAAGATTCGTCAGCAGGTTCGGAAGAATCGTCTGCAGGTTCGGAAGAATCGTCTGCGGGAGTGGAAGTCTCGGGCTCGGAAACCTCGGGCTCTTCGGTGGGAACGTACTCGGAATCAAATTCAAAGGTATTGAAGGTGATCACTGCGCCGTCGCAAGAGAATACGGTGAACTGGGTGATCTCAACAAGGCCTTCCTCGTTAGCGCCTACCAGCTCAACGAGCTGTTCATAGGAGATAGCGCCCTTGTAGGAGCCTGCAAGCAGGTCGCCGGTGCCGGATTCGATATTATCGGTGCTCATAAAGGAGTGGAGGTAATATTCGCCGCCATTGATACGGAGGCTGGTCTTACCAACGTCAAAGGAAAGGTCATATACAAGATAAGTGCCTTCGCCGATGAGGAGAGGAGTGGGAAGAACTGCGTCTGCCCAAGGCCAGGTGCCTGCAACGGAGCCGCCGACAACGGTAACACCATCGGTGGTTTCGATAGTGATCTCAGCTTCGTTTACGGGAGTCTTTGCCCAGATGGATTTGCAGTTATCAAAGATGTCAAACTTGCCCTCAAGTGCTTCGGGCTTTGCTGCGGGACGGCTTGCGCCAAGACCCTCAACTGTGTCGGAAGAACCAACGTAGAAGCGGTAGATAACAAGAGAAGAGCCAACCTCGCCTGCAAGAGCGTATGTAATGTTATCGATACGATGCATACCGTCATCAAAGGTGCCTGCATCGCCCTTGCCCTTAACGATATATTCGCCAAGAGCCCAGATGCCGTAACCGGTACCGCTTGCCTTGCTGTAGGTAGCGTAATCTGCGCTTTCCATAGAGGAAAGGTACAGATCTGCAAGTGCGCCGGAAGCAGCCTTGTCTTTACGGGTGTAGTGAGCTACGGTGCCGCCGTTGCCGTGGAGAGTTGCGCCGTCAACAGAAGCATAATCGAATACAACGAAGCCCTCGCCATCCTTAACGTTAAAGGAATCACCTGCATAAACGGTGGTGCCTTCAGCAAAAACAACGGTAACGGAGGGAGCGGATCCGGTAATGGTAAAGGTAACGGAGCCGTCGTCGTTATAGGTCAGTTCGCAATCGGTAGCGGTAACTTTACCGTTAACGTCGTTTGCGGCGGGAAGAAGGTTGTGGATGATGTTGTCTTCCTCTGCAGCGGATACGCTGAACGCGAATACGCTTGTGAGAACGAGAAGAAGCACAACGGAGAGAGAAATCAGCTTTTTCATAATGCTTACTCCTTATGTTTTTTTATTTTCTGCGGGCGGAACGGCGTTATTACCCTTTTCGTCCGTATTTACCGATTCTTGTGCAGGGGATTCCTGCTTTTTGAATGAAAAGAATCCGTCCTGTCTGAGCTTATTGTATATAACCAGCGCGATGGGGAATCCGAACAGACCCCACACACCGAACAGACGGAGACCCACGTACATTGATACCAGCGCCAGCAGAGGGTGAAGTCCCACGCTTTTGCCTACTATCTTGGGCTCAAGGAACTGGCGAACCACCAGAATGATGACGTACAGCACCAAAAGACCGATGCCGAGGAAATAGTTTCCTCTTATTATTTCAATAACACCCCAAGGAATAACTATTGCGCCTGTACCGAGAATGGGCATAATATCCACAATAGCGGTAAGCGCCGCAATAAGGAATGCGTACTTCACACCCAGAATGGTGAGACCCACGAACATTTCCATAAAGGTGATAAGCATAATAACGCCGTATGCACGGACGAACAGCACCACGGCGGAAACAAGCTGTTTTTTTATAGCCGCCAGATGGTCTGCCACGGTTTTTGGGAATATGCTGAGCACCGCGGTGTTGATGCGGTGATATTGTGCAACGAAATAATACAGCGCAACGATACATACCACCACGCCGATAACGATGGGAGGCACGATATTTATTACCGCGCTGATTGCGGGAATGACGACGCCGTTAAGGTCGGTAACCAAAGCCGTGGCAAAGGAGGTAACGTAAGAATCAATATTCTCCCATATCTCCACAAGCTGCTCACGGTAATCTATAAAAGGAACGTAGCCGTTGAGGGTATCAATGATCTCATCGGCATAATCGGGGTTTCCGCGCATTTCGGAAAGAATGTCGCTAACCGTCTGGTACAGCGTGTTAAGCTCGTTATAAACACGGTGCACCACCAGATAACAGAGAAGTCCCACCACGCCGACGGCGGTAAAAACAACACCGATAACGGTCAGTATACGGGGGATCTTTGTCTTTTTACAGATAAAATCCACCACGGGATGAAGGATTATCGCAAGTATGTATGCGACAATAAAGGGAGTAAGCACGCCGGCAAGGTATTTAACAAATACAAACGCAACGGCGGCTCCGATAAGTATATAAGCCGCGGCGACAAGCACCCGCTTATACGGCTCTTTTGGCATCATATACGGAAAATATCCCCCTTTCGCGAAAAATTTCCTTTATGAAAAAAACTATTGACAACTGCTTTACTTTGTGGTATTATAACCCCTGCAAGGCCTGTTAGTCAAGTGGTCAAGACGTCGCCCTCTCACGGCGAAGGCAGGGGTTCGACTCCCCTACGGGTCACCAGAAAAACATCCGAACACCGTTCGGGTGTTTTTTTATTTTTACGTTGGGAAAAAACGAATATCGGAAGCTTTTTGTCATGGGCAAAAAGCAACCGTAATTCTTTGTTTTTTATTCCTTTATCTCGATAACTCTGTAATACTTTTTGTTTCCAACGAGTCTGAGCTGGTTTTCCAGCGTATCTGCAGGGATAAACTCATCGGTTTCGGGCACGTACAAAACGTCCTTGCCCTGAAGCTCTGTAACAAACGCATCCTTTGAAAGGGCATTACGTTTATCTCTCACGTATCTTCCCTTAGCCGCCTCAATAATATCCGAAGCTACGGCGGATGCGGTTGCAACGCCTCCTGCGCCTCTTCCGCGGAAGGTTACTCCGCCGACACAGTTGCCGTAAACGGTTACGGCGTTGATAACGTCATCGGTAATACCAAGAACAGTATCCTTTTTAACAAGGCAGGGTGCCACCAGCAGGCGGACCTTACCCTCATTACGCTCACCGTAGCCGATAAGCTTAATGGAATATCCTCTGTTTTCCGCTTTTTTAACGTCCTCGGGAGTAACGGTATCAATGCCCTGCATTACGGAAACGTTATCCAGCGTAATGACCGAATTAAATGCAATTCCTGCAAGAATACATATCTTTCTTGCGCAGTCCGCACCGGAAATATCAGCGGTAGGATCCTTCTCCGCATAGCCCAGCGCCTGTGCCTGCTTGAGCGCCTCATCAAAAGGAGTGCCCTCATCACGCATCTTTGTTAATATATAGTTGGTAGTGCCGTTAAGTATTCCGCAAACAGACTCCATATCGTTGGCGCAAAGGCACTGAAGCATAGGGTGGATAACGGGAATGCCGCCGCCTGCAGATGCCTCATAAAGATATGCAACGCCATGCTTCTCCGCTTCCGCAAGAAGCTCTATACCGTGCTTTTCAACAACAGCCTTGTTGGAAGTTACCACGCTTTTGCCTGCACGGATAAGTGCAAGAGAAAACTCGTATGCGGGAGAGGTGCCGCCCATAGTCTCAGCAACGACGGATATCTCCTCATCACACAAAATATCATTAAAATCGGGAGTGACCGCTTTCTCCATAGCATGTCCGGGGAAAGTGCGCAGGTCCAGAATACGTTTAACCTCAAAATCCTCACCCATACGGGAGGAAATGAGGGAAGAATTTTTATTTAAGACCTCGTACACGCCCTGACCGACGACGCCGAAGCCGAGAATAGCAACCTTTGCCATTGGAAACACCTCCATTATTGACGTAGTTTACCACATATATGCCAACAAATCAAGTTAAAATTCAAAATAATGTTTATTTATGCACTTTTTACCCATACATTATACCACAAATACTTATTTTTTTCAAGTCTTTACAATGTAAACAAATTGTAATATACTATGGTGGGCAATCACTTGAAAAGTGAAAGAAAGCAACTAACGGTTTATGGAAAATCTATTGTATTTTTCACGGAAAAGTGGTATTATTTACCTATAAAATCAATTTTGAGGAATTACCCGGATGATAAAACTTCATTCTCTGCCGAAAGCGGCGGAGGCATTCTTTACAGAAAAAGGAATAGATATTAATTCGGTCTGTGTTACCATGCGGTCGGATATGGCGTTTCCCGGCAGACGGGCAGACACCTTTATTCTGCTTACCGAAAAAGAGCTTTTGGTGGCTGAGGGTATTATAATCCACACCAAAAAGGGCGGAAAACGAGTAAGCTTTTTTGATTGCTTTGATTACCGCAGCTATCTGATTGCGGATATGGAAGAGCCCAAGACCGAAATGCTTATATCCACTGCCCGTATTACGGCAGTATTCGGCACAGACGTTATACCTATGTTCGATATATCCTCTGCCTGCAAGCATGAGGCAAACGTGATATGCGAATGTATAAAGGAAATTAAAAAGGACGGGCATATTGACGAAAAGAAGCATTCGGACAAAAAGGGAAAAGAGACCCATTGTCCCAAATGCGGTATGCGGTATCCCGACCAGCAGAGGAAGGTATGCCCAAAGTGTCTTGAAAAGACCAAGCTTATTAAAAAGATGCTTGCCCTTTTCAGCAGATACAAAATGTATATGCTGCTTCTTCTTTTGGCGTTTATTGCGTCTGCCGCGTTGTCCGTGGCGGTGCCCTACGTTTCCAACCAGCTCCTTTACGGTGAGGTTTTGGAGGAGGGCGGCAGTATGTTCGGTATGATCGGCACCGTGGTGCTGATGATCATCGGCATAAGAATTGCATTTTTGCTTGTTAATCTGGCGGTAGGTACGTTGTCATCGCGGACGGCGGCGCACGTTACCTACGACCTGAAGATGCTTATATTCGAAAACATAAATAAATTGTCCCTCTCTTTCTTTACTTCCAGACAGACGGGCGGACTTATGACCCAGGTAAACGGAGATTCCACCACGCTGTACTGGTTTTTCTGTGACGGATTTCCCTATCTGGTAACCAACGTGCTTACCCTGCTGTGCGTAATGGCGGTAATGCTGGTTTCCAACCCGTTGCTTACCCTTTTTGCATTTATTACGGTGCCCGTTTTCTTCTTCGTATACAAATATCTGTTCCTCGCCTTTGACAAGCTTTGGGCGAGAAACTGGGCAAGAAGACGAAGCCTTAATTCGCTTATTTCCGACGTGCTTAACGGTATGAGAGTGGTAAAATCCTTCTCCCGCGAGAACGAGGAAAGCGCGCGTTTTGACAGACGCAACCGCGCCCACGCGGAAACGGTGGCGGAGGCAGGTATGCTCAGCGCAAAGTCCTTCCCTCTCATCACCTTTTTGCTTCAGGCAGGTCTGTACGTTGTGTGGGGCGTAGGCGGCTGGCAGGTTATGACCCATACCGGAAATATGGATTACGCCGCGCTGTCTGCGTTTATCGCATACTTCGGTCTGATTACGGGACCTTTACAGTTCTTTGCGGACGTTTCCAACTGGTGGAGCGAATGTCTAAACGCCATGCAGAGACTTTTTGAAATTAAAGATTCCGTGCCCGAGGTAAGAGAAAGCGAAAGCCCCGTGTGTCTTGACACGGTAAAGGGAGATATAAAGTTTGACAACGTAATATTCTCTTACGAGGAAAACCGCCGTATTATCGATGGAATTTCATTTGAAGTCCCTGCCGGAAAGACGGTGGGTATAGTTGGAAAGACCGGCGCCGGAAAGAGCACGCTGGTTAACCTGCTTACCCGTCTTTACGACGTGTCCGACGGCGGAATTTATATTGACGGAATTAACGTAAAGGATCTTTCCTTTGAGACCTTGCGAAACAACGTGGCGATAGTTTCTCAGGAGACTTATCTGTTCCGCGGAACCATAAAGGAAAACATACGCTACGCACGCCCCGACGCCACCGACGAGGAGGTTATGCAGGCGGCGAGAATAGCGTCCGCACATCAGTTTATTATAAAATACCCCGATGGGTACGATACCCGTGTGGGACTGGGCGGAAAAGAGCTTTCCGGCGGTGAGAAGCAGAGAGTTTCTATTGCCAGAGCAGTTCTCCGCGACCCGAGAATACTTATTCTTGACGAAGCCACCGCCGCAATGGATACCCAGACCGAGCGGCAGATACAGGCGTCTCTTACGGCACTTGCCAAGGGCAGAACCACCATTATGATAGCCCACCGTCTTTCTACGCTGAGGGATGCGGATTTCCTCGTGGTTGTGGAAAACGGAAAAATGCCCGAAAAGGGTACCGCCACCGAGCTGCTTAAAGCAAAGGGTGTGTACTACCGTCTTTACAAAATGCAGGCGGACGCACTTAAAACTATCGGTATAGAGGAGTGAATAATATGAACGTAATTGCCGAAACCGTATATTTTACCCCCGAAAACGCACGGTTTTATCTTACCGCAGGGGGACTTGTGGGGCTTAATGCGTTTATTCCCCCCGTGGGAAAGGACGATCTTGCCGATGAAAACGCAGATCTGTCTCCCGTTTGGCAGGATCTTGGCAGAGTGTTCCTGCACAGAGCGTTCCCTTACGATATGCCGGATATGTTTATTTCCGTTCAGGACAAGGACGGAAAGGAATACGGTATGGTAAAAAGCATTGCGGATTTTCCCGAGGATATCCGTAATATTCTTAAGGGCGAGCTTAACCGAAAGTATTTCACCCCCGTTATTACAAAAATACACACCGTATCTGCCAAGTTCGGATACACCTATTGGGAAGCGGACAGCGATATGGGAAAGCTTTCTTTTTCCATGCACGATACCTACCGCAATATAGCAAAAGTCGGCGAAAACCGCCTCATTCTCACCGATGTGGACGGTAACCGCTATGAGATAAAGGACTATATGGCGCTGGACAGAAAAAGCTTCAGAAAGCTTGAACTGTATTTATAATACACCCCTAAAATCCTTGCGGATTTTTGGGGACCCCGAAAAAAACACACCCCTAAAATCCTTACGGATTTTTGGGGACCCCGAAAAAAAACACACCCCCGCAGGCTCAACAAAAGGACTTGTTGGGCAGGAAATCTGACAAAACAGAGATTTGTTTTATGCAAACATTAGATTTTACTTTTAACCTTGATTTTTACAACAACAGAATAAAAGGCGCGGGAGAGATGGAGGGAAATATCCTTTGTATCACCGCAGGAGAAACCGTTACCCGTTTTGATATGACCGCCTTTGACGAGGTGAGATATATTCAATACGTAGGCTGTTGTGCCGTTGAGGGTATAAAAGACGGAGACGTAACCGAGCTTTGCCGCGGAGATATGTCTGTGGCGGCGGAATTACAGTCCGTAACCAAGCGTCTCGCCTCATTTCTTGAGGGCAGAGGCTTGGGTGTTGCCGACCCTTACGCAAAGACACATTGCGAAAAATGCGGCAGACGTTTTTCCCCCGGATCGGTCACCTGCCCCCATTGTGTGGATAAAACCGCACTGCTCCGCAGGCTGCTTCCCTTCTTAAAACCCTATATTGTTCCCCTTTCCCTCTCGCTTATTACGGTGTTTGCTATATCCGCGGTGTCTATGATATCCCCCTATATCAGCAAACAGCTTATTAACGAGTATATTACCAAAGCAGGAATAAATACCGATGATAACAAGGTATTTATTGAGTTTATAACGCTGATTCTCCTTATGGCGGGAACAGGACTTCTTACCTCGCTCCTTTCGGTGGCGAGAAGCGCGTTGGTGGTAAAGGCATCAACGGGTCTGCTTTCCGACCTGCGCAAGATGGTGTATACCGCCGTACAAAAGCTATCCCTTGCAGGGGTAACGCGGCGCACCGCAGGCGAGCTTATTAACCGTGTTACCGAGGACACGCAGGTCCTTCGCGACGTGCTGGTAAACGATATTCCCTCGCTTATCCAGATGGTGATAATATTCGTGGCGGTAACCGTAATGCTTATTATCATCAACCCCGTCCTTGCGCTGGTAATACTTATTCCCGTCCCCGTAATGCTGGTGGTATTCCGCTATCTTATGCGTTATACCCACAGGCTTTATATGGCGCAATGGCAGGCGTCCTCCGAATGCGGCACCATACTTCACGATATCTTCTCGGGTATCCGCGTGGTAAAGGTGTTCGGCGCAGAAGAATACGAGCAAAGCCGTTTTGAAAAGGCGGCGCGGAAATTCCGCAATATTTCCGCACGGAACGAGCTTATATGGAACCTTACCATGCCCGTGGCGGATTTTGCACTTTCTCTGGGCAACTACGCCGCAATATATATTCTCGGAAGTATGCTTTTGGGCAACGAAATAGGTCTGGGCGATATGGCGCTGGTCCTTTCATACGTTTCCATGATATACGGTCCTCTCCGCTGGATGGCGAATATGCCCCGCCGTCTTACGAGAGCCATTACCAGTATGTCAAAGGTGTTTGAGATAATCGACGAGGAGCCTGAGATAGTTGATAAGCCCACAGCGGTGGATACTGCCGTAAAAGGCGATATTTCCTTCAAAAATGCGTATTTCGGATATAATTCATACGAAAACGTGCTTAAAAACGTATCCGTTGATATTAACAACGGTGAGATGGTGGGTATTGTGGGCAGGTCCGGCGTGGGCAAATCCACAATGATAAACCTTATAATGCGTCTGTACGATCTGACGGGCGGCTCACTTACCATTGACGGTATCGACATTAAGGATTACTCACAGCATTCACTCCGCTCGCAGATAGGCGTGGTGCTGCAGGAGACTTATCTGTTCCGCGGCACGGTATACGATAATATCGCATACGCAAAGCCCAACTGCACTCCCGAAGAGGTTATAAATGCGGCAAAGATGGCAAACGCCCACGCATTTATTATGAAAATGCCCGATGGATACAACACTTACGTCAGTGAGCGAGGCGGCTCCCTCTCCGGCGGTGAGAAGCAGAGAATAGCTATTGCCCGTGCGGTACTCCGTGACCCCAAGATACTTATTCTTGACGAAGCTACCGCTTCCCTTGATACGGAAACCGAAAAAATGGTGCAGGATGCGGTGCAGGCGCTGTCCAAGGGCAGAACCACCATCGCAATCGCTCACAGGCTGTCCACGCTCCGCAACTCCACAAAGCTGGTGGTGCTGGAAAAGGGCACCGTGGAGGAGATAGGCACCCACGAGGAACTGATGAAATCCGGCGGAAGATATTCAAAGCTGGTACTCGCTCAGCGAAAGATGTCAAAAATGTGACGGAGCGGCTAATTTAACGCAGAACAAAAACGCGAAAGATACAGTAAAATGTATCGAAAACCGTAGGGGACGGCGTCCTCGACGTCCCGTTTCAAAAAATGAGGTAAACCCCCGTGGAATAAGATCCACGGGGGTTGTTTTATTCGCGTTTTTTAGACGTTTTACGCGGAGGGCAGTACCTTTGTACAGCTCCTCGCGCGTAAAAACGCCTTCTGCGTCAAATTTTCTCGCTCCTCGCAAAAATCAGACTTTTGGTTATTATAGACATTATTTTCGTGCGAACAGTTTGCGGAAGGGGCAAGCCCCTTCCCTACATTATCGAAACCTTGTGTTTGTGGGGTGTTTTTTCTCGGGGTCCCTGCGAATGCGACTGCATTCGTGGGGTGTTTTTTCTCGGGGTCCCCGCAAATCGCAGATTTGTGGGGTGTTTTCTCATTGACATATCGGTATTTTTATGTTATTATTAAATTTAATGTAAAAAACAACATTTTCTTGGGAGAGAGATATATGAACAATAACGAAAAAACAATGGAAAAAATCGTTGCCTTTTGTAAAAACAGAGGCTTTGTTTACAGCGGCAGCGAAATATACGGCGGCCTTGCAAACGCATGGGATTACGGTCCCTTGGGCGTTGAATTAAAGAATAATATCAAGCGCGCTTGGATGAAGAAGTTCGTTCAGGAAAGCAGATACAACGTAGGTCTTGACTCTGCTATTCTTATGAACAGAGAGACTTGGGTTGCTTCCGGCCACGTTGTTAACTTTAACGACCCTCTTATTGACTGCAAGAGCTGTAAAATGCGTCACCGCGCTGACCAGCTTATTGAAAAATGGAACAAGGAAAACGGCGTTGAGATGCACGTTGACGGCATGACCAACGACGAAATGTACGAATATATCGTTGAAAAAGGCGTAACTTGCTCCTGCGGCAAATGTGATTTCACTCCCATCCGCAAGTTTAATATGATGTTTAAGACCTTCCAGGGCGTTACCGAGGACAGTCAGGCAGAGGTTTATCTCCGTCCCGAGACCGCCCAGGGTATCTTTGTAAACTTCAAGAATATCCAGCGTACCACCCGCCGCAAGGTGCCTTTCGGCGTTGCACAGGTTGGTAAGTCCTTCAGAAACGAAATCACCCCCGGTAACTTTATCTTCCGTATCCGTGAGTTTGAGCAGATGGAGCTTGAATTCTTCTGCAAGCCCGGTACCGAGCTTGAATGGTTTGTATACTGGAAGGATTACTGCTATAACTGGCTTGTAAACCTCGGTATCAAGCCCGAAAATATCCGTATGCGTGACCATGACCCTAAGGAACTGGCTCACTATTCCAACGCTACCACCGACTTTGAGTTTATGTTCCCCTTCGGATGGGGTGAATTATGGGGCGTTGCTTCCAGAACCGATTTTGACCTTAAGGCACATTCTAATCATTCCGGTGAGGATCTCACTTATTTCGACCCCGAAACCAACGAAAAGTACGTTCCTTACGTTGTTGAGCCCTCCCTCGGTGCAGACAGAGTTCTGCTTGCTTTCCTTGTTGATGCATACGACGAGGAAGACCTTTCAAAGGACGGCAAGGAGGATATCCGTTACGTCCTCCGTCTCCACCCTGCCCTCGCACCCTACAAGTGCGCTGTTCTCCCCCTTTCCAAGAAGCTGGGTGATCAGGCAAAAGAAATCTACTACGATCTTTGCGCTGATTTTATGTGCGAATATGACGAAGCCGGCAGTATCGGCAAGCGTTACCGCAGACAGGATGAGATCGGTACTCCCTTCTGCGTGGTATACGATTTCGAATCTGTTGAAGACGGCTGCGTAACCGTCCGCGACCGTGATACTATGGAAAGCGTAAGAATGCCCATCGGCGAAGTTAAAGAGTATATTTCAAACAGAATTAAGTTCTAAATTACAAAAAACCGCATTCATTGCGGTTTTTTTATTTATTAAAAATCCGCACAAACTATCGTCTGTAATCAGCAAAACTCAAATTTTGCAGGGAACTGTATAAACAAAGCAGAAGAGGTCTTTTACGAGCGGAGAGCTGTACAAAGGTACAGCCTCCCGAGTAAAAGCCTTTAGAAACGCGAAACATAAAAGGAATTTGTTTTACAAATTCCTACCAATTAAAAAAACAGCAATGCGAGAGATAAACTCAAATCTCTCGCATCATTTATTACGGTATATTCTTTTTCGCGTTTCGATCTGCGAAGTTTAGACAGTTCCCACGGCTTCCGCAAAAACCAATAGGGCTTTGTTTTTGTCTCTGTACACCGTGCTCCTCTCCACGTTATATTTTCCCGCAATGCTTTCCGCGCAGGCGTGCTTTCCTGCAACGTAAAATGCGTTCAGCAATTCCCGTTGGTAAGGCGACAGCGAAAAAAGTGCTGATTCTGTCTGTGATATTTCTTTTTTGGCTCTGTCCGCCCTCGCCGCCAGACGGTCCTTTGCCTCTATCATTTCTACCATCGTTTTCTCCGAGCAGGAGGAATACAGACGGCTGTTTATCATCGTCATTTCAAAGGGGAAGTTTTCCTCCGCCGCTTTGTTTCCCGTGTAATTCTCAAGCAACCTCTTTGCGTATGAAACGTTTACCATTTTCTTATAAAAATACCGCCTTTCCCTTTGCAAACAAATGTTCGCATTATTTTTTCAAGCACTTTTCGTGCTTTTACCTCCGTCTGTATATGCTTTTTTCAAGCATTTTCATATAGCGCGAGTTGTGGCCGTCCCACCTGCCCGTGGTATCGATATTATTGCCCGTCGTCTTGTCCTCGTCTACCCTGCCGATAGCAACTCGTTTCGGCATTTTAAGTTCGGGCTCGGGCTTATCGGCAACGTATTCTATAAACGCCGTAAGCTTTCCGTGGCTGACCCATGTTCTGGCGTTTTTCATTGATGTTCCCACGTTTTTTACACCGGTTATCTGAACCTTGTTTTCCCATTTCGGGGTACATTCGCAAGCCATCCCGTCACCCAGATAAACTCCCACGTGGCCCGGCATAAAAAGAAGCTCGCCTTTTTCGATAACCGAAAAATCCTTGGTAACTCCCTCGCAAATACTTTTCATTCCGTCTACGGAAACGTCAGGCACACCGTTTTTCCCA
The DNA here is from genome assembly GCA_045595785.1 of Eubacteriales bacterium. Classification (GTDB taxonomy): domain Bacteria; phylum Bacillota; class Clostridia; order Oscillospirales; family CAG-382; genus SFLA01. Next base: position 71,403 of record JAZOBE010000048.1, read on the forward strand.
TACCGCGCACCGCCGTATATGTGGTTTTCGTCTCCGTTCCAGCCCCAAAGCACACCCTTTATAAGACAAACACAATCGAAGCCGAAATAATTTTTGCCGAACAGCCGTCTGAACCCCTTTTGCTTTTCCTCCGTGTACCATTTTGAATATTGGGCAGATTTACTGCTTACCGTGTGCTCGTTTACCGGCGCACCGAATACGCCTTTCATATATACCGTGTTATATTTCTCAGCTATTTCGCGCATTATCTCGCAAAAAGTGATATTATCCATTAAATTCCTCCATTTCGTGATTCGTTTTCTCCGAAAGGATACCCTTCCATCCGTCTGCGGTTGCGTGCGTAATCCGCCATATCCCTGAATACGTACAAGCCGCCTTCATCTTTTTCCTCAAAGCAATGCTCAAAAGGACAGTTTACCTCAAGTCCGCCCCGTAAGATAGGCGAAAACAAGGTCTCCCCCTCCTTTGCCGCCACAAGCTGCAGCCGCAAAACCCCTGCACGCATAAGCACCGACGGCAGAGTAAAAAGTATGACTTTACCTGAAGAATTCAGCTTTTCTGTAACCGCCATACCGCCTCTCTGCGCCTGCTCCGAGGTGCAAAAGCGGAGGTAATAATCCAGCTCCTCAGCCAGCCCTTCCCCCAAACGGATAACAAGAGCGGCACCCTTGTCCTCACCGCAATACCCTGCGAAATAAGTGTCGGGATACAGCCCGTCTTTTGTTGCGCATATGTTTATTAACCGCATTAACTCTCCTTTCCTGTTCCAACGTGTATCCGAACATCTGTTCTGTTTTTATTATACCACCCTTTGCCTGTTTTGTCAAATTATTCTTACAAAAAACCCACACGCAGTTTATATTGACATTTCTTCTTATGTTTTGTATAATGGTCATATATAACTATAAGGAAAAGTATATGCTTAAAAGAATAACTGTTTGTATTCTTGCGCTTCTTTGCGTGCTTACCCTTGTCACAGGGGTTTACGCTGAGGAGGAGCAGGAGGTAACCATATACGGCGGTTCGAAAGCGGCGGTGTATAACCCGCAAACGGGCACCTTCGTTTACGACAAAGACGGTACAGACCGTACCGAGTCCGCCACCAGCACGAAAATGACAGCGCTCATACTTGTTTTTGATGAGTTCGCCACTTCCCTTGATACCGAGGTGACTATTGAAAGCAAGCATCTCAAGAATATCGGCGCCGCCGTTAACCCTGCAACCCCCATGATCGGGCTTAAAGCGGGGGGAAGCTTTAAGGTAGAGGAGCTGATGAAAGCAGCTTGTGTCAGCTGGGCAAACGACGCCGTTAATCCGCTTATCTACGCTTACTGTGACAAAACGGGAATTGAATACTCGGAATTTGCCGATAAAATGAACGAATTTGTTGAGAGCATCGGCTGTACTGAGACAAAATACAAGGACCCGTTGGGCAGGACAGATCTGGGCAACCGCACCTGCGCCAAGGACGTGGCACTTATCTGTGCGGAGTTTTATAACAGATACGATCTGTTCGCCGCATCAAGTGCAGGCTATTACGTTTTGCAGGGAAGCACCATACATACCAGAAACTATCTGTTATCCGAGCGTATTATGCCGGGCAACTACCTTGCAGGCGCAAGAGGGTTCTTTGCAGGGCAGGCATATTCCACCGGCGGCTACTGCGTAGCCACCGCCGTTGAGAACGGTCCTCTTACATATATAGTAGTGGTGCTTGACGGATGTATGTACCTTTACGATGAGGAGGGCGTGCGGTATTTCGATGAGGGCAAAAACCCGTATACAGACGTAAAAACCCTGGTAAACTGGGCAAAAACCAACTTTGTACACACCACCGTATGCAAAGCGGGCGAGGCTGTTGACGAAATATTGCTTGAGCAGGGCAAGGAACGTGACCATATAGTAGTCCGAGCCGACAAAAAGATTGAGACAATCACCGCCGCGGGAGACACCTTAAGCGGTCTGAAAATAAACATTACCTATGACACACAGCGTGTCTACACCGTAACGGGAGAGGACGGCAAGGAGCATTACGCCGTAAAAGCGCCCGTAACGAAAGGAGAAGTATTGGGAATGGCTGAATACGTACTTAACGGCACAGTTATCGGGGTAACTCCCCTTTCTGCAGCAGACAGCATTGATACAGATACCGTTATAAAATTCTTTGACACCGTGGAAAGCATCCTTTTCAGCGAAACCGCAAAGACGGTGCTTACCGTGGTTCTCGTGCTGGCAGGCCTTTACGTGCTGTACTGTCTTGCGGCGTTTATCGTCCGAATAGTTAAAAAAGTAAAGAAGGACGCAGCTGATACCAAAAAGGAAAAACGCCTTAAGGAATTAAAAGAAAGAAAGAATTCCGCAAACAAGGAGTAAATGTTAATAATTTGTGAACAATTTATTAATTTTTTATTTACCCCTTGCATAATATTTACAGTTGTGTTATAGTATCAAAGTGCCCGTCCGCGCGGACTGCGTGGCGGCAAGAATAATAAAAACAGAAATAATAAACCGTATCTTCACGGTTTTTCGGAGGAAAAGATAAATGGATAACGCACTTATATGGACTCTTGGTATTCTTACCGTAATCGCAGCAATCGCAGTAATCGTTCTTGTTGCTCTTCAGAACAGCAAGAAGGGTATGTCCGGCGTAATCACCGGCGGCAACGGCGGCTCTTATTATGACCGCAATAAGTCCTCTTCCAAGGAAGCAGTACTTAACAAAATAACTATCGCAGCTTGCGTAGTGTTCGCACTTCTCGTTCTTTCTCTGTTCATCGCTCAGTATGAGCCTGATGATGAGTCTTCCGCAAAGCCCAACAACACCTCCAAGGACGTTTCCGAGGTTTCCGAGGTTTCTGAGGTTTCCGCTGAAGAATCTGATGAGATTTCCGAAGTAATTGAGACTTCCGCTAACGAGTCCAAGTAAAAAACAACAAAAATTATGAGCAGTTCCGTACAAACGGTAAACTGCTCATTTTTGTTTACTATTTATATATTGACTGTTTAATAAATTATAGGTATAATATTTTTAGAAACTACCTAAAAGGTTGTTTCACGTGAAACACTTTGCTAAAAATGTCGTTAGGCTTTGTAGAGTTTTGTTTCACGTGAAACATTATTGGAGATACTATGAAAAGGTTTATTACAATATTATTATGTGCGCTTCTTCTGGTTTCCTGCGGCACAGACGGTGACGTTAGCACCGAAATATCCGAGGAAGTGTCCGAAGAAGTGTCCGAGGAGCTTATCTTGCCCGAGGATCCCCTTTCCGTTTTGCCGGATGCCGATTTTGGCGGTGACGAAACGGTTATATGGACTACGGACTTGTACCATATACTTCCGGACAACGCGTACGACAGCTCACTGAAGAAAATAATGCAGGAGCGCATAGACGCTATTGAAAACAAGTTCAATACCCAGATAGTAATTGAGCAAAAGACCTCGTCGGAGATAACCGAGGCGGTAAAAAGCGGTGAAAACTGCCCGGATCTGGTTATAATGCCCGCAAAACAGTCGTCGCTTAACTCGGTGAACGGGTATTACGCAAATATGTGGTCGCTTCCCTATTTTTCTACCGCCGCAAAAACTCTTGGCGGTGCGCCCGAAAAGCAGACTATAAACAATTCCTTGTATATGTTTACCGCCCCCTTCCTTTACGCACAGCAAAACGCCCTTGTGGTTTACGCCAACCGCGACCTTATTAAGGAAGCGGGACTGCGCAACCCCTCCTTTGCCGTGGCTGACGGAAGCTGGAATATGGATAAGCTGCAGGAATATATCAGTCTTACCTCCACCGTGGCAGGAAAGCCCTCTGCAGACGTGGAAAAGGATATTTTCGGCTTTTGCTCGGTAGGCTTGGATACCGATAGTCTTATAAACGTGCTGTGGAACGGAAGCGGAATTGATTATTTCGGCGAGACTATGGGCAAGCCCCTTAAGGCGGAATTCGATTATTACGCAGGAAAAGAATCCACCGAAGCAGTAAAGCTACTGTTTAACAGCGGAACGCGGTTTACCGCAACCGCCCAGATTGAGCCCGAAGCCTTGTTCAGAAACGGAAAAAGCGTGTTCTGCGTAACCTATTTCAACCAATTTTTAGGTGAAAACCTTATTACCGAGTTTGATTGGGAGATTTTGCCCCTGCCAATGACCACAACGGGACAGGACGGCTATTCCTCCACTATTACCGAGGCGATGTGTATATCCGTGCCTGCCGCCAAGGAGGATAGCCACCGTGCAGGACTTGTTCTGTCCGCCTGGATACTTGCTTCCCACGAGATAGAGGAAACCCTACTTCAGTACTATATTTCCTATTATTCTACCGATAACGCCAACACTTATATGATGGCGACGGTTTTCGACACCGTCCATTATACCCTTACCGAGCTTTACTCCTCGGTATACGATATCAACAACGTAGGCCGCAAGCTTATCGCCACCTCGGTGACCGATAATATCACGCTGGAGACCTATATCCGCTGGCAGGATGCGCAAATGGAGATAACCGCCGAAAAATTCAAATAATACTTGCATTTATCGGTAATATATGGTAAGATTATAAATTGAAAAGAAATAAATTTATGAGGTGAAAAATATGACCAACGTAAATAAGAAATCCGTAGAGGACATCAGCGTTCAGGGCAAAAAGGTTCTGGTTCGTTGCGATTTCAACGTACCCCTGAACGACGAAAAGAAAATCACTGATGAGAACAGACTCATCGGCGCTCTGCCCACAATCAAATATCTGGTTGCTCAGGGTGCTAAGGTTATCCTTTGCTCACACCTTGGCAGACCTAAGGGCGAGTTCAATGAGAAATACAGCTTAAAACCCGTTGCTGCAAGACTTTCTGAGCTTCTCGGTCAGGAAGTTAAGATGGCAGAGGACGTTATCGGCGAGAGTGCTGCTAAGTGCGTTGCTGAACTCAAAGACGGCGAGATTGTATTGCTCGAAAACGTTCGTTATCACAAAGAGGAAGAGAAGAACGATCCCGAGTTCTCCAAGAAGCTGGCTGATTTTGCT